>JAHLFI010000070.1 GCA_018883865.1 Candidatus Oceanisphaera merdipullorum
CCTAAAATATCCGAATGGGGATTATCGCCCACCATTAAGATTTGCTCTTTGGGTGGGCGGCCCATGAGCTCGAAAGCATGTTCGAAAATGCCGACGGCAGGTTTGGCGATCCCCACTTTTTCTGACACCACTAGTGTATCGAACGCTTGCTGCCATCCGGCTTTATTTAGCCGAATTTGCTGCATGGCACTAAAGCCGTTGGTGATAATACCGAGCTTGGCTTTGCCTTGCAGTGCCGAAATTAACTCAGGCGCGCCCGAAAGCGGCGGCGAGACTTGGGCCATGGCGATTAAATAGTCGTGATTTAATGTTTCTGTGGAGATGCCTAACCGCTCAGACCAGGCTTGAAAACGGGTGTGCTGCAGTTGGGCGGCACTAATGGCGCCGTCTTGATAATCCACCCACAGTGGGGCGCTTAAGGTGTGGTACTGGCGATAATCTTCGGCGGTAAAATTCACGCCAAAAGAAGCGAACATCAGCTTTAGTCCGGCAAAAGCATCGAAATGGAACAATGTTTCGTCCGCATCAAATAAAATCCACGAGTAACGCATGCTGCTTGCTCCACGTAATAGGGGTGTTGTTGCTAATGGTTGGCAGAAAAGGAGTAAGTGTAGGTGCTTAAGCCGAGAAAACGCCAGATTAACTCAATCTAAGCCTAGGTTTCTACTGTCAGCGCTTAATGTTAGCGGCCCTTTACTTTAAAATAAGTACCTTACAGTAAGCGCCTTTCGCTATGCACGACCTTACTATTGTCACTCTCCTAGCCGCAACCTCATGAGGCACGTTTATGGAATTTTCTAGCTGGTTGGCATTGGCCACTATTAGCGTGGTGGGCGCCATGAGCCCAGGTCCAAGCTTAGCCGTGGTTATGCGTAACACCATTAAGGGCGGTCAAGGCTACGGCGTGCGCACCGCCATCGGCCATGGAGTGGGTGTGGGCTTATATGCCTTGCTCACCGCTCTGGGCTTAGCGCTGATTATTGCCAATAATCCGCTGTTGTTTAATGTGATCCGCTACGGTGGCGCCGCCTTTTTGGCTTGGTTAGGCATTAAGGCTTTGCTGGCTAAGCCTCAAGAAATCTCTGCTACTGAGGCGCATGATATCTCCGGTCGTCAAGGTGCCTTTGAGGGGTTTATGGTGGCGTTTTTAAATCCGCAGTTGGCGATTTTTTTCGTGGCGCTGTTTAGCCAGTTTGTACATGCAGATACGAACTGGCAGCAAAGTTTGATTATGATGATTACCGCCGGTGGCATAGACGGTGTTTGGTATGTGCTGGTCGCGCTAATTTTATCGCGCGGGCCGGTTTTAGCTTGGCTGAATGCCAAGTCGGTATGGCTGGATCGGATAAGCGGTGTTGTGTTGTTAGGGTTGGCATTAAAGGTGGTGCTCTAAGCGCGGTAAGCGAAAAGCGGGAAGAAGATTCGCTAAAAATTGCGCTAAGACAAGCCCGCTTTTTGTACTGAGTCGTAGCCCAATGGCAGTAGAACAGTTGTGCGCTAGATCAAGTTTTGTTAGGCTAAACACGCAAATTAATGCGATTTGTGTGATTTAACCGACATTATTCAAGCAGTAACTTAAGCGTAACAAAACAGCTTAAAAGTAATGAAAATGCTTAAACAGAACTGGTAACAACTAAACGAAAAACATAACAACTAAACAAGAAGCCCGATTAAAGGGTCGCTATTTTCTCATCATTATCCACCGGACCTAGCTGTTGAACCCTACATCTTTTCTTACGCTGGCAGAGAGATGGCACGACTTAGCGTCGTTGTCAAAACTCGGCGTGGATGGCGTAGGCCTAGTCAGCATGGTGATGATGCTGGAAGTGATCAGTGAATGGTTATTATCATGGGCCGGTTTGTCGGGAGATGTGTTTGAATATCAAGCACAGCTCAGCAACTTACAGCCCCTTGAAACCATCAAATCCATTATTTTTACTAGCTTGCTCGTCTTTGTGCCCTTGTTTCTACAGTGGTTATTATTACTCCTGTACCTGCTGCTGCAAACACTGCATTGGCCACGCCTAACGCAAGTTAAGGCGATTTTTGATTCTCCTCTCCCGCAATACTGCGTACTGCGCACCACCAATGGTTGCCGCGCTCCCCCTTTGACCCACTCTGGGTTCTAACGCTCTTTAGGCTCAAATAAGTGTTGTTGCTGTTGATAGCGGCTGTTTTTACAGCTAGCTAACGCAGCACTGCCTTGTTGACGCCCGCATTCGAGCGTTTGCCCCATCTTGGGTCGCTGTGTGGTGTAGTTGCGCGTTTCGCCTTTATTAGGCTTTTGCCCCGCGAATTTTGCTCCTCAAACCACACGGTTAGCCCCCATTGGTCTTGTCGCTTAGCGATGAGGTAATTCCTTACGGAATAGGGGAAGGGTTCTTGTCTATGCAAAACCTAGTTATACAACACCTGTTTATTCGAAATTTATTGTTTCGATATCTAAAAACCGCGCTATTTGCCGGTGCTAGCACCCTGCTATTGGCTGGCTGCGAAGGCGGCATACTTGATCCAAAAGGCCAAGTGGGCGTCGATGAAAAACAACTGATAGTGGTCGCTACGCTGTTGATGCTAATCGTGGTGGTGCCGGTTATTTTGATGACGCTGTTTTTCGCTTGGAAATATCGCGAAGGCCGCACTCAGGAAATCTATGCACCTAAGTGGTCGCATTCCAACAAAATCGAGTTAGTGGTGTGGCTTATTCCCATCATTATTGTGGTTATTTTGGGCGTCATTACTTGGCGTTCTACTCATGATCTCGACCCTTATAAACCACTGGTCCATGAGAAAGAACACATAGTCGTCGAAGTGGTATCACTGAACTGGAAGTGGTTGTTTATCTATCCAGAGTTGGGCGTGGCCTCGGTTAATGAGTTGGCGTTTCCGACCGATGTGCCGGTGGAATTTAGAATCACCTCCGACACCACTATGAACTCCTTCTTCATTCCGCAACTCGGTGGCCAGATTTACTCCATGGCCGGTATGGAAACTCAACTGCACCTGATTGCTAATGAAGCAGGCCAGTACGATGGCTACTCCGCCAACTACAGCGGCGAAGGCTTTACTGGCATGAAGTTTAAAGCCATAGCCACACCCGATGAAGCCGGTTTTGATGCTTGGGTTAACAAGCTCAAACAGTCGTCTGACATCTTAAGTCCTGCCACTTATCCGCAGTTGGCTAAGCCGAGTGAAAATAATCCAGTGCAATATTTTGGAGACGTTAGCTCAGGCATGTTCCACCACATCTTGCATCAGTTTATGCCTGACATGCACGACAGCAAAAAAGTCGTTGCCGACGAGCATGCCTCGCACGCTTCGCACAACATGAGCGATGAGATGAACATGGAGACTGAAAAATAATGTCCTTGCTAGGAAAACTCACACTGGACGCCGTGCCGTATCATGAGCCTATTATCATGGTCACGCTGGGCGTGGTGGCGATAGCCGCCTTGGTGATTGCCTTTTTAATCACCAAATATAAGAAATGGACTGTGTTATGGCGCGATTGGATCACCTCGGTGGACCATAAGCGTTTAGGTATTATGTATATCATTCTGGCGTTCGTGATGTTGGTGCGCGGCTTTGCCGATGCCCTCATGATGCGGGCCCAATTAGCACTATCGACCAATGGTGCCGATGGCTACTTGCCGCCGGAACATTACGACCAAATCTTCACCGCCCACGGTGTCATCATGATCATCTTTATGGCGATGCCATTTATGATAGGCCTGATGAACATAGTGGTGCCGCTGCAGATTGGTGCGCGCGATGTGGCGTTTCCGTTTCTGAATAACCTCAGCTTCTGGCTGGCGGTGTCAGGCGCGGTCTTGGTGAATATTTCATTAGGCTTAGGCGAATTCGCCAAAACAGGTTGGGTGGCGTATCCGCCGCTGTCGGAAATGGATTTTAGTCCGGGTGTGGGGGTGGATTACTATATCTGGGCCTTACAGATTTCCGGTATTGGTACCTTGCTGACCGGCGTGAATTTCTTGGTAACCGTATTCAAGATGCGCACTCCTGGCATGAAACTGATGCAGATGCCTATTTTCACTTGGACCTGTACTTGGGCCAACATTCTGATAGTGGCGTCATTTCCGATCTTGACCGCCGTGCTGGGGATGTTGACGCTGGACCGTTATCTGGATTTCCACTTCTTCACCAATGAAGGCGGTGGTAATGCCATGATGTACATCAACCTGTTCTGGGCTTGGGGTCATCCCGAGGTGTATATCTTGGTGCTGCCAGCATTCGGTATTTTCTCAGAAATCATCTCTACCTTTACCGGTAAACGCTTGTTTGGTTATACCTCCATGGTGTATGCCAGTGGTGCCATCTCCATCTTGGGCTTCGTGGTGTGGTTACACCACTTCTTTACCATGGGATCCAGCGCCAACGTCAACGCCTTCTTTGGCGTGATGACCATGATTATCGCAGTGCCGACAGGCGTTAAGTTATTCAACTGGTTGTTCACTATTTACCGTGGCCGCCTGCGTTTAACCGTGCCAGTACTGTGGACCTTAGGCTTTATGACCACCTTCACTATCGGTGGTATGACGGGCGTGCTGCTAGCGCTGCCCGGTGCCGACTTTGTGCTGCACAACAGCTTGTTTTTGATTGCCCACTTCCATAACACCATCATAGGTGGCGCCGTGTTTGGCTACTTAGCTGGTTTCGTGTTCTGGTTCCCGAAAGCCATGGGTTTCCATTTGAACGAGAAGTTGGGCAAGGCCGCCTTCTGGTGCTGGCAGATTGGTTTTTACGTCGCTTTTATGCCGCTCTACGTATTGGGCTTCTTAGGCATGACGCGCCGTATCAACCACACCGACAATCCAGCTTGGAACTTCTGGCTGTATCTGGCGGCTGTGGGCGCGCTGTTTATTCTGGCCGGTATCATCATTCAGTTTGTACAGTTGTATCAAGCCTTTAGAGATCGCGAGCAAAACCGCGACCTGACTGGCGATCCTTGGAATGGTCATACTCTGGAATGGTCTACTTCTTCACCTCCGCAGTTTTATAACTTTGCCGAGCTGCCGCCAGTAGAAGACATAGACGCCTTCACCGACATGAAAGAAAAGGGCACTGCCTATCAGGCACAAGCTCACTATCAGCCGATCCATATGCCGAAGAACACCTGTACCGGTGTGCTGATTGCCGCTGCGGTAACGGCGATGGGCTTTGGCGCCATCTGGCACATTTGGTGGCTGGTGATCGCGAGTTTAGTGGCCAGCTTCGTGATTTTCTTGTGCCGTGCCTATGACAATGACACCGACTATTACGTACAACCCGATGAGGTGAAAGCCATCGAATCGGCGCATATACGTAGCCAAATCAAGGAGGCCTGATGCAAGCCGTAGCTATCGATCTAAACCAAGTGCAGCAGCATGAGCATGAAGAAGAGCATCACGACACAGGCGGCAATACGCTGTTTGGATTCTGGCTCTATTTAATGACCGACTGTTTGCTGTTTGCCTCTGTGTTTGCCACCTATGCGGTGCTGTATATGAACACAGCTGGCGGCCCGTCTGGCAAAGACTTGTTCGACCTGAACTTCGTGCTGGTGGAAACCGGCGTGTTGTTGGTTAGCAGTATCACCTATGGCTTTGCCATGTTGGCCGGTCATCAACATAAGCGCGGCGCGACCTTGCTGTGGTTGCTGGTCACCTTCGCCTTGGGTGCGACCTTCATCGGTATGGAGCTGTATGAGTTTCAGCACCTGATCGCCGAAGGCGCTGGCCCACAGCGTAGCGCTTTCTTGAGCGCATTCTTCACCTTAGTAGGTATGCACGGCTTGCACGTGACTGCCGGTTTGGTGTGGATGCTTGTCTTGATGGTGGAGCTGATCGCTAAAGGCACCACACCCCGCACTTTGACTCGTTTGGGCTGCCTGAGCATGTTCTGGCACTTTCTCGATGTGGTGTGGATTTGTGTATTTACCGTGGTCTATTTGCTGGGGATCTTAGTATGAGCAGTGGCATGAGTAATCATCACGATGCGGCGGCCGATCACGGCAGTGTGTGTTCTTACTTGAAAGGCTTTGTGCTGTCGATTCTGTTAACCGCCATCCCATTTTGGGCGGTGATGACCGGGCAAATGAGCAAAAGCCAAACGCTGTTTGTGGTAGTGGGTTTGGCAATAGTGCAAATATTTGTCCACCTTAAGTACTTTTTGCACCTGAGCTTTAAGCCGAACAGCCGCGCCAATACGGTGGCGTTTTTGTTCTCTGCTTCCATCATCATCATGGTGGTGGGACTGTCGGTGTGGATCATCCTTAGCGCTAACGAAATGATGATGTAACACAAACAACGTAAGTAAAGTCGGCCAAAGGGTTCACTCCTCCGACACGCCGCTTAATGGGACACTCGTCGTTTCGGCCTGCTGCGAATATTCACTGGATGTTCGGTCAGGCAGAAACGACTCGTCACGGCGAGCTAGCTCGCCCCATTGAGGCTCGGACATGCCATCCTTGGCATGTCACGGTCGGCGGAGTAAATCCCTTTGGCTTCCTTGCTCAACTTGGTGTGTTCTGTGTAAAGCATCGAGGCAATAGGTAAATTAAATAACGGGATAACTATCCCAAGGGGCTTTTTATGATTCGGCCTTATCTTAAGGTAACCAAGCCAGGCATCATCATGGGTAACCTGATATCGGTAGCGGGAGGCTTTTTTATGGCCGCGCGCGGTCATATCGACTGGTCACTGATGTGGGCAACCGTGCTGGGTTTATCGTTGGTAGTAGCCTCGGGCTGCGCCATTAATAACTGCATTGACCGTGATATAGACGCTCGCATGCAACGCACGCGTAATCGCGTCACGGTTACTGGCGAATTGTCGGGCCGCGCCGCCTTTATTTACGGCGTTGTGTTGGGTGTCATCGGCTTCGCCATTTTGGCGATATTTACCAACAAAGTGGCGCTGAGCTTTGGCGTGTTGGGTTACGTGGTATATGTGGGCGTATACAGCTTATATATGAAGCGCAAATCTGTGTATGGCACCTTAGTCGGCAGCTTATCTGGCGCCATGCCGCCGGTAGTGGGTTATTGCGCCGTGTCTGGGCAGTTCGATATGGGTGCCGCCATCTTGCTGCTGATGTTTAGTTTGTGGCAGATGCCGCATTCTTACGCCATCGCCATTTTTCGTTATAACGATTACGCGGCGGCCAATATTCCAGTGCTGCCGGTGGCCGAAAGCATCGCCAAGGCCAAGCGCCAAATCGTGCTTTATATAGCGGTGTTTTGTTTGGTGACGACCTTGTTACCGCTCAGCGGTTATACCGGACTGACCTTTATGGCGGTGTCTTGCGCTACCAGTTTGTGGTGGTTGGTGATGGCCTTTAACGGCTTTTATCGCGGTGCAGAAGAACAGAGTTGGGCGCGGCGGGTGTTTGTGTTGTCGATTATTACCATCACAGCAATCAGTGTAACCATGGCTTTGGACTTTAAGGCGTTGCCTGAGGCCATGCTGGTGTTGAATGGCTAAGCGTTAAATAGCTTAGTCACTAGGTAGCGAAAAAGTTAAGTTTTCCATTTTTATCCATGTTTCTCCATCTTTAGCCAAAGCCGTCCCTCCAGCGGCTTTGGCGTTTTTTTAGCTCATAGCTAACGCTGCTTTAGCGCATAGAATGCAGGCCTATTCTGTTGCCCTCGGTATCCATGGCGATGGCAATAAAACCGTAAGGACCAATAGCAAATTTATCGCGTATTACGCGACCGCCATGCTCCGACACTCGGCTGATCTGCTCGGCACAGTCGGCACAATTGAAGTACACCAAGGTGCTGCCACCGCCCGTTGACTCTTCATCACCCACCATTCTCACTAGGGCGCCGCTAGCACCACTGGCATTATTTTCTCCTGGAAACATCCACAACTCCGGCCAGTTTTCCGCTATTTTCTCTGCGGGCTCTAGCGTGACCTGCAGCACGGCTTCATAAAAAGCGCGCGCTCGCGCCATGTCGTTTACATAAATTTCAAACCACACTACCGCGTTCGTTTTCATGCTATTTACTCCCTTGCTGCTACGTAAGTGCTGCGTTAAATATGGCTACGAGTAACTATAGCTAACCAAGAGAAAGGCAGAGGTTAGGCGCTGTATTTAAGGTGGGCCGACAGCAGGGGTGCATAACGAGTATAAAAGTGTGAACTTACTGCTATTTTGCTGCGGGTATTGAGTGAAAGTGGGCGAGAGTGCGGCATGGGGTTCTGCTAAGATGAGGCATCTCGTGGTTAGTTGGATATGCCGTTATGCTTCGTCCTCAAATAGCGCCCCATCAATTAGTGCACCAAGATCAGCCCTTGGATGACAATGAGCTGGGCATCATGTGTTGGAACACGCAAAAGCTAACTTTGAGCCCGGAGTTTCAGCTGTGTTTAAGCCAATTGCTGAAGCAATTTCCGACCAGTTTGTTATTGCTGCAAGAGGCAAAGCTGGCGCTGAGTCAACGCCTGCAATTAGACGGCTGGTCTTATGCTGTGTCGCCCAACATTCAAACCCAGTCACATTTATTTGGTGTGCTCACCGCGGGTCAATGTGCCTTCGACGATATTACTACCGTGCTCAGTAAAGGCCGCGAGCTGACCTTTGCTACCCACAAGAGCCAAGTGATTACCCTGCATCCGTTGCGTGGCGGCGAAACCTTATTGGTGGCCAATATTCACGCCATTAACTTCGTGCGTCACGGTCAGTTTCATCATGAAATTGCGGTATTGCGCCAAGTGTTACTGCAGCATCAAGGGCCATTAATAGTGGCGGGGGACTTTAATGTTTGGAGTCGTGCGCGGCGCTTGTATTTGGCGCAGTTTTGTCGCGCCATGGGCTTAAAGAAAGCCGCTATGGAAGACTCGCAATTCATTAAAATGTATCGCAAGCAGCCGCTCGATTTTATTTTTTATCGCGATTTAACACTGCGCTCGGCCATCGCCATTAACACGCCCACCGTCTCGGATCATAACCCCATTTATGCGCAGTTTAAGCGATGAAAGCTGTGCTGAGAGCTGGAAGAAAGTACCCAGCCCAGCAGATTAGTGTTTTAGCTTTTAGCTTTTAGCTTCCGGCTTTAACTCCGCCACCTGCTTGGCTAAGGCCAGTAGCTCGTCGCTATGGGCAAGGCCGTCAATAAAGCGCTTTGGTATACCCGATAAGCCCACTTGTGCACCTACTAAAGCGCCGGTGAGCATGGCGCGGGCCATGTTGTGACCGCCACCATTAACGGCGTGTAAGACCGCGGATTCAAAATCGTCGTTAAAGCGTGCCGCTAAATAATAGGCCGCGGGCACTAGCTCATAAATAGAGCATGCCATGCCATACACTTCTGCTATTTTCGACGCCGGTTCGATGCGCGTCTCTGGGTTGGCCGCCAACTTAGCCATGAACGCGGGCGTAAGCAGGGCATCGGCACAACTTAAGTTGGTTTCTGACAAATCGTCCATGTCGAACGTTTGGTCGACTGTGGTGGCAGACGGTAAACAAAAGGGCAGCTCACCTTGATCCACTTGTGTCAGTAATTTATCGCTAAGGGCTGCATCTAACGCGTGGCCTTCAATCAGTAAGCCGAGCACGCCGTTAAACGCCAAAGTGTGCGCCAATACCATTTCATCATCCTGAGTCAGTCGAGTATTGGCGTAGACGGCCGCGCTTAATAACTTAGGCTGGCCGGCATAGCAGGCGGCAAAACTTAAGCTGCGCTCGAGTGCTTCTGTGTTGTCCGCAGGGCCTGCACATTTTTCCCAAGGATATTGTAGCTGCACACGCTTATGCCAAGCTTCGCGTATCGATTGGCTGGTGTAACCACCCGGACCTTGTTTGGCGCTGTTATCTAACTTGCTAAAATCAAGCTGCGTAAACAAGTCTTGCTCTAAACGGCGGCAAAAATCCGCTTGGTGATAGCCTTGATTCGCCAGCAGAGACTCTAACGTGAGGCGCAAAATAATTCCTGATTGCGAAGGATCACCGGCCTGTAAGCCTTCGTGATAATGGCCGGGCTTGGGGGTTGTGTAACCATCAATCCAGTCGCCATGGTCACGGCGTAACTCGGCTAAGTCGTAATACCAATGCGGACCCACGCCCAAGGCATCGCCAATAAAGGCACCGATAATGGCACCCATAGCACGGTCGACTTGCTGTGTATCATATTCAGACATAAATGCTCCGAGCAGAGAGGTAAGTAAGGCGGGTTAAATGAGACTGGCCGCAGCCTAAATGAGGGCCAGATATATCATTTCACCTGCTAAATTGGCCACATTTTCAGCCGATGACTGGCTTTGAGATGTTAAGCCGCTCCATAAGAGATAATCACCTATATGGTGGGAATAGTCAGATTTTAT
Source organism: Candidatus Oceanisphaera merdipullorum (assembly GCA_018883865.1). Lineage (GTDB taxonomy): Bacteria > Pseudomonadota > Gammaproteobacteria > Enterobacterales > Aeromonadaceae > Oceanimonas > Oceanimonas merdipullorum. Next base: position 10,317 of record JAHLFI010000070.1, read on the forward strand.
GTTACAAATTAGCCTAATAAGGATAATAGTAGGTGGCGCATTAAGTTCGAGAGCGACTAATGAGTGAGTAGTGACTAAAAAAGGTAGAGATTAAGGATGTGTTATCTCAATGCGCACCTTATTTATGCGAACGCTCAGGCCTATAAATTCATGATTAGCGTAATAACGCCACTTGCGCCTTACCTCGTTTAAGTTGAAAGGACACTTATTTTTGATTATCCATTTTTTGGAACATTCTGCTCTATTACTGGGTTTGTGTTGGCTGCTGACGCTCAACTCTCGCTGCTGGGAAAGCTATAATCGTGGCGCTAAGTTGGCCAGCGGTATCTTGCTTGGGCTTACTTCTGTGGTAGGCATGCTCATGGCTGTTGAGCTACAAAGTGGCTGGGTGTTTGATGGGCGCAGTGTGATTTTAAGCGTGGCGGCTTTTGCCGGTGGGCCTTTAGTGGGCGCAGTGGCGGGGCTGTTGGCCGCGGCTTATCGGATCTGGCTAGGCGGCGCCGGTGTGAACGGCGGGCTTATGGTGATCATATTGTCGGTGCTGTTCGGCTTAGGTTACCGCGCGCTTTATCAGCGGGGCAAAGTGGGCAATGGGCTGGTGACACTGTTTTGCTTTGGATTTTTATTGCATGCCCTAGTTCTACTGCATTTTGCTTTGCTGCCCGTGGCCAATAGCCTAGATATTGCCTTGCAGATGGGAGTGCCCATGCTAGTGGTGATGCCGCTGGCGACGGTATGTTTGGCTTGGATGCTGGAAGACATTAAACGACGCAGCCAAGATGAGCGAGAGCTGCGCATTGCCGCCACCGCCTTCGAAGTGCATCAAGGCTTGCTGGTAACCGATGAGCACAACCAAATTCTCAGAGTGAATCAGACCTTTAGTGAGATTACCGGTTATCAGGCCGATGAAGTGGTGGGTAAGCAAGCCAGTTTATTGCGTTCTGAGTCCCATGGTGCCGATTTTTATCAGACTATGTGGCAGCAGTTACTGGCCAACGGCCGCTGGCAGGGCGAAGTGGTGAGTCGGCGTAAAAATGGCGACACCTATCCGGAATGGCTGTCGATAAGCGCGGTGCGCAATAATAAAGGAGAGATCAGCCACTATGTGTCTTCTCTGGAGGATATGACGGAGCGCAAGGCCACAGAGGCAGAGATCCGCGGCTTGGCGTTTTTTGATCCCCTCACCGGCCTGCCTAATCGCTGTTTATTGCTGGAACGCATGCAACACGCAATGGACGCCGCTCAACAAAGTGGCCGCTATGGCGCCTTATTGTTTCTTGATTTAGACAGCTTTAAGAGCGTGAACGATCTGCATGGCCGAGGGGCGGGCGATAACCTGCTGTGCCAAGTAGCGGAGCGTCTCAACAGGGCTATGTATGCCAGCGATACGGCGGCTCGCTTAGGAGCAGACGAATTCGTGATCATGCTGGAGAATCTCAGCAGTACGCGCCAACATGCGGCGCGCCGCGCCGAGCAGTACGCAATGCGCCTTAAACAAAGGCTACACCAGCCTTATCCTATCGAGCAGTTGGAGCTGCACAGAGGCGTAAGTATCGGTATTACCTTATTTAACAATGCCAATACGGTGGCAGATACCTTGTTGCAAGAGGCAGAGCTGGCCATGAATCAGGCCAAGGCGTCGCTAAGGCAGGGCGTGCGCTTTTTTGATCCGGCGATGCAAGAAGCAGTGAACACGCGCTTGCTGTTAGAAGAAGATATTCAGCGTGGCTTACAGGCCCAAGAGTTTATCCCCTATTTTCAGCCGCAGTTAGATGACAGAGGCCAAGTGCTCGGTGCCGAAACGCTGGCACGCTGGCAGCACCCTACTCGTGGCCTGCTGGCGCCTGCTGCCTTTATTGAAGTGGCGGAACAGGCAGGAATGGTAGAGCTAATTGACCTACAGATGTTGCGCCAAGCCTGTTTACAACTGGCGATGTGGCAGTCGACACCTAGCACGGCGCCACTGGCGTTGGCGGTTAACCTCAGTGCGCGGCTGTTATATCAGCCTAACTTTGTGGCTACCTTGTTGGCGTATTTGGCGGAGTCCGGTGCGGATCCGCATCGTTTAAAGCTGGAGCTAACAGAAACCATGTTGCTCGACGACGTATCGACGGCCATAGCGCGCATGCAAGAGCTTAGAGATCATGGCATTCGCTTTTCTATCGATGACTTTGGCACCGGTTATTCGTCGTTGGCCTATCTGCAGAAGCTCCCCATAAACCAGCTAAAAATCGATCAATCCTTTGTGAGAGAGCTGAACGAGAATGGCAGCAGTGAGGCGATTATCAAGGCTATTTGTGCGCTAGCTGATAGTCTGCAGCTGGAAGTGATTGCCGAAGGCGTAGAAACGAATCAACAACGCCTTCAATTACTTGCACTAAATTGTAGGCGTTTTCAGGGATACTTATTTGGTAGGCCCATGCCCTTAGCGGAATTTGAATGCTGGCTGGCAGCTCATCAAACCGCCAATCAAACCATTAGCTAGGCGAGCGCGTTATTAGGCAGGGGGTTGATTATCTGTGGGCGGCGCATTTTTAGCGGCGATCCACTGCGACATGTATTTAGTGCTCATCATGCTGTGATGGCGCAGCATACTGCCGGTAAAATTCGCTAACCTGTGCTCATCTAGCTGAGTGGCAAGTTCCGTAATGCGGCTGAGTAACTGCGCACCTAATTGTTCGCCGTTATAGCGCTGCTTTAACAGCGCTTGACCTGCCTGTTGGCCCTGTTGCCAGCGCGCTGCATCTTGATACAAGCCCACTGCCGCATCGGCAAACGCCTGTGCTTCTTCTTTGTGCTCTGCCCCTTGTTCCACCTCAACAACGGCACCCGGCCACGGCTGATCGCCGTGCATGCCTTCACTGCCAATGGCGGTGGTTACGCTTGGTGTTTGCATGATCATGGCATCCAATAATTTTCCTTTAATACCGGCCCCAAAGCGCAATGGCGCCAAGCAAATGCGCGCCTGCTCCATTACTACAAAAGCATTATCTGCCCAGCCCTTAATAAAGAAACCGGTTTTAGGATTGTGTAAGGCGGTGGCCTTAGGTGGCGGATAAGAGCCATAAATGTGCAGCTCGGCCTGCGGTAATTGCTGGCGGATCAGCGGCCAAATTTGCTGTAAATACAGCACCGCATCCCAGTTAGGGGCGTGGCGAAAGTTGCCGATAGTCATAAAATGCTGGCGCTGCTCAAAGCCCAGCGTTTGCTCCGGTAATTGATTTAAATCCACCATAAACGGCAGATGCTGCAGCAAGCTAGCATCTACCTTAAAGGTGTCTTGCAGTAGCAGCATTTCAAAATCTGAGATAATGAGCGACAGATCACAGCGCAAGATGGCGGCAATTTCTCGCTTCGCTATATCGCTAAATAAGTCGGCGATGGTAATGGCTCGATTGGCCTTGTGCGCCTGATGGCGAGCTTGGCGTAGGCACTGCAAGTCTTCGGTATCCAGAATGCGTAGCGCCTTAGGGCAATGTTTTTCTACTCGCCAGCCAAATTGCTCTTCCATCATAAAGCGATCGAACATGACGATATCCGGCGCATATTCGGCGATATAAGTATCGAAACTGTCGCAATTAAGGGTAATGCTCTTACTGCTAATGCCCTCGGCCGCCAGATCTATCATGTGTTCGGTGGGTAGCGCAGGTGTGGCGAATTCTACCCGCCAGCCTTGACGCTTATAGAGGCGCAAGAGCGACAACATATGGCTGCCCGCCGCCGACGAGTTAGGTTCGGGCCACACATAGCCAATGACCAGCACAGTGGTGGACATTCTGTTCTCTCCAAAATAATTTGTGCCCCTTCTTGAGCAGGCGTAGTCTTTAATAAGTAGCGCATTTTAACATCGAGTAAGGAACAAGCATGAAGTTATCTGTAAGCATGAAATTATCTGTAAACATGGGGTTAGTGGTGGCAGTGTTGTTGATTGGGTTAACGAGCGTAAATAGCGCCATGGCAGATCAGCCGCGCAATCTACATCATCAGCAGGGCGGTAAGCAGGTTGAAGTGACCAAAGAAGTGACAGCAGATGGCGTTATCATCCATAAGACCATCACTAAAGCTAATGGCGAGACTTTCACCATAGATAAAAAAATCAAAACAGGCCGCCATGGCTCGGTGGATATTGAGAAGAAAAGAAATGGCCGCATTATTGAAGAGCATCACCATTCCCGTTAATGCCATTTAATCCGCGCGTTTATGGATTATCGCTGGCAGCCGTGCCTTTTTTGGCGTGGCTTTCTCTACCATAACTGTCCGCAAAGCGCACTATGTCGTCTTCACCTAAATAAGCACCAGACTGCACCTCAATTAGCTCTAACGGCAACTCGCCCGGATTTTCTAGCGCATGCAGCTGCCCCACGGGAATATACACCGACTGATTTTCGCTGACCAAGTGCACCTTATCGCCTTGGGTTACGCGGGCCGTGCCACTGACCACTATCCAATGCTCGGCCCTGTGATGATGCAATTGCAGGGATAAACGCGCGCCCGGATTCACGGTAATGCGCTTTACTTGGTAACGCTCGCCCCTGTCTATAGCATCAAATTTACCCCAAGGGCGATGGCATTCGCGATGCACAATATGCTCGGTTCGACCGTCCGCTTCGAGTCGTGCCACCAGTTTTTTAACCTCTTGCTCGTGGTCTTTATGGGCCACTAATACGGCATCTTTAGTTTCTATTATCAGCAAATCCGTCACGCCCAAAGCCGCTACCAATCTGTGCTCTGCCATGATCAGG
>JAHLFI010000010.1 GCA_018883865.1 Candidatus Oceanisphaera merdipullorum
CATGGCCATTGAGTTGGGCGCCAAAGCCGGCTTAATCGCCCCAGACCAAACTACTTTCGATTACTTAAATGGCAAGCCATTCGCACCTAAAGGTGATGACTGGGATCAAGCCGTAACCTACTGGCAGACGCTGAAGTCTGACGTGGATGCAAAGTTTGATGTGGTAGTTGAGCTAGACGGTAGCGACATAGCGCCACAAGTGACTTGGGGCACAAATCCCGGCCAGGTAATGGCGATTAATGCCACTATTCCGGTACCCGCAGAGATGGCTGATGCCATCGAGCGCCACACCGCTGAGCGTTCGCTGAAGTACATGGCATTAGAAGGCGGCACCAAGCTCACCGACGTCAGCATAGACAAGGTGTTTATTGGTTCTTGTACCAATAGCCGTATCGAAGACTTGCGTGCCGCCGCCGATATTGCCAAAGGCCGTAAAGTGGCTGCGGGCGTGCAGGCATTAGTGGTACCAGGTTCTCAACAGGTAAAAGCGCAAGCGGAAGCCGAAGGTCTGGATAAAATCTTTATCGAAGCGGGTTTTGAATGGCGCTTGCCAGGTTGCTCTATGTGTTTAGCCATGAACAACGACCGTTTACTGCCCAGCGAGCGTTGTGCCGCCACCAGTAACCGTAACTTCGAAGGCCGCCAAGGCCGCGGTGGTCGCACTCACTTGGTAAGCCCAGCTATGGCCGCCGCCGCTGCCGTGTTCGGACACTTCGTCGACATTCGTGACTTATAAGGGGTTTTTAAGATGAGCGGATTTAAGCAATTAACTGGTATTGCCGCCCCTTTAGATGAGGCGAACGTAGATACCGACCAGATTATTCCTAAGCAGTTTCTGCAAAAGGTCACGCGTTCTGGTTTTGGTAAGCATTTGTTTCATGACTCACGTTTCTTGGATGAAGCGGGCGAGCAGCCGAATCCTGAGTTTGTGCTTAACCAAGCACCGTTCGATAAGGCAGTGATCTTGTTGGCGCGCGAAAACTTTGGTTGTGGCTCTAGCCGTGAGCATGCGCCTTGGGCGCTGGCCGACTTTGGCTTGCAAGCAGTGATCGCACCTAGCTTTGCCGATATTTTTTATGGCAATGCCATCAACAACGGCATGGTGCCGGTTAAATTAACTGACGCCGAGATGGACGCGCTGTTTGCTTACGTAAAAGCGAACCCAAGCGCCGAAGTGACGGTAGATCTGGAAGCACAGCAAGTGCGTGCCGGCGAGCTTAATTTCACCTTTGAGATTGATGAATTTCGTCGTTACTGCCTGTTGAACGGCCTTGACAGCATAGGCTTAACCTTGCAGCATCAAGCACAAATCGATGATTTTGAAGCCAAGCAACCTAGTTGGCTGTAAGTTTGTTTAAGCGCTAATTACTTTATAAATATAAAAACGCCGACTTGAGTCGGCGTTTTATTTTTCTGACCGAGTATGCTCTAACTGTAAGATCTGCTGTTTAAGCGCTGGCGTTAGCGCCATTTTCTGCCCCGTACTTTTATCCAATATCACCACTCGTGCATCTCCAAGCGTGGTCACCGCAGCCTGTTGCCGACTGATAATTTGATAACTCATACTAAAGCCATATTCGCCCACTTCACTCACTCTTGCCTCAATCAGTAAGGTGTCGGGAAACGTCACCGGTCGCCGATAGCGGGCGCTGGTCTCTGCCACCACCGGCATCATTTTCCCACTGGCTAATAGCGCCATCATGCCAATACGCTGTAGGTATTCGATACGCACAGTTTCAAAATAACGAAAATATACCGTGTTATTCACGTGTTGCAGCGCATCCAAATCACCCCAAACGACCGGCATCTCTAAGCTCACTGGGTAGTAAATATGTTCGCTCATAACGTTAGCAGCCCTCTTCCCATATTTTAGCCAGCCCTCACCGTACATTCAGTAGTGTTAATGCCACCAAGTCTGTCCTTTCACCAGCATCAACGCGCAGCACAGTCGCCATGGCTTTTAATGGCTGCACTTGGCTATCAGCGGAGGGCACCACCAACTGCCATTCCTCACCGACCTGACATTGGCCATTGGCGGTTTCCATCAATACCCCTTGAGCACTTAAATTACGACACACACCTTCAATTCGCGCCCGCGTGGTGGCTAAAATTATCTTGGTATTTAATTGCATACGATTAAATACCCGCTGTTCATCCTTGGCTAGCAACATAATTTTTCCTCCCTCTCAGTGAGTCACCCCTAAGGCTCTGGTTTAGCTAGAAAAATAGCCCTACAATAGTTTGTTAATATGGATTGAATAAAAAATATCATCAACTGCTGTTTAGGTTACTTTTAGCCTGCGGCGCAGTAACCCTTAACGGGCTGCCCTTTTCCTTTTATCAGGAGTGCCCAGTGCATAAATTCCTAACCTTGCTCATTTTGTTTGCTACTGGCTCTGCACTCGCGCAATCGCAAACGCTGACCATTTATACATATAGTTCATTTGCGTCTGATTGGGGCCCAGGACCAGCAATTAAGCAGGCTTTTGAAGCCGAATGTGACTGTCAGCTTGAGTTTATAGCCCTAGATGACGGTGTCTCAATTTTGAACCGCTTACGGCTCGAGGGTAAACACAGCAAGGCAGATATCATTTTAGGACTAGATAACAGCTTGTTAGAGGCGGCTAATGCCACCGGTTTACTGACCGAACATCGGCAGACCCTGCCCGAACTCACCCTACCCAATGGCTGGAACGACAGTACTTTCTTGCCCTACGACTATGGTTACTTCGCCTTTATCTATAACGCCGAGCGACTTAACAATCCGCCGCAGAGCTTTGCCGAATTACTGGCTCGCCCCGAGCTGACCATTTTGTATCAAGACCCACGCACCAGCACGCCAGGGCAAGGCTTAATGCTGTGGGTACAAAAGCTTTACGGCGAGCAGGCACCCAGCGTATGGCAAAATCTAGCCAAGCGTACGGTGGCGGTCACTAAGGGCTGGAGCGAGTCTTACGGTATGTTTCTTAAGGGTGAGGCCGACTTAGTGCTGTCTTACACCAGCTCACCGGCTTATCACATTAGCGCGGAGCAACAGCATCAATATCAGGCGGCAAACTTTAGTGAAGGCCATTATTTACAAGTGGAAGTGGCGGCCATGTTAAATACCAGCAAGCAGCCCGCCTTAGCTCAGCAATTTATGCGCTTTATGCTCACGCCTGCCTTTCAACAGCATGTGGCGAATGGCAATTGGATGTACCCTGTGATAGACACTCCCTTGCCTGACAGCTTTGCTGAGCTCACTGTGCCTAGAAAAAGTCTCAGTTTTAGCCCAGAGCAAGTCGCCAAACATAGAGCTCAGTGGCTTAGAGAGTGGCGCAACGCCGTGATCCGTTAATGAGCAAGCGAACTTGGTGGCTGCCCGGCGCTTTAAGTCTATTAGGGATCTTATTACTCACCCTAGCACCGATCACGGCGCTATTAGTGCAAAGCCAAGGCCAAGACTTAAGCAGTTTATTCAGCGACCGATACCTGCAGCATATTATTTGGTTCAGCTTTTATCAGGCGCTGCTCTCTACGTTACTGAGCCTAGTATTAGCCATACCCCTCGCCCAAGCCTTATCGCGGCGGCGCTTTATCGGCCGTACTTTACTGCTCAGACTATTTGGCTTATCGCTGGTATTGCCGGTGATCTTGGTGGTATTTGGCTTAGTGACGGTACACGGCCGTCAAGGTTGGGTGAATCAACTACTGCAAGTGGTGGGTGTTGAAACCAGCAGTTATCTTTACGGCTTAACCGGCATCTTACTGGCGCATGTGTTCTTTAATATGCCACTGGCGGCGCGTATTTTACTGCACGCCATAGAGTCGATTCCCGCCAGCCAGTGGCGGATTGCGAACCAACTAAACTTTAACGGTTGGCAATTGTTTCTGCGCTTAGAATGGCCGGTAATGAAAAACGCACTGCCCTCATTAGCCAGCATGATTTTCATGCTCTGCTTTACCAGCTTCGCCACCATCATGGCGCTCGGCGGCGGGCCTAAGTCCACCACCTTAGAAGTCGCAATCTACCAAGCTGTCCGTTTTGATTTCGACCTGCCCTATGCGGGCATGCTGGCCTTATTGCAGCTATTATTTTGTGGCAGTTTTTTACTGTTGCAATACCGTTTCACGACTTTCGCTAGCGCTCAACACACCGGCCTTGAACACAATGCTCGGCCAGACCGGCAAGGCTTGAGCTTACGGCTATGGGACGCGCTGGTGTTAACCCTCTGCTTAGCGCTGTTTCTGCCGCCGCTACTGGCTATTCTCAGCAGCGGGTTAAATTCCAAGCTGCTCTCCGCTTTGGTCTCGGCGCAGCTCTGGCATGCCACCCTCACCTCTTTACTCATTGCCACCGGCGCCGCGCTATTGTCTGTACTCTTGACCGTTAGTCTCTTGATCACTAGCCGACATCTGCGCTTACAGCTAAAGCGCCGCCGCCTCGCCAACCTAATGGAAGCCCTCGGCTCGGTCATCTTGGTATTACCGGCAGTCGTGCTATCAACCGGATTATTTATTTTACTGCGTAACGTTGCGGATGTGTTTACGCTTGGCCCGATACTGGTGCTGCTAGTAAACGCACTAATGGCTTTGCCTTATGGCTTGCGTACCTTGCAGTCTCCGATGGAGCAAGTGAGTCAGCAATACCATAAGCTGTGTATCAGTTTAGAAATTAAAGGTTGGCCACGAGTCAGACGCATAGAATGGCCATTACTGCGCAAACCCTTGGCGCTTACTTTTGCCTTAGCCATCATGCTATCGCTGGGCGATCTTAGTGCCATCGCCTTATTTGGTAGCCAATCGTTACAAACTTTGCCTTGGTTGCTCTATCAACAACTGGGAAATTATCAGATGACAGAAGCCAGTGCGACGGCGCTCATTTTGCTAGGCCTAAGTTTGGGATTATTTACTTTGATTGAAGGTGTGCTGGGGGGCAAAGATGCTACAACTGGATAAACTCTGTGCTCGTTACCCAGAGCAGGAGCTCAACTTTAGTTTAACGGCCAAGGCGGGTAAGATAACGGCACTTATTGGCCCCAGTGGTGCGGGCAAATCTACGCTGTTGGCCATGATTGGCGGCTTTACCGCCATAGACTCAGGCCAGTTACTATTTAATGGCCAAAGCTTAAATTCCCTGCCACCGGCAGCAAGGCCCATCACCACGCTATTTCAAGACCATAACTTGTTTTGGCATTTAAGCGTTTATCAAAATATCGCCATCGGTTTATCGCCCTCACTCAAGCTCAATGAGCAACAGCAACACAGTATTCAAGAAGTGGCACATCAGGTGGGCATTGCCGACTTATTAAAGCGCATGCCGGCCGACCTATCCGGAGGCCAACAACAAAGAGTGGGCTTAGCGCGTTGCTTAGTACGGCGTCGCCCTATCTTGCTGTTAGATGAACCTTTTTCTGCGCTCGATCCCGCATTACGCTATGAGCTACTGGCATTACTACGCAGCCAAGCCGATCAATTACAGCTCACCACCTTATTGGTGACACACCATCCAGAAGAAGCGGCAAGAGTCGCCGATAAGCTGGTCTTTATTCATAATGGGCGCATCTTAGAGCAAGGAAATAGGGAACTATTATCAGCTCCCCAAACTTCAGAATTAACAGCTTACCTAGGACACGGTGCAATATAAGCATAAGAGCTAGCTAGGCTAAATCATGATGTGACTCGTCAGAGATTTTCTTCGGCGAACGCCGCCAAGCGACTGCGCATTACGCCATTAAGATAAACGTTGGCACTGCCCTCGAAGTTTTTAAAGCGTTCCACTATATAAGTTAAACCTGAGGTGACAGGGGTGAGATAACTGGAGTCGATTTGCGCTAAGTTACCCGAGCACACTAATTTAGTGCCCTCACCACAACGGGTAATAATCGTTTTTAATTGCGAGGCGGTTAAGTTCTGGCACTCATCTAATAAAACAAAGGTATTTTGAATACTGCGACCACGCATAAAATTAACCGATTTAAACTGCAGATTGGCTTTGTCCATAATGTATTTTAGCGAGCCGTCCATACACTCGTCTTGCTTATGCAGCACTTCCAAGGTGTCGGTAACAGCCGCCAACCAAGGCGCCATTTTTTCTTCTTCGGTACCGGGTAAGAAGCCAATACTCTCGGCTATTTCTGGCGTATTACGCGTGACGATGACCTTCTCGTAAATGCCTTTTTCAATGGTCATTTCTAACGCGGCAGCCATCGCCAGTAACGTCTTACCGCTGCCTGCTGGACCGGTTAAAATGACTAATTCGATATTAGGATCTAATAAAGCATCTAGGGCCATGGCCTGATAGATATTTTTCGGTTGAATACCCCAGGCTTTACGACCCATCATGCGCTCGCGCCCCAGATCCACGAAACGAATTTTATTACCTATCTTTTCTAATACTCGGCCCGCAAAGTCATCGGTATCATCAATCAAATATTGATTAATATGAGCGCCTGGCAGCAGCTCATCGGCTACCGTATGAATGACTTCTCGGCCGTGACTTTCACTCTCACACTCACCCACTCGCTCCCAGAAACTGTTTTCCTGATGATAAAAGCCTTTGGCTAATAAACGAATATCATCCACTAACTGATCGGAGCGGTAGTCTTCTACGTATTTCAGCCCAGCACCTTTAGCTTTTAAGCGCATATTAATGTCTTTGGTCACTAATACGGTTTTACTGTCTGGGAAGTGGTGTTGTAAATATAGAGCGGTATTAATGATACGGTTGTCCGCTTCATCATCAGTAAACATCGCATAGCCTTCCGGCAAATGCTTATCGGTTACTATGGCAATCGAGCCAGTGGCTTCTTCACCTAACGGCCCTAATGGCACACCGGCGATAATTTGCTCCGGTGTTGCATCATGAAAAATCCCTTCTAAGGTGCGGATAACCACTCTGGCATCTCGGCTCACATCTTTTTGCCGATCTTTAATACGGTCCAGCTCTTCCAAAACCGTCATCGGGATTAACACTTGATGTTCATTGAAAGAGTAAATAGAAAGCGGCTCGTGCAACAACACGTTGGTATCCAGAATAAAGCGTTTACGGGCGTTATCATCCATAGATTTGCTCCCTTGGGCTTAAGCCCTATCGTAGTCACCACCTAATTTAGCATCTGAATGTAATTATCTAATGACAACTTAACGCTATGCCGTTTATTACCTTTCAGCAAGGGTTAGTTTCTAATCGCGCGCCACGAATGAGCGCCGCCTCACTAAACTGCGAGGTTGAGAGCGTGACAAATTGGCATTTGCAGAGACACTACTGAGCTCTTTACGCTTAATTTTTTGTAGACGAAAAAAAGCCCGACTCTTTCGAATCGGGCTTTTTAAATTGGTTGCCTGGCAGTGACCTACTTTCACATGGCATCTGCCACACTATCATCGGCGCGGCTGCGTTTCACTACTGAGTTCGGCATGGGATCAG
>JAHLFI010000071.1 GCA_018883865.1 Candidatus Oceanisphaera merdipullorum
ACGCCGAATTCAGCACAGTTAGTGGCCAGCGTTTCCATTTGGATGCGGGCCATTTCACCGGAGGCGGCAATGTCATTGGTCTCGGTAGAGACGTTGTGATCCATGGTCGCCCAAGTGCGGTCGGGACGACGCAGCTTACGACCTTTCTCACGCAAACCATCGAAGGCTTGCGGAGAGGTCACTTCGTGTACCAAGTGGCGGTCGATATACAATAACGGCGTTTCACCGGCTTCATTACGCACCAAATGCGCATCAAAGACTTTTTGATACAGAGTCTTAGACATTAGCTTGCTCTCCGAATACGATTCGCGATGTGCTCACCCATTTGCACCGTAGTTTGTACTGGGTGCTTGGCGTCAACGCTGAACAGGTCGCCACTGAAGAAACCTTCGGCTAGGGTTTCGCTGACCGCACGCTCAATGGCGACGGCCGCTTCTTCCAACTTAAAGCTGTAACGTAACATAAGTGCGGCTGACAAAATTTGCGCGATCGGGTTAGCGATACCCTTGCCTGCGATATCTGGCGCTGAGCCGCCGGCTGGCTCGTATAAGCCAAAGCCTTGATCGTTCAAGCTCACAGAAGGCAGCAAGCCCATGGAGCCGGTCAACATGGCCATTTCGTCGGAGATAATGTCGCCAAACAGGTTAGAGCACAGCATAACGTCGAACTGCGACGGATCTTTGATCAACTGCATGGTGGCGTTATCGATATAGATATGGTTCAACGTGACGTCTGGGTAGTCTTTCGCCACTTCGATGACGACTTCACGCCACAAGATAGAGGCTTGCAGTACGTTGGCTTTATCCACAGACGTTACGATACCGCGACGGCCTTGAGCGGCTTCGAAAGCTAAGCGTGCGATACGCTCAATCTCAAAGCGATGGTAGACCTCGGTATCAAAGGCTTTTTCTTGGGCGCCTTCGCCTTCACGACCTTTAGGTTGACCGAAGTAAATGCCGCCGGTCAGCTCACGCATACACACAATATCAAAGCCACGGGCGCTGATATCGGCCCGCAACGGAGAAAAGCCTTCTAAGCCTTTATAAATACGTGCTGGGCGCATATTACAAAATAGTTTGAAATGACCGCGCAATGGCAGCAGGGCGCCACGCTCAGGTTGATCATTCGGGGCTAAGTGCTCCCACTTAGGACCGCCTACCGATCCGAATAACACCGCATCGGCGGCTTCACAGCCAGCCAAGGTCGAGGCAGGCAGCGGCGTGCCGTGATTGTCGATGGCAATACCGCCCACATCATGGTGACTGTATTGCAGACTGAAACCGAATTCTGCCTGTACCTTGTCTAATACCTTGAGGGCTTCTGCCATCACTTCTGGACCTATGCCGTCTCCGGGCAATACCGCGACCTTGTAACTTGCATTCATGCTCACACCGTCTCCATGCGAATTTTCTTTTGGATAGCTTCTTTTTTCTTTTCTGCGACCTGTTCGGCGCGCCAAATGCTGTTAATCACATGCACCAAAGCTTGGGCCGATGATTCTACTATATCTGTCGCCAAGCCCATACCGTGGAACTTACGCTCTTGGTATTCGGCAACGATATCGACTTGGCCAAGGGCGTCTTTACCTTCGCCCTTGCTCTTTAATTCATACTTATCGACGCGAATGTCATAACCGGTTACGCGGTTGATGCACTGGTAAACGGCATCTACAGGGCCATTGCCGACGGCTGCTTCGTTGACGATTTCACCGCCCACTTCCATGCGCACGCTGGCGGTAGACATCACATTGCTGCCGGACTGTACGCTCAAATATTTGAGTTTGAACTGCTCAGGCTCTTCATGAATTTGGCTAAAGAACACCAAGGCTTCCAAATCGTAATCAAACACCTGACCTTTGCGGTCGGCCAAGGCGACGAAGCTGTCATACAAAGCATCCAGCTCATAATCTTGCTCGGTGTAACCCATTTCGCTCATGCGATGCTTGATCACGTGGCGGCCGGAGCGCGAAGTTAAGTTCAACTCGTTCTTCTGCAAACCAATACTTTCTGGGGTAATGATTTCGTAGGTGTTTTTGCTCTTCAACACGCCGTCTTGGTGAATACCTGAAGAGTGCGAGAAGGCGTTAGCGCCGACGATCGCCTTGTTTGGCTGTACCGGCATGTTGCAAAGATTACGTACTAACTGGCTGGTACGGTAAATTTCTTGATGTTTGATATTGGAGTGTACGCCCAGCAATTCACTGCGGGTCTTCAAGATCATGGCAATTTCTTCTAACGAACAGTTGCCTGCTCGCTCGCCGATGCCGTTCACCGTACATTCAATCTGGCGGGCGCCATTTTGTACCGCGGCAATGGAGTTTGCCACCGACATGCCTAGGTCATCGTGGCAATGTACAGAGATCACGGCTTTATCGATATTGGGCACGCGGTTAAACAAGGTTTGGATAATGCCGCCAAACTCGCTGGCCACTGTGTAGCCCACGGTATCGGGAATGTTCACCGTGGTGGCACCGGCGTTAATCGCGGCTTCTACCATGCGGCACAAGTTATCAATGGGCGTACGGCCCGCATCTTCACAAGAAAATTCTACGTCATCCGTGTAGCGGCGCGCATGCTTAACTGCGTGCACACCCATAGCCAGTACTGAGTCGAAGTCTTTACGTAACTTGCTCTGTACGTGAATGTCTGAGGTGGAAATAAAGGTGTGGATACGAAACTGCTCGGCCGGCTTTAATGCCGCCGCCGCCGCATCAATATCGGCTTCCAATGCGCGAGCCAAAGCACAGACGCGGCTGTTTTTAATGTGGCGCGCAATCGTTTGTACCGATTCAAAATCGCCAGGGGAGGAAATAGGAAAACCCACTTCCATTACGTCTACACCTAAACGCTCTAGGGCATAAGCAATTTGTAATTTTTCTTTAACTGTTAGGCTGGCGGAAAGCGCCTGTTCGCCGTCTCGCAATGTGGTATCGAATATAATGACTTGGTCCGACATGTCGCTTTCCTCTTGTTGTGTTCCTTGCCGCCCGCGACAGATATAAAAAACCCGTGCGGATGGCACGGGTTTTTGTTGGTATCTATGTGGATGATGAATTCCAGCTACGACCGACCCATGCGCGTGAGCACCAGCGAGGTTAGTAATAGTAGTAGCTGCATGCGTCTCAACATTGCGCCCATCCATCATCGAAGAATTAGGAAAATAATTTCGTGAGCAACAGTATAGCAATAACTTTAAACGCTGGCCATGTCAACATTCATATTGCTTTTAAGAGACCTAAATTTGGCGGTATAAACTGCTGTTTTGTGTTCGTTTAAATCGTTATTCTGCTTTTTGGTCTATTTTTGAATTCTTATACTGTCAGCCCTTCATGGGTAGCGTAAATCACTTGCTTAGTGGATTGCTCTGTTTGCTGACTTTATAATCAATTTACGCACCCAGCATTGCGGAGGCTCATCTACGCATAAATTCAAATTGTCTCTGTAATCTGGCGCTAAAGTGCGCACTGCTATACAAAGGCCACTATTAGCATGTGACGCTAGGGCCATGAGCTGCTAGCCTTGTGGCAGATTAAAGATGATCAGGTTCAAACTAGGCTCTGTTTTTTTGAGATATAAAGGCGGTGCTACGGCGTTAAGGCCTGCAATTAAGGCTTTTAATCAAGCGCGTAGACAAGCGATTTAAAGCAGGTTAAGGTGATTTTTCTTCCTTTTTCTGCCTAACTTTATCTCATCAGGCAGAAGTGTTTGTTTTTATAAAAGATGAAAGCTATTTGCTTTGCACTGTTGTCACGTCTAAAAAGTGTTATGGCTAACGGTGTCACGCCTAAAAGGACTAAATGCACAGCGGCACAGCAAATAGAGTAAAGCCTGGAGGGCTTATCATGGAGATGTTATCAGGCGCACAAATGGTAGTACGAGCGCTGGAAGATCAGGGAGTCGAACACTTATTCGGCTACCCCGGCGGTTCAGTGCTTGATATCTATGACGCCTTATTTGAAAACAGCAAAATACAGCATGTGTTGGTGCGCCACGAACAAGCGGCCGTACATATGGCCGATGGCTATACTCGTGCTACCGGTAAAGTGGGTACTGTATTAGTGACCTCAGGCCCTGGTGCCACTAACTGTATCACCGGTATTGCCACCGCTTACATGGACTCGATCCCCATGGTGGTGTTGTCTGGTCAGGTACCAACCTTTTACATTGGTGATGATGCCTTCCAAGAAACAGATATGCTGGGGATCTCGCGTCCCATAGTGAAACACAGCTTTATCTGTAAGAAAGCCTCGGATATACCGTTGGCCATTAAAAAGGCTTTCTATATCGCCGCCAGTGGCCGCCCGGGCCCAGTAGTGATTGACCTGCCAAAAGACGTGCAAAACCCGTTAGAAAAACATCCTTATGTTTATCCAGACTCCGTCTCCATGCGCTCGTACAACCCAACCAGTACCGGCCATAAGGGCCAGATCAAGAAGGCGATGCAGGGCTTGGCCGCTGCTAAACGCCCTGTGATGTACGTGGGTGGTGGTGCGGTAACCGCAGAAGCAAGCGCGTTAGTGATTCAACTGGCCGAGAAGTTTAACTTGCCGGTGACGAACACTTTGATGGGCCTCGGGGTTATGCCGGGCACCCATAAACAGTTTGTGGGCATGCTAGGTATGCACGGTACTTATGAAGCCAATAAGACCATGCATAACTCAGACTTTATTCTGGCCATAGGCGCGCGTTTCGATGACCGCGTGACCAACAACGTGGCGAAGTTCTGCCCCGATGCCACCATAGCGCACGTCGATATTGACCCGACTTCGGTCTCGAAGAATATCAAGGCGCACATTCCGATTGTCGGCTCGGCGGATGCGGTGTTAGAGCAGATGCTGGAAATCATTCGTGAGCTGGGCTTGAAAACTGAGCCAGCTGCCATGAAAGCCTGGTGGACACAAATCGACGAGTGGCGTGCAAAAAACTGCTTAGATTATGCCAAAAGCGATACGTACATTAAGCCACAGCAAGTCATTGAGTCTGTGTATCGTATTACTGAAGGCAAAGCCATCGTCAGCTCAGACGTGGGCCAACATCAGATGTTTGCCGCACTGTATTATCCATTCGACAAGCCACGCCAATGGATCAACTCCGGTGGCTTGGGCACCATGGGCTTTGGTTTGCCTGCGGCCATGGGTGCGAAAATGGCCTGCCCCGATGCGGTATCTATCTGCGTGACTGGTGATGGCTCTATTCAGATGAATATTCAAGAGCTGTCTACTTGTATGCAATACAACATACCGGTGAAGATCATCTCCCTGAACAACCATTCGCTTGGCATGGTGAAACAGTGGCAGAAGATGTTCTACGATGGCCGCGAAAGTCATTCTTACATGGACTCCTTACCTGATTTCGTAAAACTGGCAGAAGCCTATGGCCATGTGGGTATTCGCGTGTCGGATCCTAAAGAGCTGGATGCGGCATTAGAAAAATGCTTCGCCATGACCGACAAGCTGGTGTTTATGGACATCCTTATCGATCCGGACGAGCACGTTTATCCGATGCAGATCAAAACGGGTGCCATGGATGACATGTATTTAAGTAAAACGGAGAGAACCTAATGCGACGTATTATATCCCTGTTACTGGAAAACGAATCCGGTGCCTTGAGTCGCGTGGTGGGTTTGTTTTCGCAGCGCGCTTATAACATCGAAACGCTGACCGTAGCACCAACCGAAGATCCGACTTTGTCGCGCATGACCATAGTCACCATAGGTGATGAGCGCCAGATTGAGCAGATCATCAAGCAGCTCAACAAACTGGTGGACGTGCTCAAGGTGACCGACCTAAGTGACGGCGACCATATTGAGCGCGAAATCGTGTTGGTTAAAGTACGTGCCGATGGCGTGAGTCGCGACGAAGTGAAACGCACAGCCGATATTTTTCGTGGTCAAATCGTCGATGTGTCGCCGCATCTGTACACGGTACAGTTGGTCGGCACCAGTGATAAGCTTGATGCTTTTATTCGCAATATGAGTGAAAGCACCGAAGTAGTGGAAGTGGTACGCAGCGGCGTGTGTGGTATCTCGCGCGGCGAAAAATCACTGCGCCCGTAACTGCGCTTTGCTTTCGCTAGTTCAAAACCGCCTTCGGGCGGTTTTTTATTGTCCTGTGGCGATGGCGTAACCTGAGGTTACTAGCGCTTGGCGGCTTATGGCTCACAGGGCCGCGCAAAAATAGTTGACTTCTCACCTCAGCAGTTGAAAATCAGCAGCAGATGTTTGGGCTAGAGAGCCAGCGATGCCAGCGGAAAGAATGAAAACGGAAAGCGAGGTTTCGGAGTCGGTTATTTACTTAACGACAGCACAAGACGATGTGATTCAACTTGAGTTGCTCCGTCGTTATGGCGCCGTGATGGACGGACTGGCGGACATGTATGGTCAGCATTGTGAGCTGGCTTTGTATTCGCTGGCGGAGCCCCACCGGCCGTTACTGAAACGGATTAATGGCGAGCAGGGAGCTCAGCAAGTGGGTGACCCCTTGCCTGAAACGCTGGCGCTGCACACATTTGAGCTGCTAGCGAGTTCCACGCGCCATATTACCTATTTTACGCACAGCCGTTTGGGTAGCCCTATTAAGTCTAGTGTGCAGCTGCTGATGGACGATCACGACCAAGCTGTGGGTTTGCTCTGTATCCAGCTGCACCTAGGCGCGCCATTTCATGAACTGCTGGGCGAGCTGCTGCCCAAACCGCAAAGTCCAGCACCGGCGGCTGAGCCCGTCGAAGTGTCACCGGAAAACTTCAATAATAATGTCGAACAACTGGTGACCTTAACCGTAGAACGCACCATAGAGGGCATTAATGCTAATGGGCTGGTGGCCAATCATCTTAAAAATAAGCACATAGTGACTACCCTGTATGAGAAGGGCATTTTCGACATCAAGGACGCTATTGCCATGGTGTCGAACAAGCTCAATATCTCTAAACACACTGTTTATCTTTATATTCGACAAAAAAAACGCGATGACGAAGAGCTATCGCCCCAAAACTCGGAGATCTCATGACTAAAAGCATCATAACCTCAGAACACGCCCCTGCCGCCATCGGTCCTTATGTGCAAGCTACGCGAGTAGGCAATATGCTCTATACCTCCGGCCAGATCCCGCTGGATCCTGTGAGCATGAACATAGTAGACGGCGGTATTACTGAGCAAACTCAGCAAGTCATGGATAATTTGCTGGCGGTACTAAAAGCTGCCGGTGGTGATGCGTCTCATATCGTTAAAACCACCTGCTACTTAAAAGACATGAATGACTTCGTGGCCTTTAACGCCGTGTATGCTAGCTACTTCACCGAAGGCGCTCCTTCGCGTTCTTGCGTAGAAGTGGCGCGGCTGCCGAAAGACGTATTAGTTGAAGTCGAAGTCATTGCCTACCTCGATTAAGCCAAAAGAGAGTGCTGGCCAGCCGATAGCCACAGCGCTGCGTTTTGCCTTGTTAGTGACAGGGCCTTGTTACGGCACTCAAGCCGCCAGTGATGCCTATCGTTTCGCGGAGGCTGTGATCGAGCAAGGTCATACCTTAAGTCAGGTGTTTTTCTATCAAGAAGGCGTGCATAACGCTAATCACTTGGTGGCACCGGCCTCTGATGAAACCAACTTACAACAAGCTTGGACTAAGCTTGCGCTGGCGCAGGGGTTGCGCTTAGACGTGTGTGTGGCGGCGGCACTGCGCCGCGGTGTGTGCGATCAAGTGAACGCCGAGCAAGTAGGTTTAAGTCAGTGGAACTTAAGCGCGCCGTTTTATTTAAGTGGTTTAGGCCAGCTTGCCGAAGCGGCACTGACCGCCGATCGGGTAGTGCAGTTTTAATGGCGCTCTTAGGGAAGCATCAAGCATGAGCGGTATGATGAACAAAGTCGCCTTTATGTTTCGCACCGGGCCTCACGGCTCGGCGTCTGGCCGCGAAGGGCTGGATGCTGTGCTGGCCACCTCGGCCTTAAGCGAAGACCTAGGTGTCTTTTTTAGCCACGACGGCGTCTATCAGTTATTGGCAGAACAAGATCCTAGCGTCATCTTAGGTCGTCACTATACTCCTACCTTTGGCTTGCTCGATTTATACGATGTAGAGCAGGTGTATGTATGCCAGCAGTCTTTGAGTGAACGTGGTTTACTACCGGAGCAAATCAGTATCCCGGTGCAAGTGCTGGCGCCTATCGCATGGCAACAGACACTGGCAGGTTTTAACGTGCGGCTGAGTTTTTAAGCTGTGGTAGATAGGCGATGAGCAGAGGCGATGAGCAGAGGCAATAAGCGTAAGCATTAAGGAAATAGTATGCTGCATACGGTCAAACATTCGCCCTTTAGCCATCAGGCTTTGGCGCACGCTCTGGCGGCCTTGCAACCTGACGATCAGCTATTGTTATGGCAAGATGGCGTGATTGCGGCTACGGTGGGGCAGGGGCAAGCCTTCTTGTGGCAAGCCCCCTTACAGGCGTTGGCTAACAGCCGGCGTTTGTATGTGATGGCAGAAGATGTACAAGCTCGCGGTTTAAGCCTGACGATCGGGCTGCCTATTAGCATGTCCGAGTGGGTGGCTTTAGTCGCCACATGGGGTAGCCCTCAAGCTTGGTAGTTTGATGTGCGTAGCACGATGCGCATAAATTGTACCGCTAAAACTGTATACATCTTGACTCAGCGCGGTAGCAAGCATAGAATTTTGCGTCCTCGCTTTTTGAGGACCGTTTTTCACAACTGTAGAACGATACATTTTCAGGAGCTGTTAATGACTACTATTAACCAGCTGGTCCGTAAACCGCGCAAAGTTGCTGCTGCAAAGAGCAACGTACCTGCGCTGGAATCGTGCCCGCAAAAACGCGGCGTATGTACTCGCGTATATACCACCACCCCTAAGAAGCCTAACTCTGCATTACGTAAAGTATGTCGTGTTCGTCTGACCAATGGTTTTGAGGTTAACTCATACATTGGTGGTGAAGGCCATAACCTGCAAGAGCACTCCGTAGTGCTGATCCGCGGCGGTCGTGTTAAAGATTTACCAGGTGTGCGTTACCACACCGTTCGTGGCGCGCTGGACACCTCAGGTGTTACTGCACGTCGCCAGGGCCGTTCTAAGTACGGTGCCAAGAAGCCAAAGTCTTAATAGTTCTCTGTTAAGTAAGGCCAAACATTTTATTCAATAACACTATTGTGTTTTGGGTTATCCCTGAAGTTACGGAGAATTTTCAATGCCAAGACGTCGCGTTATCGGCCAGCGTAAAATATTACCAGATCCAAAATTCGGATCCGATTTGCTGGCAAAATTTGTAAACATCCTGATGGTAGACGGCAAGAAGTCTACTGCTGAGACTATCGTTTACACAGCCCTTGAAGCAGCTGCTGCAAAAAGCGGCAAAGAGCATTTGGCGCTGTTTGAAGAAGCCTTAGAAAACATTCGTCCTACAGTTGAAGTTAAATCACGCCGTGTAGGTGGTTCTACCTACCAGGTGCCAGTTGAAGTACGTCCAGTACGTCGTAATGCCTTAGGCATGCGCTGGTTAGTAGACTCTGCGCGTAAGCGTGGCGAAAAGTCCATGGCTCAGCGTTTAGCTGGCGAGCTGTTGGATGCTGCTGACAACAAAGGTTCTGCGGTTAAGAAGCGTGAAGACGTGCACCGTATGGCTGAAGCAAACAAAGCGTTTGCACATTACCGCTGGTAATTGGCTGGGAGCGCAGCTTGCGCTCCCTTTTAATTACTTACTAAGGGCATTGACCTTAGAAAGAGGATCTTATTGTGGCTCGTACAACCCCAATTGAGTACTATCGCAATATCGGCATTAGTGCTCACATTGACGCCGGCAAAACCACCACCACAGAGCGGGTGCTGTTTTATACCGGTGTAAATCATAAAATTGGTGAGACTCACGAAGGTTCCGCTACCATGGACTGGATGGAGCAGGAACAAGAGCGTGGTATTACTATCACCTCTGCTGCGACCACCTGTTTTTGGGATGGTATGGCACACCAATATCCACAGCATCGCATCAACATCATAGATACCCCAGGACACGTTGACTTCACCATTGAAGTTGAACGTTCCATGCGTATCCTCGATGGTGCCGTTATGGTGTACTGTGCGGTAGGTGGCGTTCAGCCGCAGTCTGAAACCGTATGGCGTCAGGCTAATAAATATAAAGTGCCGCGTATCGCGTTCGTCAATAAGATGGACCGTACCGGTGCTGATTTCTTACGTGTGGTTGGCCAGATCAAGACTCGTCTTAGAGGCGAAGCTGTTCCAGTACAATTACCGATCGGCGCCGAAGAAAACTTCAAAGGCGTGATCGACCTAGTGACAATGCAAGCCATTGACTGGGACGAAGAAAACAATGGCACGACGTTTGTTACTCATGCGATTCCCGCTGAGATGCAAGCGTTAGCCGAAAAATGGCGTCAGAACATGGTGGAAGCAGCAGCTGAAGCCAGTGAAGAACTGATGGACAAATACTTGGAAGGCGAAGAGCTGAGCGAGGCCGAGATTAAGGCCGCTTTGCGTCAACGCGTGTTAAATAGCGAAATCATTATCGTGACCTGTGGTACTGCCTTTAAAAATAAGGGTGTGCAGGCCATGTTAGATGCAGTGATCGACTATTTACCTTCTCCAGTAGAAGTTCATGCCATTACCGGTCTTAAAATCGACGGCGAGACGCCTGATTCGCGTCCTGCTGACGATAAAGCCCCTTTTTCCGCCTTGGCGTTTAAAGTGGCAACCGACCCGTTTGTGGGTAACCTGACTTTTTTCCGCGTCTATTCTGGAATAATAAATTCTGGTGATGCCGTGTTGAACTCAGTTAAGGGTAAACGTGAACGTTTGGGTCGTATCGTGCAGATGCACGCCAACAAACGCGAAGAAATTAAATCCGTTTGTGCCGGCGACATCGCCGCGGCTATCGGTCTAAAAGACGTGACGACCGGTGATACCCTGTGTGATCCCACTGCACCTATTATTTTAGAGCGCATGGATTTCCCAGAACCGGTTATCTCTGTGGCTGTAGAGCCCAGAACCCAAGCCGACCAAGACAAAATGGGCACGGCTTTGGCACGTTTGGCGCAGGAAGATCCGTCTTTCCGCGTCCATACCGATGAAGAGTCTGGTCAGACAATTATCGCCGGGATGGGTGAGCTACACCTTGATATCCTTGTCGAGCGCATGAAGCGTGAGTTTGGTGTGGAAGCTAACGTGGGTAAACCCATGGTGGCTTACCGCGAAACTATCCGTTCTAGCGTGGAGCAAGAAGGTAAGTTCATCCGCCAATCCGGTGGTCGTGGTCAATTTGGTCATGTATGGATCAAAATTGAACCTCGCGAGCCGGGTGCGGGTTATCTGTTTGAGAATGCGATCATCGGTGGCGCTGTTCCTAAAGAATATTGCCCAGCGGTAGATAAAGGCATTCAAGAGCAGATGAAACAAGGCGTATTGGCCGGATATCCGATTGAAGATATCAAGGTCACATTATACGATGGCTCTTATCACGATGTTGACTCTTCAGAAATGGCCTTTAAAATCGCAGGTTCCATGGCGTTTAAAGAAGGCTTCATGAAGTGCGACCCCGTGCTGCTTGAACCTGTAATGAAGGTTGAAGTTGAGACGCCAGAAGACTATATGGGTGATGTAATCGGTGACGTAAACCGTCGTCGTGGTATCATCGAAGGCATGGAAGATGGCCCGTCAGGCAAAGTTATCAACGCCGTGATCCCGCTATCGGAAATGTTTGGCTACGCTACAGATCTGCGTTCACAGTCGCAAGGTCGTGCTTCTTACTCCATGGAGTTTGAAAAGTACGGCGAAGTACCTGCAAGCATGGCTGCAGCGTTGGTTGCTGCTCGTAAAGGTTATTAATCTTTTTGTTTAAATTACCCGCTTACAAACGTTAAGTGGGAACACATTAGGAAGGACTAGTCCGTGTCTAAAGAAAAATTCGAACGCGTAAAAACACACGTAAACGTTGGTACTATCGGCCACGTTGACCACGGTAAAACCACTCTGACTGCTGCTATTACTACAGTATTAGCTAAGAAAATGGGCGGTACCGCTCGCGGTTACGCTCAGATCGATAACGCTCCAGAAGAAAAAGCACGTGGTATCACCATCGCCGCTTCTCACGTTGAGTACGACACTGCTGCACGTCACTACGCACACGTAGACTGCCCAGGTCACGCTGACTATGTTAAAAACATGATCACCGGTGCTGCTCAAATGGACGGCGCTATCCTGGTTGTTGCTTCTACTGATGGCCCTATGCCACAGACTCGTGAGCACATCCTGTTGGCTCGTCAGGTTGGCGTTCCTTACATCATCGTGTTCATGAACAAGTGTGACATGGTTGATGACGAAGAATTGCTTGAACTGGTTGAAATGGAAATCCGTGAGTTGTTGTCTGAGTACGACTTCCCAGGCGATGACACTCCAGTAATCCAAGGTTCAGCACTGAAAGGTCTGGAAGGCGAGCCTGAGTGGGAAGCTAAGATCCTGGAACTGGCTGACGCACTTGACTCTTACATCCCTGATCCAGAGCGTGCAATCGATGGTGCTTTCTTGCTGCCAATCGAAGACGTTTTCTCAATCCAAGGCCGTGGTACAGTTGTAACTGGTCGTGTTGAGCGCGGTATCGTTAAAGTTGGTGAAGAAATCGAAATCATCGGCCTGAAAGACACCGTTAAGAGCACCTGTACTGGTGTTGAAATGTTCCGTAAGTTGCTTGACGAAGGTCGTGCTGGTGAGAACGTTGGTGTTCTGCTGCGCGGTACTAAGCGTGAAGACGTTGAACGTGGTCAGGTTCTTGCTAAGCCAGGTTCAATCAAGCCACACACTACTTTTGAATCAGAAATCTACGTTCTGTCAAAAGAAGAAGGCGGCCGTCACACTCCTTTCTTTAAAGGCTACCGTCCACAGTTCTACTTCCGTACAACTGACGTGACCGGTACTATCGAACTGCCAGAAGGCGTTGAGATGGTAATGCCTGGTGATAACGTAAACATGGTTGTTACTTTGATCGCGCCTATCGCGATGGAAGACGGCCTGCGTTTCGCTATCCGTGAAGGTGGTCGTACTGTAGGTGCTGGTGTTGTTGCCAAAATCCTTGCTTAATAACGTATAAACGTTATCAAAAAGGAGGCCTTAGGCCTCCTTTTTTTATGCCTGAAATTTTATTTAAACACCGCAATACGTGATACGCCTTACGCGGTACGAGTTAAAACAAGCAGCCAGCTTTACGCAGTAAGCCGCAGGCTATACGTTAAAGTACAATACTGGGTTAGGCTTTGTGGCATCAACATGAAGCGTACCGCGTAAGACGTAAGATGATCTCTCCTTCATTTAAATCTCGAGGTGTGTGATGGACATTAAAAACGTAACCCATTCCTTGTCTGTGTCTGACCAAGTTACCAGTGACGACCTATTAACGCTTAAAAACGCTGGCTACGGCACTATTATCTGCAATCGCCCCAATGCAGAAGGCGTTGAGCAGCCAACGGCTGAGAGCCTAGCAGAGCGCGCGACAGAGCTGGGTTTACACTGGCATTGGTTGCCGATCACGCCGGGTCAGTTCAGTGACGAGGACATAGCGCAATTTGGTGAGCTGCTTGGCAAGGCTGAACGCAGCCAAGAACCGGTGTTGGCGTTTTGCCGCACCGGTACGCGCGCCATCACCTTATGGGCATTATCTCAGGCCACTAAAGTGCCCAGCACTCAGCTGGTGCAGCAAGCTAGCGCTGCCGGTTATGATCTATCCGGTCTTGCACCTCGCCTAGATAGCCTCTTTCAGGGCTGACGGCGGTTTCTCTGCTCATTCCCAAAATCTTATACACTAACTATTACATCTGCCGCTAACGCGTTTTAACCGATGCGTTAGCGAGTGTTTTTAATTGGCGTGGCGTAAATATGCAGGCAGTGTCTATATTGAGCAGTAATGACTTGCATTGATAATTAATATCATTTAGATTCGTTGCATTGATGCGGAGGATCAAACTATGTATGTATGTTTATGCAAAGGCATTACCGATAGTCAACTGCGTGAGGCGATTGCCAACGGCGGCAGTGAATTTAAACGACTAAAGCAGGAGCTGGCCGTCGGCTCTCAGTGTGGTAAATGTGTGCCCGTTGCCATGGCCATTTTAGCGGAAGAAAATGCTAAAACTGCGCTTTACTACGAAGTGGCTTAACCACTCCATCAAGCCTGCAGCCGATCAGCCCTATTGCCTGTAAAACATATCTAACATTGCCTCCCACTCAGCCCCGTCATGGGGCTGAGTTATTTAATCCCTTCTTGGTTTCGTTCGTCACTATATTTTTGCCGATGCCTATTCTTTGTCACAGATTGTTCGCTAGTATGGGGCTCGCTCTTTATTGGGACTCCACCACAGATGAAAGAAACCTTTCGTATTCTGCCTGCACATAAAAATGTCGCCTTAGTTGCCCACGATCATAAAAAAACTCAGTTATTGGAGTGGGTAGGGCGGCGCGCCGAAGCGTTGAAGTTACACCACCTCTACGCAACCGGCACCACGGGCACCATGCTCAGCCGTCAAATTGGTTTACCGGTACGCTGCTTGATGTCTGGACCCATGGGCGGCGACCAACAGCTGGGCGCGCTGATTGCCGAGGGAAAAATAGATGTGCTGATTTTTTTCTGGGATCCGCTTAATGCGGTGCCCCACGATCCGGATGTGAAGGCCTTACTGCGCTTAGCGACGGTATGGAATATTCCGGTGGCAACCAATATGTCGACCGCCGACATGCTGATGGACAGCATGCAGATGAGTACGGATTTCAGCATTAGCGTGCCGGATTACGAAGGTTATTTGGCTGAAAGAACTAAGGAATAACTAAAATATAGCGGTAAGCTTTCAGCTTGAAGTCGTAAGTTTAAAATAAAATACTGGCTTACGGCTTACGGCTTACGGCTTACGGCTTACGGCTTACGATCCTAATGCCTATCTAGCTGTTTATAGGCGTACTTGGGGCGGTTGCTCATGATTAAGCTTTTTTGATCATCAGTCATGTTGGCCGGATTTAGCCCTAAGACTTTAAAGGTGAGTAAGGGACGGGCGGCGATGGCGATCATCAAGGGCTTAATCGCATTTAACCCCGCTTCGCCGGGTTCGCCAAAGGCATAAGTGAGTATGCCTTGTTCTAACAGATTTTTGACGGCGGGCTCAGTCACTGGCAACTTAATGACGCTTTTGCGTTGTATCACAAATTCCCGCAGCACGGCTCTTTCATTGGCATCTAAGTAATCCAGTAACTCTTTTAACAACCGCTCCTGCATTAAGCGCTGCTTACGATAAAACACATATTGAAAACCCATTACCGCCACATGAGACAAAAAATACGACCCCGCGCCTACCATGCCTAAAATAAACACTATCCGATAATCATGCAGCCAGAGGCCGAAGGCGCCCGCAAATAGCGCGCTTGGTAGTAAGCTGACCAAGGTGCAGCTCAATAACAACCAGCACATAAAGCGATTAAAAGACGAAATTTGTCGTAAATCCCACATGTTTTTCTCCGTAATAGGGCAGGCATCAGCGGCGACGTAAAAGTTAAGCCGGCGGCCGAACCGTACAGCATATAGCAATATATGTGCCATTAGCGCGATGTTAACGTCTTTTACCGCATAAACAAGAGAATGGGATGAGGCCAGAACTTAAAAGCAGGCGGCTGAAAGTGGGAGTTAATGGCTTACCTTAACGTAAACAGTATACAAAAGTTCTTAACATTGTATGTGTTTTATGTTTTATTAGTGCTCGTTAAATTTCTATCACTACATTCGACTATTCGACAGGGAGTCCCAGAAATGAGTACAGTTACACTTGAACAGGCCTTGGTTATTACGCGTGGCGCCTTACAACGCGCAGCAGAAATCTCTGCCGCTCCTCTTACCGTTGCCGTATTAGATAGCGCCGGTTACTTGATATCCTTACAGCGTCAAGATGGTGCCAGCTTGCTGCGTCCTGATATTGCCAAAGGCAAAGCTTGGGGTGCAGTAGCTTTAGGTCGTAGCTCTCGTGGTTTGGCTGAAGTGGCCGACGCTAGACCTGCTTTTGTTTCCGCGGTGAATGTGATGGCGCAAGGTCATATCATTCCGGCTCCGGGTGGTGTGTTGATCCGTGATGCACAAAATAAAATTATCGGTGCTGTGGGCATCAGTGGCGATACGCCAGACGTAGACGAAATTTGTGCCGTTGCAGGTGTTGAATTGGCAGAATTAATCGCCGATTGTAAATAAGCTTGCACGAAAGCGATGATAAACATGGTGGCAAGGTAGCTTAAGTGTTTGTCTTCGTAGTCAGTTAATTTGATCTATTGGTCGAAAGTAATTTAAGCTGAAGAGTAATCAAGGTTACTCTTAATGAGCGCCCATTTTGAGGGCGCTTTTTTTTGGATTACAGTCAGTCGACTTGAGTAGAATTAGCTAAATACCGTCTGAATGATAAGGAGTTCAAAAGTACATGTCTCGGATCAGAGCAAAAAACGAAGAATTGATTATCCGTGCCGCCAGCCGTGTGTTTGCTGAGTACGGTTATGCCGCCACTAAAACGGCGACCATTGCCGAGCTGGCTGAATTACCCAAACCAAATATTTATTATTATTTTGGTAGTAAAGAAAATCTCTATCGCGCCGTACTAGAAAGCGTAGTCAAGCCACTGTTAGCTGCATCTGACCCTTTTATCGAATATCAAGATCCCGTCGTGGCACTCACCGCCTATATTAAATCTAAGTTGATGATTTCTAGGTACTATCCCTACGCATCTAAGGTGTTTGCTAATGAGATCATGCACGGCGCACCACATTTACCTCAAGATATTGTCGAACAATTAGCCGAGCAGACGCGCACCTTGAGCGCCAAGCTCAATGATTGGATCGCAAAAGATCTAATGGCACCGATTAGTGCCCATCATTTGTTATTTGCGATTTGGGCGACCACTCAAACCTATGCTGACTTTAATTGGCAAATTACTATGGTATTAGGCAAAGAAGAGTTAGATGATCAAGACTTTGACCATGCCGCTGAGCTTATTACCCGCATGGTAATTGGTGGCTGTGCTGTTAAATCGCTTCCTACAGCTTCTTAATCTTTGCTTAGCCGTTAGCCAGCATTAACTCAGCCAATATAGGGGGCTCGCACCTTGTGCTTGGCTGACTTAATGCCCTCTGACCGCCGTTATGTTACTCGCCGTTTTCCCTCCTCATCTTCCTGATCCCACCCTTTGGCCGTACAGGCTAAAATGTAGAAAATGACTCTTTTTACATCAATATTAAGAATTAACAGCTATTAATTAATTTTTATAACTATATGATTTTCATTTAATTATTTGGTTTTTAGTAAACAGTCAAAATTATGTTACTGAAAAGTAAAATTATTTGTTGACTAAATGGTCAAGTTTAATTTTAATTACACATGAAGATATTATTGCTTTGCGGTCTTGCAAGGTGTGCGGTGCTTAGCGGAAGGAGGTGAGCTTGATTAAGTTCTTACTTAACCAAGAGTTGCGAGAGGAAAGTGACCTGTCGCCCAATATGACGGTGCTTAACTACTTGCGCACGCGCGTCGGTAAAACCGGCACCAAGGAAGGCTGTGGCTCCGGTGACTGCGGTGCTTGCACCGTGGTTTTGGGTGAGCGAGACGGGGAGCACCTACGTTATCAGACGGTGAACTCTTGCCTCACCTTCGTCTCAACCTTGCACGGCAAACAATTGCTGACCGTAGAAGATTTAAAAGCCCCAGATGGCAGCCTGCATCCGGTACAACAGGCACTGGTCGATTTTCATGGTTCTCAGTGTGGCTTCTGTACGCCGGGCTTTATTATGTCGATGTTTGCCTTAAGTAAAAACAAGCCCGCCGCCAAGCAGCACGATATCTTAGAGGCGCTCGCCGGCAACCTTTGCCGTTGCACCGGCTACCGGCCGATAGTGGATGCGGCCAAGGCCATCGCCGACCAACCAGCAATTGTTGATCAGTTTTCATGCTATGAAACCGAGCTTTTGACCCAGCTGGATAAAATTGAAACGGACTCTTTAGTTACCCTTAACGGAAACGGAAGTGTTTGTTTTTCACCTGTGTCTAGCGATCAGCTGGCTGCGCTATTAGTCGAGCATCCTGACGCCCAGTTATTAGCTGGCGGCACCGACTTGGCGCTGCAAGTGACACAGTTTTATCGTGAACTACCGAAGATGATTTATCTGGGCAACGTGGCCGAGTTAAAGCAACTCGTTGAAGACGATGA
>JAHLFI010000011.1 GCA_018883865.1 Candidatus Oceanisphaera merdipullorum
GCGTGACTACATTCATGTGGTAGATTTGGCGAAGGGTCACCTCAAAGCGCTCGCCCGTATTGCCGAGTATAAAGGCGTGAGCGTTTACAACCTGGGCACAGGGCAGGGCTATTCGGTGTTGCAAATGGTGACAGCCTTTGAAAAAGTCAGCGGTCAGCCGGTCCCGTTTAACCTAGTGCCTCGTCGGCCAGGTGATGTTGCCGAGTGTTGGGCTGATCCGACAAAAGCGCGGCGTGAGCTGGGCTGGCAAGCCGAACGTGGCCTAGCAGAAATGATGACTGATGCGTGGCGCTGGCAGTCTCTAAATCCCAGTGGGTTTTAGTCTGCAGAGTTTAAAGACGGTGCGGCATCAGTTAGTTAGTTAGTTAGTTAGTCATGAGTTATCAGTAACCCGTTACTCATGTAAAAAAGCAGCTAAATAAGTGAGTTAACCTTATTTAGCTGCTTTTTAATTTAATCCATACCCAAATATGTACGCGCTTACCCAAGCGTTAGTATAGGCCGAGCGTGTCACTCAGTTTTTCACTGGTGCCAATGAGCAGTTATAGAGCCCACCGCACATCCTCTTACGGTTCTGCGGGCTACAGCCGCCACGTTCATGGGGTTAGCGGTCTACCTACCCACGCATAAGGGCTTGATAGGCATTCTTGAGTTCATCGATTAGCTTATCGGTATCTTCTTCTATTTCAACTGACCATAAATAAGCAGGGTGTCTGTTGGGTTATGTCGATATGGGGGGTGTTCGGGATTGGAAATAGGCGAGCTGTCTGTGGGCTTAGGCCTTTGATGCGGAGGGTGTCCGGTTCTGATATAAAGGCGATCTCTGCACTTGTATCAAGAACGCGCGAAATCATAACAGCCCGAAGCATAAGGGCTGTTATGTTAAATTCTATTTCTATTGCAGATATTCAGCTTCTTTCTTTTTCAGCACAGGCACAGCCCACATGACTGCAGCCTTGGCCCTCAGCACACGTTTGGCAGCAAAATAAACCGAGCTCAGTTTTGACATTGTTATCGTCATTGGCCACTTTGCAGTTGCAGCCACTAGCCGCGCAATGATAGGTGATGTTAGCCATGTTTATCTCTCCGTTTATTCAGTTTTAAGTTGTAGCTTTTTGATTAAGAGTCGATATTCACCAGCTCAACCTAATTAATAGAGGAATACTCAGTTAGATTGGCAGTTAAGTACTAAATAAAGATTCGAGTGCATTCAATAACAGTAAATAAAGGTGAATATATTAATAAGGCCCATTCGGGCCTTATTAATTGCTATAGCTAATTACCATTTATATTTATGCGCTTTTTCCCAATCAGAAACTTGCTTTTCAGCCTCGTCGTGCGCTACGCCGACGCGTTCCTGTACTTTGCCTACTAGTTGATCGCGTTTGCCGTCAATGACATCGAGATCGTCGTCAGTTAATTTACCCCACTGCTCTTTGACCTTGCCTTTAAACTGCTTCCAGTTACCTTTAACGATATCTTCGTTCATAACACTATCCTCTCAAGTGAAACTAAAAAATGAGATTAAAACAAGTGAGACACAGTGCCGAGGCACGGTTTAAAGTGTAGCTACGTTTTTAGGAAAGTTTTAGGAAGTGCTTTGGAAAATCTTCCCTAATGGCGTATTTTAGCCATTATTCATCAGGCGTTCGTGCGTGAAATTTCGGACTCTTTCCTGCACGAAGCGATTAAATATGCACGTAGAAACGCATTTTTGGCTGTAAAATAACCGATTTTTATGTGTGCTTTCGCTCTGCATTATCCCGCGCAAGGTAAGTGCCTCCACCTTCAACAAACGGCGGCCGCTATGGCCCTGAATGAGTGCTTTATTAAGCACGACCTAACGATAGGGAACCTAGATCTTTGGCGTCTGGAGCAAGGTAAAGTGCCAAATGTTCATGGCGCTGGCGAACCCAGATAATCAGCTCACCAACAGTCTTGATGCTCATGGCTATTTCCGCTTGTTTTACCCTCATGAAAAAAAAGTATAGGTATCACGGCATCCATCATGCTGTTTTCATACTAATATAATAAGGTTCATTAGCGATCCCTCGATTGCCTTAATAAGAAATACCTTATATTAAAAAGGAGATTAAGATGCGCTCAATTCTGCTTTGGTTAATCGGAATTCCGATCCCCATTATTATTTTATTAGCGATATTTATGTAACAAGAGTTGTGTGAACCTAACAGTTGGCCAACATAAATTAATAACGGAGCTTGCCATGCTAAAAAGCGAACTTGTATCAGACCGCACCTTGACGCCTCATCTTGTCGAGGAGTCATCGCGCTCGGCGGTATCATGGGGTGCTATCATAGCGGGCGCCGTAATTGGTGCTGCGCTCACTCTTACACTGGTGATCGGAGGTACTGGCTTAGGCTTGTTATCCGTATCACCATGGCAAAACGATGGGGCGTCAGGCAGTGCTATCGCCATTAGTACCATCATCTGGTTATTGGTTACGCAGGTGATTGTGTACGGCATAGCCGGCTATGTCACCGGTCGCTTAAGAACCAAATGGACCAATGTGGTGGGAGATGAAATTTACTTTAGAGATACGGCCCATGGTTTTGCCGTTTGGGCATTGAGCTCAGTGGTAGGTTTTGTCTTACTCAGCTCCGCTGCGGCTTCTATCGTGTCGGGCACGGCGCAAACCGGCGCTACCTTAGCGGGGGCCGGAGCAGGCGCCGCCACTGCGGTAGCTGGTGCGGCGGCTAATAATACGAATGAGGCGAGCTCATTAGATTATTTTACCGATACGCTATTACGGCCCAGCGACCCTAGCTTAGCTAATGGTCAAGCGGATAATCGTAAAGAAATCACCACTATCTTGACCCGCAGCCTAGCTCAAGGCGAGATTACGGCAGACGATGAAAATTACGTGATTGGGGTTATCGCACAGCGGGCGGGCATTAGTGAGATGGAAGCGCGCACCCGTTTACAGCAGGTGGTGGCTAATGCCAAGCAAGCGGCAGCTGCGCTCGAAACCAAGGTGCGCGAAGCGGCAGATGAAGCGCGTAAAGCCGCCGCCATCTTTGCGCTGTGGGCCTTTGCGGCTTTGCTGTTAGGGGCTTTTGTAGCCAGCTTCTCCGCCACTATAGGTGGCAGAGCAAGGGATCTATAAATATCTGATTAATGAGGAATATCTTCTTCTGCAACTAAAGCTGCTTATGAAAATAAGCAGCTTTTTAATATTTTTAACCCGCAATTTAAGAAAATAACGGCTTATTAAAGATAATGACGCGGTATATCCTTACGACTAACGCTATCTCAGGATCTAATTTGTGTAACGGGTGAAAGTGGGCTTGCAGTATTTCCGATTGAACACATGTCATCACAGACGTAGACGCGAGTCTGCGAGCCATGTGGTCAATGACGTTGAGAGGCGCCATTTCACTCGTGCTAATGTTATTTGTATGGGAAACCATTTTCCTTATGAGGAATATCAATAATGGCGAATTATTTAGTGTTTTTATCCAGCTATTTATTGAGTCAATACATACGGCTTAGCACTTTGCTGACCGCAGCCGTCATAGCGTTAAGCGGCTGTGCCAGCATGTCAGAGCAAGAGTGCTTAACGGCTAATTGGTTTGATCAGGGCTTTCGCGATGGTCGCAGTGGTCAGCCTTTATCTCGCATTGCCGATCACCAAAAAGCCTGCGCTAAAGTAGGTGTTAAACCTGATAATGCGCTTTATTTTCAGGGCCGTGATCAAGGCATACAGATCTATTGCACACCTGAGAATGCGCTGGCCGTGGGGCGTCTAGGACAGCCTTATCGTAATGCCTGCCCTGCGTCATTAGAACAGCAATTTTTAATGTCTTATGAGAAAGGCAAACAACACTATGAAGCAGAGTTACGCATAGAGGCACTTAATCGAGATACGCGGCAGCTAGAGCTGTTATTAAGAGCAGAAGACGATAAGGAAAAGCGGCGCTATTTACGGCAAAACATTCGTGATCTGGACTGGGAGCGACAACGTGCCCGAGAGGAGCAATATTATTTAGAGAGGCGCTTAGGTGATTGAGTGACGAGCAATTTCCTTTGTTTGATGCAGCTTCTAGGTAAATTTAACACAAATAATTGAAACTAAAGACAGTCCTTGCAGCAACTTATTGAACTTAATGGCAGCGCCGTTACGATGAACGGCGCGTGAAAGATAGGCGATTAATTTAACGATAATGCCACTTGGTTAGTGTCTAAATCAGTTTATACGGCGCGAAACACATTAGCGCGCCAGACATACATCATGATCGCCAGAGCCGCCATGCCAATAGATAAGGCTGGGGCATAAGGGCCGCCGATCAAGAAGCCGAGCGTGTAACAAGGCGTGAGCAAAGCCGCAGCGATAAGTGTGCGCCGATTGATACCGCCGAAGATGAGGTTAACTGGAAATAACACGCCGATGACAAAGAGCAGGGTGCGATAGATAAGGTCACCAAACGCGAATTTGAATGCCGGCGCCAGCCAAGCGACGACGAAGTGAAAACTACATAGCAAGCATATTGAAACGACCGTGGGCAGTGCAAATTTCATTTTTAACCAGCGGCTGCCTTCAAGCTCACGCACGTGTGCGGCTGTGGTGAAGGAGGTTTGTAAAACGAGTAAAGCCACTACCAGTTGCAAGGCTGGGTTAGTTAAACCTTGTTGAGTGATCAAAGCGGAAAAAATCGGGGTAGCGAAGAACATACCGACTAACAACAAGGCGAATAAGCCACCAAAGCCAATAAGGAAGCTCAGTCGGGGATTGGGGCTTGCGGCAAAGGCGCGATGAAACGTCAAGTCAAAATAAGGTGCTAGCAGAAAGCCAAGGGCTAAGGGCAAAATATAATGTATGAAACCATCGGCAATGGGTGTTGGCGGGGCAATGGGCGCAGGATAGCTTAATGCCATCACAAACAGCGCCACCGTTATCACGAACACCGCAATGGACAGGCCAATCAAGCTGTGGCGTAGTGCAATGAAGGCACAAGTTGCAGAAATAAAGCCAATAATGGGCCAAGGCGTGCCGAGCAGGGTGGTGATCCACGAAATAAAAACAAAATGATATGCGATCACGACCACTGAGAATAACTGCGCCGACGGCGCAAAGCGTGCTAGAAATCGAGTCCTTTTCTCGGCATCTAATACGAAGCCAAACAGTGCCGCGCCCGTGACATTAACGATAAAGAACACCAGAAAGGCCACTGGGCCAAAGTCATGCTCAAGCAATACCGGGAAAAAGCCGCCGATGCACCAGAACCAAGCGCACGCAAGAAAAAATGCGGTGGGCAGATTGCGCATCACTCACTCTCCTGAACGGGCCACAGATGAAAGGTGACTTCGCCTCGTCCGATACGATGCCCTGGTTTTCCGGGGGCGTCGCCGCGGGTATAAACATTGACCTTAAGCTCTGCATTAAAGGGTTTATTGCTTTTGATTCCCTCATCTATGTCTTGGCTGATGGGCTCTATCTTAAAGTGGAGGCCATTATTTGACGGTAATCTGAAACGATAAGATATGTTTCGACATACCAGACGATGCCCGCCATCGGTGCGCATAAACAGGTAAGATCCTGCGGCCAGCTCTAAGTTGGCCAACAGGGCTGCACCGCCAATAGTGCCATAAGCATTGCGATTGAATCTTTTATGCGGTACTTCAACGTAAAAGTTATCCGCTGAATAGTTAATGCGCATGCCAAAGCGACAAACCATAGGTAAAAATAGAAATGACAACAGCCATCGTAAAATAGGCGACCGTATGGTGGCTTGGTTGAGCGCGCGTTCTAATCTTGGGCCTGCCCACTTAAAACCTGTCGCTGGCGGCCGGTATTTTTTATCGCCGCTACTTGCCGTTTCCTTTGACATAATTCGTTTCCTAGTCGTGCTTAGCCATTAAATGTTTGGCCGAGACCATAGAGTTTCCTTCGTCTGCGCGCAAGTATTTGACTCATTTTTTGTTATTATGCTGTAACTTTGCGCAGTAAATTGGCCGCAATCCGGCGGTGGCGGTCTCGAGGCGCTTCCCCAAGTCACAGTGCTGTCAGATTGAAGACAAGGTAAAGCGTAACCTAAAAGGGCGGCTGATAAAGGTAGCGCGAGCTAATTTGATTCACCCTGTCTAATGACACCGCCATTCGCCACGTCAATCTAAAGGACTCATGATGAAACAAGTAAAGATAGATATTGTTTCCGATATTGCCTGCCCATGGTGTGCTATCGGTTACGCTCGATTAGCGCGTGCCATGAAGCAATTGAGCGCAGAATATGAATTTACTATTCAATGGCACGCCTTTGAATTGAACCCTGAGCACAGCGGCATCGGTGAGCCCATCTTGCCCGCACTTGCCAAAAAATACGGACGCAGTGAAGAAGAGATGCGTGCCAATCAGAATAATATGATGACGATCGCCAAAAATCTTGGCCTTAATTTCGAAAATCTACAGCAACGGTTGACTTGTAATACCTTCGATGCACATCGCTTGGTTAAATGGGCGGGAGAGCAAGGCCGGCAAACCGCGCTCAAGCAAGCTCTGTTCGATGCGTATTTTGGCCAGGCGCTGGATGTGTCTGACCACAAGGTGCTGTTAAGCTGCGTCGCCGCGCTGGGGCTGGACCCAGTAAGAGCCAAGCAGATACTGGAGTCGGATCAGTACAGCGCCGCGGTACGTGAAGACGAGGCCAGCTATCAACAAGCGGGTATTACTTCGGTGCCGGCGTTCATTATTAACAGCAAGTATTTAGTTTCTGGGGCTCAGGAACCCGAAGCTTGGGTGCAGACGTTGCTAACCTTACATAAGGCTGGCGCTGAACCCGTGTGAGCGTGCTATGAAAAACCGTTCAGGAGGCTGACCTGTAATAGCCGTCATTTTAAAAGAAGACGATGCAGTAAAACTGCAGCCATACATTCGTGGTTATAGCTTTGGCACTTGGGTGATTGCCGATGAGCAAGGTATAGAGGTTAACCATGTGCCTTTTTACTTAAGCCCAGCCGCAGACTGGTGGTAATTGATATCCGCATTGAAACATTAATCGGAAAGCTAAAATCCAGTCAGAACCAAGCTGTTAGTAATCAAGCAGGAGTAAAGGCGGGGTTGCAAGCAGAACGGACAAGTAACGCCCTTGCTATGTCGATGGCAGGTCTCTGGACTCTGGCACAAATATTTATTGTCCTGACTTATCAAACAGCTCTGCCATGGGCTGATTGTGAATACGCGAGCTTTTGAACATGGCTTTATTGCCGGTGTCGGCTTCAGCCCAAAAGTTGATGTTAAATTGCGCGTCGTTACTTAGCTCCACTCTATACCAGTATTGTGGTGGGCTGACCGCAAACTGACCAGCTTGGATCTCGACTGTCTTTTCTGAGGCGGTAGCGGCTTCATTAGTAAATCCGTAAAAGGTGACAGTGCCTTGTCTCACGCAAATTTGGCCGTACACGCCTTCTGCCGTGTTGTGATGAGTGAGCAGCGCTTTAGGGATATTATCCTGAGTACAAAATTGGGTGGAACGCTTCATTTTCTAATGAATCGGGATGAACACATCACTCATGATCATGCATCGGTGAGTTAGGCTTATTTCTTATTGCTGTGTAGCCTGAGTGCCCCTTAATCTTGAAAGCCTAGCCCCTTTGCCAAGCCAGGGTCAAGGTCAGGGCCTGCGGCTTGGACTAGGATGATTTATTATAAACCACTTAAAATAGTAGGTAATAGAATATGAGCCAAGATGCGGGAGGGATCTTCGATAGAATGCTAGCGGGCGGCATTATTAGTCACGATGACCCAGAAATGAAGCGAGTCTGGGCAAAAATTGCCAGAACCATTAAGTTGTCATCACTACTGAACACCTCGACGGATGTGAATCAAATCAGAGGCCGGCTGAGTGAAATCATAAGCAGCACCATAGATAGCAGTACTATTATATTTGTGCCTTTTTATACCAACTTTGGCCAACATATCAACATTGGCCGTCAGGTGTTTATCAATCATGATTGTAGCTTCTTGGATATGGGCGGCATCACCATTGAAGATAATGTACAGATCGGGCCTAAAGTCAGCCTCATTACCGAAAATCATCCGCTCGCGCCCTCGCAAAGAAAAGACCTTGAGCTCAAGGGTATCCTGCTTAAAAAGAATGCCTGGCTGGGTGCTGGGGTAACAATTTTGCCGGGGGTGACGATAGGTGAAAATGCGATAGTGGCTGCAGGCTCAGTCGTGAGTAAAGACGTCGCTGCTAATACTGTGGTGGCGGGCGTGCCGGCTAAAGTGATTAAAACTATCCCCGCGCAGGAAATGTGAATGTCTGAGGGCTGATTTTAATTTTATTAATCCGGTACGGACTAATTCTGTCATTGGATGCACAGCGACTAGTGCTAAGGAGTTGATATGAGGTGTCTTATGTTAGGTTGCATGTTGCTCTCGAGCGTGGCGATGGCTCAAGTTGACTTGGTGACCGTTAAAAAATCTGAACGTAAAATGGTCTTACTGGCGGGAGACCAGATAGTTAAGACCTATCATGTCTCTTTTGGTGGTGATCCTAAAGGCCATAAGGAGCAAGAAGGAGACCAGAAGACACCCGAAGGTTTGTATATTCTAGATTATAAGAAAGAGGACTCTATCGCTTATAGATCCATGCACATCTCTTATCCGAATGAGCAAGATATAGCGAATGCCGAGGCTAAAGGAGTGGCGCCAGGCGGTTTTATTATGGTGCACGGTCAAATGAATGGTTGGGGTTGGCTGTCACCAATTAATCAACGATTTAATTGGACCGATGGTTGTATTGCATTAACCAATGCCGAGATGGATGAGTTTATGGCCTTAGTGGCGGAGGGCACTAGAATACATATTACGTATTAGGCTCGAGGGTGATTAATGACTGTTTAATCTCTTGTCTTTGAGTGCAATTCATATAAGCAAAGCTATATAACCAAGCCATATAAGGATAAGTGAGATGTCGGGAATCACAGCGTTGGATGAATTGTTGTCCTCAATCAAGCCAAGGTTATTCGATGCGGAGTATGTCTTTTGCAGCGTGCCCGGGAGTATGGATAAGTATTTGGGTTTGGCGCCTATTGCTACCTTTGTGGAGCCTGAAGGCCTGACACTGGTGCTTAAAAAAGCAGATGCCCAAGCAGCAGGACTCAGATTAGAGGGTTCATTTCGTCAAATAACGCTCACCGTGCATTCAAGCCTTGCGGCTGTGGGGTTAACGGCGGCGGTGGCTACCCAGTTGGCGTCAAAAGGTATCAGTGCCAATGTTATCGCGGCCTTTTATCACGACCATATTTTTGTGCCGACACTGGATGCCGAGGCTGCGCTGATAGCATTACAAGAGCTAAGTATTTAGCCGGCACTGTGAGAGATAGGCGGCACACTGGCGGGCTATATTTTGCTCATTAACTTTAAATTAGCTCTTAATAAGGCATATTGAGGCCGCTGGTAGCGTACGGCTTGCACCTGAGCTGTGCGTGGCGATAGAAAATCCACTGAAATTGGCAGTTATCTTGTGGCTAACCATGTAGAATGCGTGACTCAATGATCATTCAACCCTTGAGTGTTGAATGCAGCGTTATCGAAACCCAGTAGGAACTCCATGAAAAAGACATTCGCTTTAGCTGACCCTAAGTTACCACTCGCGCGCAGGGTAGATG
Organism: Candidatus Oceanisphaera merdipullorum; assembly: GCA_018883865.1. Taxonomy (GTDB): domain Bacteria; phylum Pseudomonadota; class Gammaproteobacteria; order Enterobacterales; family Aeromonadaceae; genus Oceanimonas; species Oceanimonas merdipullorum. The sequence goes on from JAHLFI010000011.1 coordinate 9,628, forward strand.
CCATTAAGCATGAAATTAAAAAATACCTGAAAAGAGAGCGTAACAAAACACTGCCTAGCGGCATGAACTACTGGACGTTTGACTGCCGTTTTGGTGTTTCTGCTGAGCAGGCCACGCCAACCTATCCTTCTGAACTCAACAAGCTGATTGATGACGTTGTGGCTCAAGAGCTGCCCGAGTTTTATGTTGAGATACTGGCCCGCGCCTGTAAGCATGATCCGCGCTCGCCGTTGTCGACCATGAATGATCAAGA
>JAHLFI010000072.1 GCA_018883865.1 Candidatus Oceanisphaera merdipullorum
GATTTGATCTGGAACGGCGGTATTGGCACCTACGTGAAATCAAGCCGCGAAAGCCATGCCGATGTTGGGGATCGCGCCAACGACGCGGTGCGGGTCAACGGCGGTGAGTTGCGCGCCCGCATGGTGGGCGAGGGTGGTAACTTAGGTTGCACTCAGCTGGGCCGGATTGAATTTGCTAAGAACGGTGGGCGCATTAACGCCGACTTTATCGATAACGTCGGCGGCGTAGACTGCTCCGATAACGAAGTGAACATCAAGATTTTATTGACCACCTTGGTTGATAAAGGCGAGTTGACGATGGCGCACCGCAACCAGTTGCTGTTTGAGATGACAGAGGATGTGGCCAACCAAGTGCTGACCAATGCCTATCGCCAGTCGCAAACTATTTCTGTTACCGAATACAGTGGTGCGGCGGCACTAAAAGAGCAGCAGCACTTTATTCAATGGTTAGAGCGCCAAGGCAAGCTGGATCGTCAATTAGAGTATTTACCTAGCGACGATGAACTGACCGAGCGCATGGCGGCAGACCGCGGCCTAACGCGTCCCGAATTGGCGATTTTAGTGGCTTACGCCAAGATGACGTTGAAAGAGACGCTTAATATTAGTGAGGTAACCGACAACGACTTTATCGCGCAATTATTGCCGCTTAGTATGCCGCAACCCTTAGTGGAGCAGTTTGGTGAGGCGCTGATGGATCACCCGTTACGGGGTGAGATCATTGCGACGCGTTTAGCAAACATCATGGTCAATGACATGGGCTTTAACTTTGCCATGCGCCTGCAAGACGAAACCGGCGCCAGCATCTGCGATATTGCGCACAGCTTTGTGATAGCGCGCGAGGTGTTTGGCATGGACGACTTGCTGCGTGATATTGAGGCACTGGATAACCAAACACCGGCCGCCGTGCAATTAGCGCTCTTTACGCAAGTAAGACGTACGGTTCGTCGGGCGACCCGTTGGCTGTTGCGCAATCGGGATCGTAACTTGTCTATTGAACAGGCTATCAGCCTCTTTAAGCCAGCTTATACCCGCTTGGCGCAGGATCTGTATCAGGTGATGATGGAGTCAGAAGTGGCAGACATCAAACAGGCAGTCAGCGATCTTACGGCGCAAGGCGTGTCGCAATCTGTCGCCGAGCGCGTGGCGAAGTTAAGCAGCGTTTTCTCAAGCCTAGACATAGCCCAAGTGGCCACAGAGCAAGACAAAGCCATAAACGTGGTGGCAGAGGTGTATTTCCATCTTGGCGTTGAGCTTGAGCTGCATTGGTTCTTAGATCAAATAAACCTGCAAGCCGTCAGCAACCACTGGCAGGCACAGGCGCGTACCGCCTTTAGAGAAGACTTGGATTACCAGCAGCGCAGCCTCACCGCAGTGGTATTGAAACACTGTAAAGCCAGTGACGAATGCGCTAATATGCTGGCCCAATGGCTTGAGTTGCATGAGGCTGCGCTCAATCGCTGGCGCCATTTATTAGCAGACTTTAAGGCCTGTTCTAGCCATGAATTTGCGCAGTTTTCCGTTGCCCTGCGCGAGCTGAATCTGCTGCATTTGCATTGTGTTAATGCGTCATGATTTAAGTCTGAACCCAATTTATGGCGGGCGCTGCATGAACGCCATTTACCTAATGGCATAAATGACAAAAGCCCTGGCTAAGACCGGGGCTTTTTTACAAGGACAAAAACTGTGTATTCACTGGTTAAACCGCTTTTGTTTCAATGCGACCCAGAGCTCGTGCACGAGCTCACTATCAAGGGCTTAGCAAAAAGCCAACGTAACGCCTTAGCGACCTTATATCGCCGACCAAAAATCATGAATCCGGTGCAATTAATGGGGCTGACCTTCGATAATCCCGTGGGATTGGCGGCGGGCTTAGATAAAAATGGCGACTGCATCGATGCATTTTCGGCCATGGGCTTTGGCTTTATTGAAATTGGTACCGTCACGCCTAAAGCACAAGATGGTAATGATAAACCGCGTCTGTTTCGTATTCCGCAAGCGGACGCCATCATTAACCGCATGGGCTTTAATAACCATGGCATTGATTACTTAATTGAAAACGTGAAAAACGCCCGCTATACCGGTGTGCTTGGCATTAATATTGGTAAAAATAAAGACACCCCGATAGAGCATGGCAAAGACGATTATATTATTTGTATGGAAAAAGCCTATGCTCATGCTGGCTATATTACGGTAAACATTTCGTCGCCCAATACCCCAGGTCTGCGCAGCCTGCAATACGGCGAGGCGTTGGACGACTTGCTGGGTTCACTGAAAGAAAAGCAGGCTGAATTAGCCGCACTGCATAATAAGCAGGTGCCCTTGTTGGTGAAGATTGCTCCAGATTTATCCATGGCAGAAATTGAGCAAGTGGCCGATAGCTTAGTGCGTTTTAATATTGATGGCGTGATTGCCACTAATACCACGCTAGATCGCGAATTGGTGTTTGACTTGCCCCATGCCCATGAAGCGGGTGGTTTAAGTGGCCGTCCGGTGCAAAACAAAAGCACCATTGTTATTCAAGAGTTATCTCGCCGCTTAGCCGGCCGTTTGCCTATTATTGGGGTCGGCGGCATAGATTCATTAACGGCCGGACGCGAAAAAATGGCTGCCGGTGCTAGTCTAGTGCAGATTTATACCGGCTTTATTTATCAGGGGCCGCAACTTATTCAGCAGTTGGCACGTCATTTATAAAGTTGATATGCGTCACAGACTGTAACTCTTGTTCGAAATAGGTTATAAAATAAGGCATTAAACAATAATTAACACTGCGGTTTGATGTTTGAGGGCTATTATCTAATATCAAACCCTGTGTACATACGGTTTTACTCAGCATAACTCTTGTATGAATAATGATTGTTCGCATGACTCTTTTAAACATAACTAAAAGGTGTAACTTGGATGTTACTTCAACCAAATGATCAGTGGCGCTGGTTTATGGGGGAAGACAAACACCTAATGCTGGACTTAGGTGAGGAGATGCTGTTTTGCAGCCCTTATGTAGCAAAGCATTTAGTGTGTTCGACCTCATTAGAACAGTGTTTTTCGGTCGAAGATACCGGCCTGTATTATCGATTTTTAGATAAACTCAGCAATTGGGGCTCATCGGCACAGCGGGTGCAAGCGGCATTAAATGGCGTGGCGGTGGCGCGTTTTTATAAACCCTTGATGCCTCAGAGTTGGTTTTTTGAGCCGCAAGCGGATTACCATCAGCCAGAACTTGGCGAGTTAATCGGCTTAGATGTGGAAAATGAACAACTGACTATGATGGTTATCGAAACCTCACCTTCGGCGTCCGTGTGTATCTCACTGGCCCCAAGCCGATTGTTATCGGGCAGTAAACAACTGAATACCTTTAGTGCCATCAAGGTAATGAACGATCGTTTGGTCAGTTTAGATGTGCTGAGCGAGATAGAGAAAATCCGGCAAGTAGGTTAACTGACTCGCCAAGATAGCAATGAAAGAACATTAAGACACAAAGCCAACAGTAGCGCATGCTGCTGTTGGCTTTGTGTTATCTGTTTGAAATATCTTAAATGTGGGATCAAGAACCAATTAAAAAATCAGGATCGAAAAAATCTAACCAAGAGTTAGTTATTAGACAATATGGGAAGTGATTACTAGAAGAGGGGAGTGATGATGTTTTAAGGTTATTATCTAAGTGGTTGCGGGAGCTGGATTTGAACCAACGACCTTCGGGTTATGAGCCCGACGAGCTACCAAACTGCTCCATCCCGCGTCCGATACTTAAACGCTATTTTTTACTGCTTTACAATTTACTGCAACTTCACACTTAAGTGGTTGCGGGAGCCGGATTCGAACCGACGACCTTCGGGTTATGAGCCCGACGAGCTACCAGGCTGCTCCATCCCGCGTCCTCAGGCTGTGCATATTAGTGATCTCCCTCACTTAATGCAAGCGCTAGCGCAGAACTTTATTCTGTTTGCCTAATATACCGGCAAGTCGCTTCAAATGCGTACGATACGCGGCAATTTTTACAGTAGTGCGCCAGTTTGGGGTATAATGACTGCCTCTTTTGTTTGGATAAGCCTGATTATGCTACTGCCGTTTTTTGCTACCTGCCCTAAAGGCTTGGAATCGTTACTTCTTGATGAACTGACCCAGTTAGGTGCCACTCACCTACAGGAAACTGTGGCCGGCATCGGCTTTAAGGGTGACTTAGCCACCGCGTACCGCGCCTGTATGTGGTCGCGTTTGGCGTCGCGCATTATGTTGCAGCTGACCGAGTTCACCATGCGTACCGACATGGACTTGTATCTGGGTGCGGCAAACGTGGCGTGGGAAGATCATATTCAACCAGGGCAAACCTTCGCAGTAGACTTTTCGGGCACTAACGAAGCTATCACCAATACCCAATATGGTGGTTTGAAAATTAAAGACGCCATCGTAGATCGTTTAACCAAGCGTCACGGTGAACGTCCTAACGTGGATAAGCGCGCGCCTGATATTAAGATTTTGGCGCACTTAAAGCGCAATAATGAGCTGAGCATTACCTTGGACTTATCAGGTCCGGCATTGCATCAGCGTGGTTACCGCCAGCAGGCGGGCGAGGCACCGTTAAAAGAAAACTTAGCGGTGGCGATTCTTCTGCGCAGCGGCTGGGACAAGGTTTCCCCGCTAGTTGACCCTATGTGTGGCTCGGGCACCTTACTCATAGAAGCGGCCCTGATGGCGGCCGATCATGCGCCGGGTTTATTGCGCGTACGCTTTGGTTTTATGGCCTGGAGCGGCCACGACCGTAACGCTTGGCAAGAGGTCAGCGCCGAAGCGACGGTGCGTGCCACACGCGGTTTAAAAAATACTCAGGTGCAGCTTATTGGTTTTGACCAAGATAAGCGGGTAGTGGGCTTCGCTCATGACAATGCCGTGGCCGCCGGCGTGGCAAACTTAGTCGATGTGCGCGTGGGCAGTGTAGAAAATTTAACGAATCCGTTAGCCGATCCACAAAATCCTGATGAGCAAACCGGTTGGGTTATTTCTAACCCGCCGTACGGCGAGCGCTTAAGCGAATTTCCTTCTCTATTAGGCTTGCATCAATTACTGGGCGATAAGTTGCGCGAGCAATTTAAAGGTTGGCACGTTAGCTTAATTTCTAGCTCACCTGAATTGCTGAGCTGCTTGCGCTTGCGCCATGATAAAATTTATAAGCTGTTTAACGGCGCACTGGCCTGTGAGCTGCGTAATTATCAGATTGCAGCCGATGCTAAAACCGCGCGTCCTCTGGCCGTAGACTTTGCCAACCGCTTGGCTAAAAATATCAAGGCATTGGAGAAGTGGGCCAAATCTGAAAACATCGATTGCTACCGCCTCTATGATGCGGACTTACCCGAATACAACGCGGCCATTGACCGTTATCAAGATTACATCGTCATTCAAGAATATGCGGCACCCAAAAGCATTCCTGAATACAAGGCCCGTGGTCGTTTCTATGACTTAGTGCAGGCGACGATGGCGGTGACTGGTGTGACGGCTAACAAGCTGATCATGAAGGTGCGCGCCCGCCAAGTGGGCCGTGAGCAATACGAAAAGCTAGACAAACGAGATCAATGGCTAGAAGTACAAGAGCATAACGCCAAATTGCTGGTGAACTTATACGACTACCTAGATACCGGCTTGTTTTTGGATCACAGACCCACGCGCCAGCGTTTAGGCCAGTTGGCCAAGGGCAAAGATTTCTTGAATTTGTTTGCCTATACCGGCAGTGCCACCGTCCATGCGGGCTTGGGTGGTGCTAAGTCCACCACCACAGTCGACATGTCTAACACCTATTTAGGGTGGGCCGAGCGCAACATGGCGCTGAATGGTTTAAATGGCCGTGAGCATCAGTTTATTCAGGCCGATTGCTTAAGCTGGTTGCGTGAGCCGGGTGAGAGCTACGACTTAATTTTTGTCGATCCGCCCACCTTTTCTAACTCCAAGCGCATGGAAGATAACTTCGATATTCAGCGCGATCATTTGGAGCTATTGGGCTTGCTAAGTAAGCACCTGCGCCCCCAGGGCTTAGTTGTCTTTTCCAACAACAAGCGCCAATTTAAGATGGATTTAGAAGGCTTGGCCACTCTTGGCTTGACCGCCAAGGACGTGAGCAAACACAGCTTGCCGAAAGACTTTGCCCGCAATCCTCACATTCATAACTGCTGGGAAATCCGCTGGGCTTAATGGCTTGCGCAAATATGGCTGAAATGACTGACAACCTAAAATTAACGCTATTTTCGACAGATGGTTGCCATCTGTGCGAACAAGCCTGGGCCTTGCTGGAGCAAACGAATTTAAGCAAGGTCACTGTGCTGGAAGATATTATTAACGACGAACGGTGGCTGGCTGACTATGGAGTGCGTATTCCCGTGCTGCAGCATAGCAGCGGCCGCGAGCTGGATTGGCCGTTTACGGCTGCCGACATTATTGCCTTTAATCGAGAGATTTAATGAGTTTATTGACCCTACAAAACGCACAGTTAGCGTTTGGTGATGCGCCCTTATTGGATGGCGTCGAATTTAATATTTTAGCCGGCGAGCGCGTGTGTATCGTTGGCCGTAACGGTGCCGGTAAGTCGACACTGATGAAAGTGATCGCGGGTGAATTGCAATTAGATGACGGTCGCCGTCAGTTGTTGCAAGGCATCAACATTGCTCGCCTCGAGCAGGATCCGCCGCAAGTGGATGACGATCAAACCGTGTTTGATTATGTGGCCGGCGGCTTGGCCGAAATGGGCACTTTGCTGAAAAAGTATCATCACCAGTTGGAAGTGGTGGGCCACGATTTTTCAGACAAAGCCATGAACGAGCTGATGCGCCTGCAAGAGCAAATTGACGCCTCTGATGGTTGGGGTTTTGATACTAAAATCAATCAAAGTCTGACTTTGCTGGAATTAAACGGTGATACCCGCCTAAACGATTTATCCGGTGGTTGGTTACGTAAAGTAGCCTTGGCTCGTGCCTTAACCAACGATCCAGAAATATTGTTGCTCGATGAGCCGACTAACCACTTGGATATTGATGCCATCGCTTGGCTCGAAACTTTCTTACTGGATTTTAAAGGCGCCATTGTATTCGTGAGTCACGACCGTGCCTTTATCCGTAAGATGGCCACCCGTATCGTAGATTTAGACCGCGGCAAGCTGTCTAGCTGGCCGGGAAATTACGACGATTACTTGGTGAGCAAAGAAGAAGCGTTGCGCGTAGAAGCGGATCAAAATGCCTTGTTCGATAAGCGCTTAGCCCAAGAAGAAGCGTGGATCCGCCAAGGTGTTAAAGCCCGTCGTACCCGTAACGAAGGTCGCGTGCGTGCCCTTAAAGAATTGCGCGTCGAGCGCAGCGAGCGTCGTGAAAGTGTCGGTAAAGTTAGCGTGACACTGGATGATGTACGTCGCTCAGGCAAGATAGTGTTTGAAGCCGAGAACTTGACCTTCTCGTATGAAGACAATCTCTTGCTCGACAACTTCTCCACCCTTATTCAGCGTGGCGATAAGATAGCATTGGTCGGTCCAAACGGTTGCGGTAAGAGTACCATGATCAAATTACTGCTTGGCAGACTGGAAGCGGACTCAGGTACGCTCAAGTGCGGCACTAAGTTAGAAGTGGCCTATTTTGACCAGTATCGTGAGCAGCTTGATCCTGAGCGCACTGTCATGGACAACTTGGCCGAAGGTAAGCAAGAAGTGGAAGTGAATGGTCGCAGCCGCCACGTATTGGGCTATTTGCAAGACTTCTTGTTTGAGCCAAAGCGTGCCCGCACGCCAGTAAAAGCGCTGTCGGGCGGTGAGAAAAACCGGTTATTGTTAGCGCGCTTATTCTTAAAGCCAAGCAACCTCTTGGTACTCGATGAGCCAACCAATGACTTGGACGTAGAAACACTCGAGCTGCTCGAAGAGTTACTGGCCGATTACAAAGGCACCTTATTGTTAGTGAGCCATGACCGTGACTTTATCGACAACACCGCCACCCATTGCTGGTTGTTTGAAGGGCAGGGTAAGGTCAGCGAGTTTGTCGGCGGTTATCAAGATATGCAACATCAGTTGTCTTATCGTAAACCGGTGGCGGAAAAAGCCAAAGACAAGCCGGCGGCTAAAGCAGACAACAAAGCTGAGAGCAAAACTGACAATAAGCCAAAGGCTAAAAAGCTGCCGTACAAAATTCAACAAGAGCTTGACGGCCTGCCGGCTAAGCTTGAGCAACTCGAACAAAAAATCGAGAGCTTACAGGCGACCGTTAACGCACCGGACTTTTTTGCGAAGAGCGAAGACGTAACCCAAAAAGCGTTACAGCAATTGGCTGACTTTGAGCGCGAATTTGAAACCGTCTTCGCCCGTTGGGAAGAGCTAGAAGCCGAAGCGAACGCATAAGTTTTATAGTGTACGCCAGCCTTATTTATTCATAAGCTAAGTCAGACTGCTTACCAAATCAAAAACGCCTCATGGTAAACATGAGGCGTTTTTTTATTGAGTTTGTAGTCTCGAAGCGTGGGCTACAGGTTCTGCGCAGCAGCTTTATTTTAAAAAATACGGGGCGGCCAACAGCTCTTTCTTTAAAATCTGTGCCGACTACACAACCCATAAAAAAGCCCCGCATATTTGCGGGGCTTTTTGGGCTGTTCAGCTCTGGTGAAGAGTGAAGGGAGCGACCTCGAAGATTAGAACTTAGAGGTATCGGTAAACAAACCTACTTTCAAATCTTTGGCTTCATAGATAACGCGGCCATCAACAGATACTGTGCCATCGGCGATGCCCATGATCAGCTTGCGCCAAATCACGCGCTTCAAGGTGATCTTGTAGGTTACTTTTTTCGCGGTCGGCAAAATTTGGCCGGTAAATTTCACTTCGCCTACACCGAGCGCACGGCCTTTACCTGGACCGCCTTTCCAGCCTAAGAAGAAGCCGACTAATTGCCACATGGCGTCTAAGCCTAAGCAACCTGGCATAACGGGGTCACCGGGGAAGTGGCAGCCAAAAAACCACAGGTCTGGATTTATGTCTAACTCGGCGATGATCTCGCCCTTGCCGTGCTCGCCGCCGTCATCAGAGATCTGGGTGATGCGATCCATCATCAGCATATTAGGCGCGGGCAGCTGGCTGTTGCCCGGACCGAATAATTCACCTTGGCTACAGGCCAGTAATTCTTCACGAGTAAAGCTGTGTTTACCCAAATCTTTTTGCGAAATTTGTTCTTCAGACATAGTCACAGTATTCCAGTAAGTTCAGGCACAGGCCTAGATAATAAATTTGAGTCAAGTGAATGGCCGCCACTTTAGCGAACACTTGTACGCTAGACAAGTCCGATCACTCAAAAGTTGGCACTAAATTCGAAATTAAATCCGAAACAAGCGTCGTAAAAATCCGCGCTCCAGTCCATGGCCATTCAGTTCATCGAGACGGTCACGAATACGGCCAAACAAGGTGTCGGGTTGCTCCACATCACCTGCCACGCTGCCGGTGAGCAGCTCAATGGCTTGCTCTACGCGCGCCACCGGATAAATATGAAACAGGCCAGCATTCACGGCGGCGGTCACTTCATCGGATAAATTAAGTTGCAGGCGGTTGCTGGCGGGCAAAATAATGCCTTGTTGGCCGATGATGCCCTGAATTTTACACAGCCGGAAAAAGCCTTCAATCTTTTCGTTTACGCCGCCCACAGGCTGCACATTACCAAACTGATCCACGGCACCGGTTATGGCAAAGTGCTGATAAATTGGCTCTTTCGCCATGGCAGATAACAAGGCACACAAACCGGCGAGCGAGGCACTGTCGCCGTCTATCTCATGATAAGACTGCTCAAACACCAAGGTTGCCGACAAAGGTGAAGGGTGCTCGGCACCAAATAAATTCGACAAGTAGCCGTGAATAATCATCATGGCTTTGGCGTGAATATGGCCGGCTAATTCGGCTTTGCGTTCAATGTCTGCGATATCGCCGTCACCCAAATGTACGGTAGCGGTTAAGCGCACCGGCTCACCGAAGTCATAAGGGTGACCGACAATTTGCAGCACCGACAACCCATTAATTTGGCCGACTTCTTTGCCTTGAGTCTGCAGCAGATATTGGCCATCGCGCACTCCTAAATCTGACTGTTCTATCAAATAGCTTAAGCGATAGTCTTGCTCTTGTTGAGCCAAGATTAAGTGGGCTTCTGTGATCAGCGTACTTTGCTCGCGCCGGGCAATCACGTCACTCAGTTGCATCATGGCCACCAACTGGGCTTCCACCAAACTGAGCTGCTGCTGATGATCGGTTAAGCGGCTGCTGTAACGACACAAGCGCAAGATAGCGCCTCTATCTAAGTCCAGCAGCTGATGCTTGGCCCGCAAATGCGCCAAGAAGCCTAAATAAGTGGGTAAGTCTGCTTGGGTATCCCATTCGGGCAAGATGTCGGCACGCAAGAAGGCCAGCGTGTCTAAGTCACGATCCATTAAATACAGCTCGGCCACCGCCATGCGATCACCCACCAATATCAGATGAATGTCTAACGGCGGCGCCTCGGGCTGAAAGTAAAAGGCGGCCATTTCAGCAGGGCGACTCCACTCAATTTGGCGAGTAACCAGCGCGTTTTTTAAACGGAACCACAGATTAGGCTGTTCGAGCAGCTCTTCGATGGGTACGATTAAATAGCCGCCATTGGCTTGATGAATAAGACCAGGCTCTAATAAATGATGATGACTGAAGATGGAGCCTTGCTCGGTTTGAAAGTGCACGGCACCAAATAATTGCTCGGGCGTAAACTGGCGCGCATGCACAATCGGCATGCTGTCGTCGTGTCTGTGCACCATGAGGTTGATCAGTACCGGGTGGCTAAAGCCTTCGCCGGCAGCCACATGTTGCGACAATAAAGAAAGGTAGTCGGCAATCTTGGGATCGTTATCTTGTTTCTTTAAAATACGGGCTACCACATGCTCCGCATCCAGATGTCGCGAGGATAGCTCTAACAGTTGGCCCACTAGCTCACAAAATACTAGCCCGCTGCCGGCTTTAAGACGCAACCAAATGGGTTTTTGTGGGTGGGTTAAGTTCTCAGCATAACAGAGGTCGAATAAATTAGCATGATTGGCATGCTTGGCGACCATGTCGTGTACCAGCTCTTCGTAATCCACGCCGGCAAAGCCATTTAATAATAAAATGGGATTCACCGCATTTAGCGCGGCTAGGGTGGCGAAGGCGGAGTCTGCTCTGTCTTGTAGCTCACTGAACGCCTTAGCAGGCATCTGGCTCAGGGTACTGATTTCGGGCAGGGTGAAAACCGGATTTAGTTCTACGGGACTCAGTGGGTGCACTCAAAAACTCATCACTATTGGTAAATTACCGCCAGTATACTGCAGCTAGCTAAGGGGTCGACAGCTGTGTGCGCAATAAGCGTGAAAAAGTGTAATTAATGTACTATGGCTCGGTTAATTGCCCGTAATTTAAGCATTAATGACACTTAGTTTGCGCGATCTCGAGAAGTTCAAGAAGTTGGCGCCCATGGGAGATACCACAATGGAGCCCATATTGATTAATCGCCATCCTATGCTCAGTGGACATGCAAGGCTGACGGGCTCCCATAGTTTGTGTGACTGTTCGCGTCTGGCTTTGCGCTACTTGCTTACAAACCGCCGATAATCCGCCAATTGTACGACATTGTCGGCTTTAGGCGGTGCCGGATACGGGCAGGGGAAGTTCCCTACCTTAGTATTGGGATATTCACGCTCCGATAAGCCATCGCCAAAGCGATACAGGGTATCCTCCATTAAACGCACGACGGGTAGAAAGCTTTGCGTACTTCTCCCACCTATTTTCTTTTTTAACTGATTGATGTGCATGCCAAGCGCGTAACAGTGGTTGTCGTCTAAAAAATCTAATCCTTCTTGCTCAAGCGTGTCCATCAGCCAGCTGGCTGCATCTGAGATATGGCCTTGAATACTTAGGTCGGTATTAATTACCCATTGCGATTGGCAAGGGTGATGCGTAAAGGCCTCCACCATGAGCGGTAACTCATCATCATGAAGGGCGCCGCTGGCCAGTGCCAAGTGCAGCGCTTCATTGCCCCAGCGCTCCAAAAGCACTTGCTCAAATTCTGCGCGAGTAGGCGCTGCGCTAAAGGGCAGTAGGATCACATAACGGCTATGTGCCTCCATGGCGACCACCGTAAAGTAGGGGTTGTACTGAGGGCCATGGGTTAGCACATGACATTGCCACGCCACTTGGCGGGTGTCGGTATGGAGTATTTGAGTGCCAATGCGCTTGCCATCATGGCTTGGCAGACGGGGCAGCGACACCTTGAGCCAGCGCACCATGGAATGGGTGAGGGAAAAAATCAGGTTCATGAGCGGCCTTTCAGATTGTTAATTAAGCAAATGATAATAAACTCTGCTGCTTATTTGTAATCATACTGTTGCCGCCCCTAAATAAGTAGCGACATCAAGGATAAAACCCCATAAAAGCATTGAATGTCAGCATTTTTCCTTATAGTCTCTGTGGGCTTTTTCAGCCGACACCCGTGGTCACTGAATGCTAACAAGGAAGGTTAATGCGAGCGCCGCTGATGACGAGGCCGTGGTAAATGGTCGTAAAATAGCCGTGAAACTATTGCAAACCGCTCTTTAAAAAATGTTTTAAACAACTTTTAAAACATATAACAAGAGACAGGCCACAAAAGTACGAAAAGAAGTCCCAATACTGAGACGGTTTTGGGCGCGCATCATAAGATATGTATATACCCTCTGTTAAGTAAGGCACCCTCAATGAGAAATAATCATCCCGTTACTGACAGAGAGAAATCTTTTGTTGGCGAACAAAAGCTGATCACGGTTACCGACAAGCAAGGCAATATTACCGAATGTAACGATGCCTTCGTGGAGATGAGCGGGTTTTCTCGCGAGGAGTTGCTGGGCCAACCGCATAATATTGTACGCCACCCCGATATGCCGCCCGCCGCCTTTGCTGTGATGTGGTCGCACATTAAAGCTGGCAAGCCGTGGATGGGCCTCGTTAAAAATCGCTGTAAAGACGGCAGTTTTTACTGGGTTGATGCGTATGTGACGCCCATGACCCAGAATGGCGAAATTATCGGCTATGAGTCGGTCCGCTCGGTACCTAAACGCGCAGACGTGGTACGCAGCCAACGTCTTTATGCCCAGCTTAAGAAACAAGCCCCCGGTCAAGTAGCTAAAAGTCGTCGCGAATTTTTACCCTATTTAGCACCTTATCAGCTGTTTTTAGGGCTGGCGCTGTTAGCGTGGGCGGGCTTATGGCAAACCGGTAACAATACCTTGGCACATCTGACGTTGGCCTTGAGTGTGGTGATTTACGCAGTCTGGGTTAGCCGCCATCGCGCGGCGGCTCTCATTTCGCTCAATGGCTTATTGAGCAATGCCTTTTCTCATGACTTGGCGGTGCAAAGTTACACCAATGACAAAGGCTACGTGGGTAAATTGAAAGTGGCTATCTTAAGTGAGATTGCCCATTTGGGGACAGTGATCAGTCGTATCGAGAATGCCGCCAGCCATGTGGCTCAAGAAACCGATATAGGTTTAAGTCTCACCCAAAACACCCGCTCGGAAATTGAATGTCAGCAGTCAGAAACCACCCAAGTGGCCACCGCCATGAATCAAATGAGCAGCACCATTCATGAAGTGTCGCGCCATGTGAATGACACGTCTGTGGCGGCGGATACCGCCCATGAACTCGTGATCAAAGGTTCGGCCATTGCCGAGGTGACTAAACTGTCCATCGAAACCCTACGTAATACGGTGACTGATATAGGGGCATCGGTGTCGGCTGTCGCTGAGCAAACCAATCACATTGGCCGCGCGGCGCAAATTATCGAGCAAATTGCCGACCAAACTAACTTGCTGGCGTTGAATGCCGCGATTGAAGCGGCGCGGGCTGGCGAGCAAGGTCGGGGGTTTGCGGTGGTGGCAGATGAAGTCCGTCATTTAGCCCAACGTACCCAAGCGTCGACCCAAGAAATTTATCAGATCATTAAAGAGCTGACGCTGCGTGCTGACGATGCGGTGAAAGTCGTGCATCAAGGCGCGGCTAATGCGGATGCAGGCGTGGCGCGGGTAGTAGAAAGCTCCGCCATGCTGGCTGGCATTGCCGAGTCTGTGAGCCAGATTGCGAATATGTCGACCCAAATGGCGGCGGCCGTAGAGGAACAAGCTCACGTGGCGGAAGACATTAATCGCCAAGTGGTGAATATTGCAGGCCTTGCCGACTCCAGTGCCGACAGCGCCAGCCAAGCCTCGGCATCACTCTCGCACTTAAAAGCGATCTCCGGCGATTTACATGAGTTAGTGGTGCGCTTTAAGCATTCATAATATCGGATCAGTTTGCTACCGGCTGAGTGCGTAATGTTCTACTACTCCTGTTATCATTCAGCCGATTGTCTCTTGTCTCTTTACTAACTAGCGGTTGCACCGCTGAGTGCTTGTCTTGATAATAACGCATTATAGATGTGGGTATTATTATGAAAAACAGTGTGGCGCTTGGCGCCTATCTTAAGCAAGCGACGCGCACTGAGCACCAGCAACTCGATCAACATCCGCGGTTATCCCCACTTATGCATTCGGCATTGCAGTTGAGCGATTATCAGTCCGCTTTAACTGGGCTTTATGGCGGCCAAGTCGCGCTGGAGGCCGCAGTACAAGCAGGTCTTGAACGGTTAGAACTTGCCTATCCTTTGGTGTTGCGAAGCCCAGCCTTAGTGCGAGATTTAGGCGCGTTAAATGTGGCCCTACCTAACCTAAACTGCCTACTTTATCCCCGTATTCTTCAGACCAGTACGCTTAATATTCGTACCGTAAGTCAGTTAATCGGGGCTTTATATGTGTTAGAAGGCGCTAAGTTGGGTGGCCAAGTGATCGCCCGTAATGTTCAACGGCGCCTAGGCGGGCAAGTAGCAGGACAAGTCCCGAGTGAATTTTTTACGGGGGCACAAAGTGAGGCCGTAGAGGGTCAAAGCTCGGTGAGCGATAGCTGGGTGCAATTTTGGGTCTTTGCTGAGCAACATTGCCCTGAACATCAATGGCCTCTTGCGGCGCTGGCGGCTCAGCAGGCTTTTCAGTTATTTTTAAAGAGTTTAAATGCCCCCAGTAGCACGGATGTGGGGGATTAATAGTCGATTCTCTCTTTTTATTGGAGTTACCCTTGTGCCTTCTCACCTAACTCCCGATTTAGTAGCACTTGCAGCTCAGTGCTCAAGCGAGCCTGTTCATACACCAGGCGCTATTCAGGGCAATGGTGGTTTAATTTACTTAGATGAAAATTTACGCCACGTTTTACAAGTGAGTGCCAATATAGAACAGGTATTAGGCGTCACTGTTGCACAGGCATTAAGCCGCAATGGCGCCCAGTTGCTGGGTGATAAATGCATTAAAAAATTGCGACAGCACCATGATAGCCAAGAGCAAACGCTTTTCAGCTTGACCATAAACCGCATGATTAACGACAAGCGCAGCCGGTTTAATTTGAACGGCTACCCACAAGCTAACGGCTATGTCGTCGAAATTGAAGCTATCTATTGCAGAGAAGAGCAGCGGCTACTGCCCAGTGTTAACCATTGGTTAGTACGCTTGGCACAAGCCGAAACCCAAGCTCAATTACTGCAATTACTCACCGAAGCGGTGCGCACTATTGCCGGTTATGACCGTGTGATGGTGTATCGGTTTGATGCCGATTGGCACGGTTGCGTGACAGCCGAAAGCCGTACGCCACAGGCGGCTCCTTACTTAGGGCATTCTTTTCCGGCCACGGATATACCAACCCAAGTACGGGCCTTGTATTTAGTTAATCCCATTCGCAGCATACCCGATGCACAAGCGCCGGCAGTTACTATAATAAGCAGCCGCTCGGAGCCCGTTGTGCTGGACATGTCATTGGGTATGCTGAGAGCCGTATCACCCCAGCATGTGAGCTATATGCAGAACATGGGAGTACAGGCTGCTTTATCAATGGCGATTAAAGGCAAAGATGGTCTGTGGGGCTTATTGGCCTGTCATGGCTTGACTGCTAAGCCGCTCTCTCCCTTGATACGGGATGCCATTTATAACTTGGTGCAAATGGGGACTCAACGGTTATTTTTGCTTAAGGCCCAAGCCGAAACTGCTTATTTACAACGGGTCCATGACTGTCGGGATCTCTTGGTAAAAAATCAACCCAAATTTTACGATCCCTTGACCCTGCTAGAACAGCAAAGCCCTGCTTGGCTTAGTTTGTTTAGTGCCTGTGGTGTGGCTTTGGTTTATAACCAGCAAGCTTTCAGTAAAGGGGTAGTACCTAATAACGCTGTGTTGTTAACGATAGCGAGTTGGTTAAATGGCCATCACTTTGATAGCGGGGCTTGGGTTAGCCAACAGCTCGCCGGTGCTCCATTGGCCCTTGACCTTAAATTGGATGCGCACACAGATTTGGCCGACTGTTGCGGTTTGTTGGCAGTGCCGCTGGCGCTGCCTATGTGCGGCGAGCGCGGCTGGTTATTGCTGTTTCGCCCTGAACGATTGATTAATTATCAATGGGCAGGGCGCTTAGAGGCCGAGTCGTCTATCGCGGCAGGAAAGCGAATATTATCCCCCAAGCGTTCCTTTGAGATTTGGCAGCAGCAGATACAAGATCAAAGCGAGACTTGGCTCGCACGAGAACAACGAGCGGCCATCGATATTGGTGAAAATATTACGATGTCGATTTTGGTGAAGTCGATAAGCGATCTTAATGGCAATTTAACCCATGCTAATCGTCAGCTCGAACATATCGCCACCACGGATGCGCTCACTCGAGTCTGGAATCGTTATCGCATCGAGCAAGCACTTAACGAGGGCATTCAGCATGCTGCAGGCTCGGGGCAACCTTTAAGTTTATTATTACTGGATGTGGATTTCTTCAAACGCATTAACGATCAACATGGCCATGAAGCCGGGGATCGAGTGTTGGTTAATTTAGCCCAAGTGATCACGCGCACGCTGCGTGACAGCGACTGTTTAGGTCGGTGGGGCGGAGAGGAGTTTATTGTTATTGCCCAACACTGTTATTTGGAGCACGGTAAAAGCTTAGCCGAGCGCATTCGCCAAGCCGTGTTTGCCGCCGACTTTGGTGACGTGGGTCCTGTAACGTTAAGCATAGGGGTGAGTCGTTTGCGCCGCGGTGATACGCGCTCCAGCTTGGTAGAGCGAGCCGATCAGGCCATGTATGCGGCAAAGCAAGCAGGACGTAACTGTGTTAGAGCCGAGCACTGCGAAGATAAACTCGTTTGCCAGATCAGCTGAGGTTTACACCTTCAGCTCGCCCAGACACTAGCACTAAAAATACCGAGGCTAAGCTCGGTATTTTTAGTTGATAATCTTTAGTTGATAAAGGGGGATTCTAACTGACCAGTTGTTACTGGGTGCGTTTGGTCATATTACGGCGGTTGGCTTTTTTGTCTCGCGGCGCCCGTTTACTGCGCGCTTCATTGGCTGGTTGATCGGTAACCGCAAAGCCGGCCAATGGCTGTAAGGGTAAGGCTTCACCGGTTATCTCGCGAATAGCCGCCAAAGACTTAGCTTCGCCATGACTCACCAACGAAATCGCCAAGCCGCTTAAGCCGGCACGCGCGGTACGGCCCACGCGGTGCACATACACAGGTGCACTCTCTGGCAAATCGAGGTTCACGACTACCGGTAGCGCCGCTACATCAATGCCGCGGGCTAACAAGTCCGTGGCTACCAAGACATTAATATCGCCGTTTTTAAAGGCCAAGAGAGCCTGGTCACGTTCCGTTTGATCTTTTTCGCCGTGCAGCGCCAGCGCCACTATACCGGCCTTATTAAGACGCTTACTTACGCTATCCGCACTGTCGCGCGCATTGATAAACACCAAGACTTGTTGCTCACTTAATTGCTCTTTCAGGAGTGCAATCAAGGCTTGAGCCTTACTGCCTTTATTCACTAAATAACAAGTTTGCGCCACACCGGCAACCACGCTGTTTTGCTGTCCCACGGCAAAGCGATGGGCATTAGGCGATAGCTGCTGCAATTGCTCGGCTAACTCACTGGGTAAGGTGGCTGAAAACAACAGTTGTTGACGCAGGGCTGGCATGGCGCTCATTAACTTTTTTACATCCGGCCAAAAGCCCATTTCCAGCAAGCGATCCGCCTCATCCAGCACTAAATGCTGCACGCCTTTTAAGGAAATTAACTTTTGCTGGAGTAAGTCTAATAAACGCCCCGGTGTGGCGACCACTAATTGCGGCTTCTGCTGATTAAAATCTACTATTTGTGCTTCTAAATCCACGCCACCGCATAAGGTGCCTACTTTAAGCTGCATACTCGCGGCCAAGGGTGTTAATACGTCACTAATTTGCGCGGCCAGCTCTCGGGTTGGCACTATGATCACCGCCTGCATATAGGCGCGATTAAAAGAGGGGGGCGCTAAAGGGTTATCGGTATCAAAAATCTCGTTACCCAAATTTTCGTTACTAAAGCGCTCAAATTCACGCACCTGCTGTGCCGCGGTTACGTTCGCCATCACTTGCTGGTGCAGTTGTCCTAATTGCTGCAACAGGCCTAAACCAAAGGCTAAGGTTTTGCCGCTGCCGGTGGGCGCCAACGCCAGCACATCTTGCCCCAGCATAATGGAGGGCAGCGTTTGTTGTTGCACGGCGGTGGGCACTTGGCACTGCACAGGCAAGGCGGCGAGTAAGCGCGCGTCAAGGTTAAGAGCGGCAAACGAGGCTTGGTTAGTAAAAGATACGGGGTTAGACATGGCAATACACTCTTCAAGAATACGTGTATTAAGCACACGCATGAACCGCACCTATCGGCAAACAGGCCGCCAATAAGTATAAAAAGCAAGATGCGCAGTGTAACAGCGCCACATCTCAAGTAAACCATATCGTTAAATCGTCGTTTATCAGAGTTAAACACTATTTTGGTTTGTATGGCCTCGGGAGATTTCGATACCTTGCAGCGTAAAGCTCTGTGGTGGTGTGTTTTTGTGTGTTTATTAGGCGTTGAAACACGGCTTAATAGGGTGCTGACTGGTTAATTAGCCATAGGTATCGTCTCAATGACGTGTTTTATTGTGAGTTGTATGTATGCCTATCAAGAGCCGCGTAGCGCTTAGGCTCATTGCGCGCGGGGTCAAACCCGTGGGAATGCGGGCAGTGATGGCGACGGTGAGCGGTGCAATAGTTGACAATAACTTTTAACATACGCTTGGTTGGTGTGTATTTACGCTTATCTCTGGGTTTGCTGTGGTTAAACTCAAAGCCGCGCCCATGTTTAGCCCGCCTCTATGTTTACAAAGCGTGCTTACAGCGAGTGCCTACAAATAACGCTTACAAAGAGCGTCTATAAAGAGTGATATTAATGACAAAAACGATCGTGACCCATGGCGGTAAGTTTCATGCCGATGATGTGTTTAGTGTGGCTGCACTCACTCATTTGTTTCCTGATGCCAAAGTAATACGCACCCGCGATGCCAAGCTTATCGCCGCTGCCGATATAGTGGTGGATGTAGGGCAAGAATATGACGCTGCAAGGGGGCGCTTTGACCATCATCAACGAGACGGTGCAGGTGTGCGTGACAATGGCATTCCTTATTCTTCTTTTGGCTTGGTATGGCGCCACTATGCTTTAGACATCTGCCAAGGTAATCAGCCACTGGTGGATATGCTAGATACGGAGTTAGTGTCTGTGATTGATGCCATTGATTGTGGCTATGTGGTAGGCGAAGACGAACACGCAGTGAGCTTAAGTCAGACTATCGGTTTATTTAATCCTACTTGGCAAGAAGGTGATGATTTTGATGCTTGCTTTAACCACGCCGTCGCATTTGCCAGCCACATTTTGCTGCGTTTTATGGCTACCGCACAGGCGAAACTGAACGCCTACCAGCAGGTGATACACGCCATTGATCAAGCGGACGATCCGCGCATCATAGTGCTTGAACAATACCTGCCTTGGAAACAAGCAGTGCATGACTATGGCGAGCAAGCGCTGTATGTGATTTACCCGTCAGCGGCGCAATCATCAGCGACTCAACCATCATCGTCTCGACAATGGATGATACAAGCGGTGACCGTGACGCCCGACTCCTTTGCCAACAAGCAATCGTTGCCTGCTAGCTGGGCGGGATTAGCCGATGGCGATCTGCAAGGGGTAACCGGTGTCAGCGATGCGCGCTTTTGCCATAACGGTCGCTTTATTGCCGCTGCCGCCTCCTTTGCTGGCGCCATGAGCTTGGCCGGTCTCGCTTTAAAATAGTGTGAGTGGGTGCGCATGGATTTGCGCACCTAGTTATCTAGTCTGCTGAGTAAAATTTAAGCCCCATACCAATACACGGCAAAGTAGTGGCAGGTCGTGCCGCCCAACACCCATAAATGCCAGATAAAATGGCCGAAGGGCAGGCGGTCGTCTAGTACAAAGAACAGCACGCCCAGCGTGTAACTCAAACCGCCAGCCACTAACCAATAAATGCCCTCAATTGGCATGGCCGCCACCAACGGCACTATGGCGACGATAATTACCCAACCCATTAATAAATAGAGACCAGTGGAGAATGCCAAGGGTAAGTGCTGGGCAAATATTTTTAAAAATACGCCTAGCAAGGCGATACCCCACACTACCGCCAGCAAGGTCCACCCCCAAGCGCCAAATAATACGCCGAGCAAAATTGGCGTATAGGTGCCGGCAATCAGCAAGAAAATGGCGCAGTGCTCAAGCACCCGAAAGGCATGTTTAGCTTTACCTGGCGGTAAAAAATGATAGATAGAGGAGGTGAGGTACATGAAGATAATGGTGAACGCGAACACGCTGGCGCCCACTACAAAAAAAACATCGCCTACGCGCGCCGCCTGCATAATTAATAAAGGCGCGCCTACTAGGGCTGCAATTAACCCTAAGCTATGACTAATGGTATTCGCCGTTTCTTCGGCCTTGGTTTGCGCTCGTGAGTAACCCTTACGATGAAACATAGATAGCCTCCAATTCAGGGACATAACACAAAGACTGCAAGCCGTGTTACTCGCTACCACTTATATACGTCATAAGTAAGCCATATATTCAAGCTTGCTATGTATTAAGCACGACACTGGTCGACGTTTATACTCAATAATCTTAATTATGCCAACATGCTTTATTTGCGGTAAAAGTAATACAACTATCAAATAAGCGGCAATTACCACTAACTGCATCGGCACTCAGGCTGAAATAAGCCAGTTAACCCTGTATCCTTCATCATTGAAAAAATAAGCTATCAGTACTACGTCGTCGCCAATCAGCTGAAATGATTCGTCACTTCGAAACGGCACCCGCAATTTTAAACATTGGTCTTAAATATTGGCATTAAACCATGGGTATTAAACATGGATATTAAATAAGCGTGCACTCAGAGAATGACACTTACAAATTGACAAGGATCACGCATGAAGTTTCGTCCGTTAATGTGGGTGTGTGGGCTGCTGCTGTTAACAGGCTGCTCTGGGCTTAAGTTTGATGACAGTTATCGCTCCGTAAGCCAAGACAGCCGGGTACAGTATATAGTGCTGCATTACACCGCCAGTGAATTGCCACGCTCGTTAGCGGTACTAACTCAGGGTCAAGTAAGCAGTCATTACTTACTCTCTGAACCCGCGACAGCCAAACAAGCGGCCACCATCTATCGGTTAGTTGATGAAAACCAACGCGCTTGGCACGCCGGCGACAGCCAGTGGCAGGGCCGTACTTGGTTAAACGCCAGCACCATTGGCATTGAAATGGTGCATGTGGGTTACATTGATACGCCAGAAGGAAGGCAATGGCAGCCTTGGAGCGAACCACAAATTGATGCCTTAATCGTATTATTAAAAGACATTATGCAGCGCCATCAGTTAGGCCCAGCAGCTATAGTCGGGCACAGCGATATAGCGCCGCAACGTAAACTGGATCCGGGCCCCTTGTTTCCTTGGGCTCGGCTAGCGGCCGAGGGTTTAATTCCTTGGCCAGAGCCACAGGCCGTGGTGGCGTATAAAGCTAAATTTAGTCAACAGTTACCTACTGTGGCTTGGTTTCAAACGCAACTGGCTGACGTCGGTTACGCCGTTCCTCAACATGGCACATTAGATGAAACGACCCGCAATGTGTTGGCGGCGTTTCAAATGAAATACCGCCCCATGCGCTTTGATGGCCAACCCGATGCCGAAACTGCGGCGCTGTTATTGGTATTAAATAGCCATTAATTCTAAAAGGAGCAGTTAGATGTTAAATGGCTTATGGCTGAGTTTTTTTCTTGTGGCCTGTGTGGCAGGGCTAGTGCGTTGGTGGGGCGGTGAGCCCGAGATTTGGGCGGCCATGGTTGAAAGCCTGTTTACCATGGCCAAGCTGTCGGTCGACATTATGCTGCTGCTGTTTGGTACGCTCACCCTGTGGCTGGGCTTTTTAAAAATTGCCGAGAAGGCGGGTCTGGTGGATGTGTTGGCTCAATTGCTGGGCCCCTTATTTGCCAAATTAATGCCAGACGTGCCTCGAGGCCATCCGGCACTGGGGTTAATTACCTTAAACTTTGCCGCCAATGGTTTGGGGCTAGATAATGCCGCCACGCCCATCGGCCTAAAAGCCATGCGCTCTTTGCAAGATCTCAACCCGTCGGAAAATGCCGCCAGTAACGCGCAGATCTTATTCTTGGTGTTAAACGCCTCTTCGCTCACCTTATTGCCCGTTTCCATATTTATGTACCGTGCCCAGCAGGGCGCTCCCGATCCCACCTTGGTATTTTTGCCGATTCTGTTAGCCACCAGTGCCTCCAGTCTGGTGGGTTTATTGTCGGTGGCGTTTATGCAGCGGCTCAAAGTCTGGCACCCGGTGGTGCTGGCCTATTTAGTGCCGTGCGCCCTAGTACTGGGATTATTCATGGCGTTTCTCGCTACCCTAAGCGCCACCGCACTGGCCAGCTTCTCGTCGTTACTGGGTAACCTGACGCTGTTTGGCATCATAATGAGTTTTATGTTGCTGGGTATGGTGCGCAAAGTGCCCGTGTATGAAACCTTTGTTGAAGGAGCGAAAGAGGGCTTTCAGGTCGCCAAAGACTTACTGCCGTATTTAATTGCCATGCTGTGTGCGGTGGGGGTATTGCGCGCCTCGGGGGCGCTTGAATTTGGTTTAAATGGTATTCGTTGGTTAGTTGAATGGTTACATTGGGACACGCGTTTCGTGGATGCCTTGCCCACGGCTCTGGTTAAACCTTTCTCGGGCAGTGCGGCCCGAGCCATGCTCATTGAAACCATGCAAAGCCAAGGGGTGGATAGCTTTGCCGCCCTGGTGGCGGCCACCATACAGGGCAGTACCGAAACCACTTTTTATGTATTAGCTGTTTATTTTGGTGCAGTTGGTATTAAACGCGCCCGCCACGCGGTAGGCTGCGCCTTACTTGCCGAACTGGCTGGAGTGTTAGCTGCCATCGCCGTGTGTTACTGGTTTTTTGGCTAAGGGAATATGACTATATTGTGTTAAGTAGGCACTTAACTGGCCATTTACATTCCCTATGCCAACATGCTTATTTTTAATTCAAATAACATCATTCTGAAGCATCGGCTAGAACACTCAGCGATTAAAAAAAGACCACTTATACCCCGTCTCACGGAGAGTAGGGATGAGTGAAAACGGCCAGCTGAAGTGACTTCTAAAAGGCGATGTTTGTAGGTGAATACTTGTGCTTGCATTTCGCCGCAGTCGGAACGGGTTAACATATTTTGTTTAGCAAAATCGCCCGTTTTCTCATTTCTAAACAGCATAGGCCAGCGATGAAAACTGGCCTTTGCACTTTAATTATGGGACCAGCACCTTATTAACAGCACCGGCAAGGTTCGTCTCTTGCGGACCAACTAACTGACGCCATTTTCCTTGGCTATCAATCAACACCATGCTAGGAATTTGCTGAATACCAAACTCACGAAACAGGGTACCGTCGCTATCTAGCGCGACTGGTACTTTCACTTCGGTGGTTTCAAGATAAGCGTCTACATCAGCTTGTTCGGTCCATAAGCCTGATGCCACCGCCAACCACTCGATATCATCTCTCTGGCTCAGCTTATTCACGTCTTCTCGCACTCGCTTACAAGCGATAGAGGTCTCGGGTTTACTTTCGGCCAGATAAGACTCACACCAGGTGGCAAAAAACACCAAGCCCAAGGGCTTATCGGTGTTGGTGCGCGCCACATCCACGGTTTTACCATCCAGCGTGGCTACGCTTAATCCTTTAATGGTGTGGCCAAGTTTCAATGCTTCATCTGCTACGGGCACCAAAGGCGTGGCTTGCACCGGAGCTGAATGCGCGCCGTCATCGCTTAACAACTTTTGCAGCGCATCTTTTAATTCCTGGTCGTCGCTGTGGCCCACATAGGCAATGCGCCCGCTGCGATCAATCAGCACATGTTGCGGCGTCACACGCAGATTAAACACCTTGGCCAAGGTGCCATCATCCACGGCAATCGGCATGGTTAGGCCCATTTTTTTAGCGTAGCCGGCGGCGGCCTTAGCGGTATCGGCAAAACCGGTATTCACCGCGATCACTTGCACCTCATCGCCATGTGCGGCTTGAAACGCCTGAAAGCTCGGCATTTGTGCACGACACGGCACACACCAAGTGGCCCAAAATTTCAGGTATATCGGCTTATGGCCATACAGCTTGGTCAGATCAATTTTTTCACCGGTTAAGGTAGTCAACACCGCCTTCGGGCCGGGTTGGCCAAGCAAGTTTTCACCGGCTTTTTTGGCCCTTTGCTCACCATCCGCATCTTGATCGTAAGGCTGTTCTACTTGTTCTTGCTCAGCCATGGGATTAGCAAGCGCATCTTGTGCTTGTACCAGACCTGTAAAGCCCGTCAATGACGTCATCAATAATACGGCCAGCGATAAACGAGCAGTGTGAGTTGGCATACAACCCTCCTGTGAGTAAGGTGAAAGGGCAAGGGTATCGGTTATTACTGTCATTTTTACAACCAGATAACACGCATGAATAAAGTCATTGGGCTAGGCATGCCTGTTCGCCAGCCCCTCAGTTAAAGCTGCAAAGCCTTGGGAGAGTAGCTACCTTTACTCTAATTTAGGAAACAACGCCGTTGTAACCCAAAAAGTCGGCGCATCTTGTTGAATCTTGAGTTAGTAAAAAAAGCCGCCCGAGTGTTTGAAGTACATAGTAGTACATTTGTTAAAGCGACATCATAATGAGCGATTTCGCAAATATATGGATCATTATCTTCACGATTGGCAAGAAAGACGTAAGCTGCTTAATGCGGGGCCTTTAACTTATGAACAATGGATTTATTAGGAGTACAAGGTTATGAATCACAAGCAAGCCGACAATAAAAAAGAGTATTTAGCGTATCTGCAAGCCTCGTTTAGGGATTATTTTGCCAACTTTGAGCAGTCAACTATAGAGCGGGCGAAGGCGAAAAGCTTTATCAATGGCTTAATGGTTGCCGGCAAGATTTTTGGCGTGACCTCAGAAGAATTACAGCAGGCGTTATCGCGCGAGCATAGCCACCGCTTAAGTAGCTCAGCTCAAATTGAGTTTGAGGGCCAAGATTGGTTGGAAATTTCCACTTACATTAGATTGCAAGAAGCCGCTAATCATAACGAA
>JAHLFI010000073.1 GCA_018883865.1 Candidatus Oceanisphaera merdipullorum
GTGCCTTGATAAAATTCGCAGCCCGCTACGGTAATGGTGTGGGTATTTTCTAATTTGGCACGAAGTACGGCAACTTCCTGCTCCATGGCGCCAATAATGCCGATAGTCATAAAGGGTTCTCTCGCAACGAAAATAATGGGGGAGTTTATCACTATCTAAGCGCTTCGGCGTCACTGCACATAAAATATCGCCGCCCAATACTCACCACTGGCGGTAGAGTAGATAAAAATTAAAAGAGCAGTTTTGTCCCGGAATATAAATATTGTGGCA
Organism: Candidatus Oceanisphaera merdipullorum; assembly: GCA_018883865.1. Classification (GTDB taxonomy): domain Bacteria; phylum Pseudomonadota; class Gammaproteobacteria; order Enterobacterales; family Aeromonadaceae; genus Oceanimonas; species Oceanimonas merdipullorum. The sequence goes on from JAHLFI010000073.1 coordinate 271, forward strand.
TAGCTTATGTGATGTATTCAGTAGACAGTTTCGGCTGTGTCTTTCCATGTCCAATACGTCTTGAATCGCCAACTTGCCACAAGAAAGGCCGCACTATGAACGACCTCTCATCGCAGTGACGCGAGCTTATACCAGAGCTAGTCCAGATGCCTTTTTGTTGCTCATCCAATAGCGTTTTTTATGTAACAGCAATAGCAGAATCATGGGCATCAGCACACTTTTTTCACGCGAAGCGGTACTTGCTGATACCTATTTAATCCAAGGAAGGTGAGCTATCACGGCATGACAGCTTAGGGTTAAGTCGGTATCCTACTTTCCTACCTCATGGATGGAAAAGAGCGATGAAACCCATAAAAACGTGGGCCCAGTATTACGTAGATTTAATGAACAAGTTGGGCATCATGCGTTTTAGCATAGTGCTTGCCGCCTGCATCATCTTACTGGCGATTTTTATCCAAGTGGGCGTCACGCTGTTTTTGCGTGGCAACGTAGAGTCGGTGGACTTAGTACGCTCGGTATTTTTTGGCTTATTAGTTACACCTTGGGCCGTGTATTTCTTATCCGTGGTGGTGGATCAGCTCGAAGACTCACGTCAGCGGCTGAGCCGACTGGTACAACGCTTGCAACAAATGCGTGAGCGTGACCTTGAGCTCAACAATGAGCTGCAAGAAAAAATCGAACTGTTGAATTGCCAAATAGAAGAAACCCATAAAGCGGAAACCGGCCGCGATCAGGCGATTGAAGATTTAGAAGCAGAAGTCTATCAGCGCGAGAAAGCGCAAATGGAATCTCAAGAGCGCATGGCCTTGCTGCGCTCCTTTATCGATACTTCGCCAGATTTGGTGTATTACCGTAACGAGCTAGAAGAGTTTTCTGGCTGTAACCGCGCCATGGAAAACTTGCTCGGCAAGCAAGAAAAAGAGCTGATCGGCTTAACGCCTTATGATGTTTATCCGGCGGATGTGGCCGAAAAAGTAGTCGAAACCGACAAAGAAGTGTTTGCCCGCAACGAAAGCCAAACCTATGAGCAATGGCTACAATATCCCGATGGCCACCGCGCCTGCTTTGAATTGCGCAAAGTGCCGTTTTTTGATCGCAACGGTAAACGCCTTGGCTTATTAGGCTTTGGCCGCGATATTACCGAGCGCAAGCGTTATCAAGAAGAATTAGAAAAGGCCAGTCGCGATAAAACCACCTTTATCTCCACCATTAGCCATGAATTGCGCACGCCGCTTAATGGCATTGTGGGCTTAAGCCGGATCTTGTTGGCCACTAAGCTTGATCAAGCCCAGCGTCAACACATGAAGACCATTCACTTTAGCGCCGTCACCTTAGGTAATATTTTTAACGACATTATCGACTTGGATAAGATCGACCGTAGCCGCCTAGAGTTAGCCCCTGAGCCGATGGACTTCCCCTGCTTCTTGGATGACTTAGAAAGCTTGGCCCGCTTGCAGGCGGAGCAAAAAGGTCTGTATTTACACTTCGACCGCGACGGTAATATTCCCGACTGGATCATGGCCGACGGCACCCGTCTGCGCCAAGTGCTGTGGAATTTAGTGGGCAATGCGGTGAAGTTCACCGATGAGGGCGGCGTGACCATTCGCTGCATGGCGGATGAGCTGATGGTGGGCGAAATTACCCTGCGCTTCGATATTGAAGATACCGGCATCGGTATTCCGCTAGCGTTGCAAGAGCAAATATTTGCCCTCTATTTTCAGGTGGAAGGCAATAAATATGCCACAGGTACCGGCATTGGCTTGGCGGTGTCCAAGCAATTGGTGGAAGCTATGCGCGGCACTATTGAACTCGACAGTGAACCCAATGAAGGCTCTTGCTTTAGCATCACCATTAAGGTGCCCAGAACCTCGGCGCCAGTGGACGACCCGGTCGTGGCGCACTTGCCTTGTTTGTCTGTGCTGTTGGTGGAGGACGTAGAGTTAAATGTGACCGTGGCCTGTGCCTTATTAGAAAAATTGGGGCATCAAGTGACGGTGGCGCGCGACGGTAAAGAAGCGTTCGATTGTTTGGCAGTTCAGTCTTTTGACTTGGTGTTTTTGGATATTCAACTGCCAGACATGACCGGCTTCGATATCGCCGCGCGTCTGCGTAAAGAAGCCGAAGAGCAAGGCCACAGTTTGCCGCCCTTAGTGGCACTTACCGCCAACTTGATCAGCGACAAGCAAGAGTATCTGGCCAAGGGCATGGACGATGCCATTAGTAAGCCTTTGTCGTCTAAGGCAATTAAAGGCGTGCTGGCGCGCTTCTTTGCCCATAAACCCAGAGTCAGCAGCCGCGCTCGCCTGATGGCTTCGACATCTACACCGTCCACGATAGACTCATCGGCGACAACCGTGCCGGCTACCGTGCCTGTAATTAATGATGATGACAATATTATTTTGGACAGCGTATTTCTTAACGATTATGTGGACACTGTGGGTGCGCGTATTTTGTTGTCGAGTGTGGATATGTTGGATGATATGGCGGTTGATTACCTGCACAAACTCAATGGGTTTATCGCGGCGAAAGCGCAAGACCAAATAGTGGAAGAGGCGCATAAAATTAAAGGTGCCGCGGGTTCGGTGGGCTTAAAGCGTATTCAGCAATTGGCACAATTGATCCAAAGTCCTGAGCACCCCGATTGGTGGCAAGAAGTCTCGAGTTGGGCGCAGCAATTAAATCAGCATTTACCCGGTGATCTCGCCGTATTGCGCCAGTGGCTTGAGCGCCGCGTATGAAAGATTATCAAGCTTTTATCTTGAGTGCTCGCCAGCAGGGCTTGGCCGAAGTACGAACAGAGTTGAAACCAGAGTCGGCCTTAAGCGCCATCGAAGCGGATCGCAGTCGTATCGTGCAATGTTCGCCGGTGCGCCGCTTACAACAAAAGACGCAGGTGTTTCCACTGGATGTTAAAGCCTCGGTACGCAGCCGCCTAACCCACTCGCTGGAAGTGAAAGAAACCGGCCGCCAATTGGCGCTGTTAGTGCTGGCGAGCAGCGAAGAAGTGGTCGATAAACAAGCTTTGGTCAGCCTAGTAGAAATGGCGTGTTTGCTGCATGACGTGGGCAATCCGCCCTTTGGCCATTTTGGTGAAGTGGTGATGATCGACTGGCTGCGTACCCGCTTGCCAAGCTTATTTAAACAGGCGGTGGGAGCAGGCTCCCGGCAATGGCCTATGTTATTGGCGGATTTACAGCAGTTTGAGGGTAATGCCCAAAGCTTGCGTTTATTGCACAGTGTACAGGGCTTAAATTTAACGCTTAGCCAGTTGGCTGCCTTGCAAAAATACGTGCGCGGTGGCTATCAAAGGCGTACCCAAGGCGCGTGGCAACAAAAGCCTGGGCATTACTTTAGTGAGCGGCCGCTGGTACAAGAGATACGGGCGTTGTTTCCCAGCACCACTCGTGGCCGTTATCCTCTGACCTTCTTAATGGAGGCAGCCGATGACATGGCCTATGGCGTGGCAGACTTAGAAGATGCGGTGGATCGCGGCGTGCTCAGTTTAGTTGAACTCGAACAGGCCATTTTGCGCGACGGTAATGTGTATCTGCAAACCTGTTGGCGCCAAGCACAGGCGAATGAACCTGGCTTTTTCGCTCGTTTTCGTGAACGGTTGAATGATGATTTATTACGGCTGGTGAGCGAACAATATTTACAGCATCACCCGGCGATTTTAGATGGCAGCCATGGTCAGCCTTTGCTCGCCGTCGATCAGGCGCCGGCGCAGGCGTTGCAGTGGTTGAAAGGCTTTGCTCATCGCGAGGTGTTTAAGCATCGTGAAGTGGAAGCCTTAGAATTAGCGGGCTTTGCCGCACTGAGAGGGATATTGGGCGTGTTTGCGCCTTTATTGGCTTTGCCAGAGTCTGAGTTTACTAGCCTAGAAAGCCGCCAGGATGCAGAGGGTCTGTTACTGCGCCGTTTGTATCACCGACTGCCACCGCGTCATTTGGCCGCGTATAAAAGAGACAGCCAACAGGCGCCCTTATTTGAACAGGCGCACGAGCGCGAATGGTACTTTAGAGTCCGCCTATTACTGGATTTTTTGAGCGGCATGACCGATACCTATGTGCTCGAAGAGTATCGGCTGCTGTGTGGTTTTCAGGGCTAATGCGTGATTTTTAAGGTTAGCGCTTAGGGTGACGTTTACTCTCTCGTCTTTAACAGCTCACTCATCACAACTTCTGCGCTATTCGCGAAAATTCCTGTAGGTCGAAGCTGGCGCGCGTTTCTTTCTGCAATAGGGTTAGCAACAAGATGGCGCGCATTTCGCCGTCGGCTTCAAGATAAATAGCATCTAGGCCGGCAAAGGGACCTTGCTCTATGCGTACCGTCTCGCCCTTTAGCGGCACATCACTTAACTGTTCTCTGAGCGCATCGCTGTCGCAATGTGCCATCAAGTCATACACCAAGTCACTGGGTACAATGCAGGGGCCGCCGCCAAAGCGCACTAAGTTGCGCACGCCCCGTGTGGAGCCGATAGTGGTGGAGCTGATGATTTCAAGATCGGCGTACACGAAGATATAGCCTGGAAATAAGGCCTCGGTGCGAGTGACTAACTTGTTGCGCACGCGCTTTTTTACCTCGGCGTAAGGGTAGAACGCGTCTATATCCTGATGGTTAAGATTCTGTAAGGCGCGATCTTCTTCTCGGGGGCGACAATGCGCCAAATACCATTTTTGCATACTAGAGCCCTATCAATTCAAGGTGAGCATTATTATGACGGCACAATGAAAAAAGGCCACGGCAAGCCGTGACCTTTAATTGCGTTTTAGACTAACTTACCAGCCTTTTACCACGCCACCTTTAAACAGTTCTTTCGCTGCTTCATAGACTTCGTCGCTTTGATACGCCTTAACGAAGGTCAGTACGCGCTCGTCTCCTTGGTTATCTTTACGCGCCACTATCAAGTTGGTGTAAGGGGAGTCTTTGTCTTCCACAAACAAACCATCACGATCGGGCACCAAGTTTAGCTGTGAGGCATAAGTGGTATTGATAATGGCAAACGCCACATCATCCAATGAGCGGGGCAATTGTGGTGCTTCTAGCTCGATAATTTGCAGGTTTTTTGGATTCGAAGTAATGTTTAACGGCGTGGCTTCTAAGCCAGCCGCATCATCCACTTCAATCAGGCCTTGCTGTTCTAATAACAGTAAGCTGCGGCCTAAGTTAGTTGGGTCGTTAGGCACGGCTACCTTGGCGCCATCTTCTAATTCATCCAGGGACTTGATAACTTTTGAAT
>JAHLFI010000074.1 GCA_018883865.1 Candidatus Oceanisphaera merdipullorum
ACAAAGTTATCGCCCACTACGGGGTGGCCATGGGTGTGCATCAGCATAAACTCACCCAAACTCAGTTCCTCTTCGCTGGTATCCACATCTACGCCATACATAAGTGCGATATCACCCATGCGCGCATCACCATCCAGAATAAAGTCACCAAAGAAGGCTCGGGCCTTGCTGCGGGCCGCGTCCAAGTCACCGCCAAACATATTATTCAAGATTTTAAGGTGATTGCTACGCCCTATTACGCACAACACATCGTCCATGGCGAGCCGCGTGCTACCAGAGGCAGGCAACAGGTTTTTACCTCTAAATACCGCCGCCACACGACAATGCGGCGGAAAGGTTAAGTTGCGCACCACTATGCCGTCTATCGACTCACTGCTCACCGTATAGAGGAACATTTCAAAGTCATCTTCTTGAAAAATGCCCAGCATAGAGCGGCGGCGCGGCGCTAACTCGGGCGGCACTTCCACTCTTAATAGCCGAGCCATTTGCGGTATGGTGGAGCCTTGTACCAGTAAAGACACTAACACCACGAAAAACGCGACGTTAAATAGCATCATTCCCTCAGGTAAACCGGCCATCAGGGGGAATATGGCCAACACAATCGGCACGGCACCGCGCAGCCCAACCCAAGAAATAAAACCTATCTCGCGACGATTAAAACGAAAGAAGGGTACCAGAGACACCAATACCGCCAACGGCCGAGCAATAAAAATGAGCGCTAAGGAGATCAGGATGGCCGGCAACGCCATGGCCCACATATCCGCCGGCGAAATCAATAAACCCAACACCAAGAATAAGCCGATTTGGCTAAGCCATGCCAAGCCATCCATCATGGGTAAAATCGACTCCATGTCCCTTAGCCGAGAGTTACCCAATACTAAGCCGGCTAAATACACCGCCAAGAAACCGCTGCCCTCTAATAATGCAGTAAAGGCGAAGAGCGTTAAGCCAAAGCCCATCACTAAAATCGGATATAAGCCAGGTGCCAACTCGAAGCGTTTGATTATTTGCACTAACAGCATGCCGCCCAAAATGCCCGCCACGCTGCCAATACCAAACTGGGTCAGCAAAAACATCAGGGTTTCGCCCACGCCACTCATCTCACCCGTGATCAGACCAATTAACGTCAGCGTTAAAAAGATGGCCATGGGATCGTTGGTACCCGATTCAATTTCAAGCGAAGCCCCAACACGTTGGTTAAGGTGCATGCCTTTGCCGCTGAGCAGTGAAAACACCGCCGCCGCATCGGTCGAACCGACAATCGAGCCCAGCAATAAGCCGTGCAACCAACTTAAGTCGAGAATATAAACGGCAATGATGCCAGTGACGCCACTGGTCACCACTACGCCTAATGTGGCCATGCTTAGCGCCGGTTTTAGGCCAACCCTAAAGGTGTCCATGCGGGTGCGCATACCGCCATCCAGCAAGATAATAGCTAACGCCAAGTTACCTATGCTGTAGGCCAAGGTATAGCTTTCAAATTCAATGCCACCAGGGCCACTTTCGCCAGCCAACATGCCGACAAAGAGGAAGATAAGCAGGATAGGGATACCGGATCGCGCCGATAATAAGGTGGCCAGCACGCTCACACACAGCAAGATCCCAGCCAGTAAGAAGAGATGTTCAAGATTTTCCAATGAAGACATTCCGGCAGGGTTTTAGATACGGTAGTTATATCATATCCTTACCTATTTAATGAAAGTGAATTTTTAATTAAATTAAAAACTTATCTATGCAAAAAAAGCCATAAGGAGGCTTATCGAGTCATTTTTACTGAAATTTAGTGCATAAAAAAGCAATTGCTAGCCAAGTGACCTAACAAAGCGCAGCAGTATTGGCCCTCTCAAGAGAGCGAACACAGAAGCGGGGCAAATGGGAAAAGGAACAACACGTTATCCGTAACTGGCAACAATAATAGGGACAAGTGGAGGATATCTTGTTGGTCTTAAGGGAAGTCATCGGGCTGGGTATGACGGTGCGTCAGCCCTTCAGCTAAAAACTCTCGGGGCTGTGGAACATGAACCGTCTAAATTTGATTAGAAAATAACGCTCCTCTGTCACATTACATATCCACATCTATTACCTGAGATTACTCAGTGTCATCAATCAACCATTCTCGCCAAATCGCTACTAACAACGCCATTAATACTGGGCCAACAAATAATCCCACTAGGCCCATGGTTTTTACACCACCGATTAAACCAAAAAACGTAGGTAAAAAGGGCAGTTTGATTGGGCCCCCCACCAAGGTTGGGCGAATGGTTTTATCCACAATAAACAGCTCTATACTGCCCCATAAAAATAAGCCTATACCTGCGGCCATCTCTCCGCTGCCGACCAAGTACAGCGACAATAAGGTACACGCCAACGGCGCACCTCCGGGAATGAGGGCCATAAAAGCGGTCAGCACACCAAATGCGACAGGGGATGGCACGTTAGCGATCCAGTAAGCCAGTCCCAATACGACACCTTCACCGATGGCAATGATGGTCATACCAATTACTGTCGAGCTAACAGTAGCGGGCACCACGCGTGAGAAGCGTTGCCAGCGGGAAGGCAATATACGTTCACCAACCTGATCCAGTTGTGACGACAAGCTATCGCCGTCTTTGTACAAGAAAAAGAGGGTAATAAGCATAAAAATTAAGGTCAGTACAAATCCAAGCGTATTCCAACCAAACGTCAGTACCCAGCGAGAGATACCGCTCAGATGCTGGCCGCTCACAATGCTAATAATTTGCCCCAACTCCCCAGGTTGAGACAAATACAACTGCCATTGCTCAGTGAGCCATCCTCCTCCTAAGGGTAATTCGGTTAACCACTGCGGCACAGGTGCGCCAAATTGGTTAGTATGTGACAACCAACTAATCCAGCCTCGGATCTCCTCCATGGCATAAGTAAGTACCATCCCAAGCGGAATCACCAAACCCAGCACAATGGCACAAATAGCAGTACTAGCAGCCAATATCCGTCGGTTACCACAGAAATTGAGCAATCGGTTATATATAGGCCAACTGGCGAAGCAGACAATCAGTGCCGCGAGTACTGGTACGAGAAAACCAATGAAGAAGAAAATTCCAGCGCAGAGGATCAGAATTAACAAAATACGGCTCACCGCTACATTGCTGAATATTTGCGCCATTGGGGGTCGACCTCACTGTTGTAAACGACTTAAAAAACACAAGCTATGCTACCATTGGGTTGACCCGCCAACTACCAATGAATACAATCATTTAGTAAAAAATTATTTTTTATACAGTCTCTTTCTCTTTAAACATCATTCGACTAGCCAACAACGCCTTAAGTTCTGACTGTAGAGCTGTTGTGCCCAGCATCCTATTCGGCTAAGTCTAAACGCTACTATCAGATAGCGTGTTATCGATATCGGAAATCTATGACCTTATTACTACTGTTACTCCTACCTTTCTTCGGCTGTGTCATTGCTGCTTGTATGCCAACCCATGCGAGAAATCGCGAAGCTTGGTTTGCTGCCTTTGTTGCGCTATGTGGCTTATTGTTCACCCTTAGCCTCTATCCTGATGTGAGTAACGGTGTCGTCATAAAACATGAACTGGTTTGGTTGCCTATGTTCAACCTTAACCTAGTGTTGCGCATGGATGGTCTATCTTGGCTGTTCTCAGCACTTATTCAGGGGATATGCCTACTCGTTATACTCTATGCTCGCTACTACATGTCACCCAAAGATCCCGTACCCCGTTTTTTTGCCTTTTTACTTGCCTTTATGGGGGCAATGCAAGGTGTGGTCATTTCCGGAAATTTAATTCAATTAGTTATGTTCTGGGAGCTAACGAGTCTTACTTCATTTTTGCTTATTGGTTATTGGCACCACAGAGCCGACGCTCGCCGTGGTGCGCGCATGGCGTTTACTGTCACATCCATTGGCGGCTTATGTTTATTAACAGGCGTGTTAATACTTGGGCACATTGCTGGCAGTTATGATTTAGATCACGTACTGGCTCAGGCAGATACGATTCGCGCTCATCAAGCTTACTTGCCCGTATTGATATTAATCGCACTGGGAGCTTTAACTAAAAGTGCTCAATTCCCCTTTCATTTTTGGTTGCCTCATGCGATGGCGGCACCCACTCCCGTATCGGCATATCTGCATTCAGCCACTATGGTTAAAGCTGGTATCTTCCTACTAATGCGCTTATGGCCTGTACTAGCAGGCACCCCTGAATGGACTTGGATCATTGGGACTGCGGGTGTGTGCACTATGTTACTGGGTGCTTACTTAGCTATTTTTCAGCATGATCTTAAAGGCTTGCTCGCTTATTCAACCATCAGTCATCTCGGGCTAATTACCTGTTTACTGGGAATGGGGACGCCACTAGCAATGGTAGCGGCAATCTTTCATACGCTGAACCATGCCATTTTTAAAGCCTCACTGTTTATGGCGGCAGGTATTATCGATCATGAATCGGGTACCCGAGATATGCGTAAGCTAACCGGCTTATGGCGCCTAATGCCCTATACCGCTACCTTGGCCATTGTAGCCAGTGCCGCCATGGCTGGGGTTCCGTTATTAAACGGATTTTTATCTAAAGAAATGTTTTTTGCTGAAGCATTACAAGTCGGTTCTAATTCTAATTGGTGGATGTCTATTGCAGCATTGGTAATGGCGATTTTAGGTATCGCGTATTCATTGCGTTTTATCAGTGTATTTTTTGGTCCAAAGCCAACTGATTTACCAAAAGAACCCCATGAGCCACCCCGTTGGATGCGTTTCCCCGTAGAGCTATTGGTCTTGTTTTGTCTGATAGTAGGTATAGCGCCACAATTAAGTATCGGCATACCACTTAAAATGGCAGCAACATCAGTATTAGGAGAACAAACTCCTTATTATAATCTGTCAATATGGCACGGCATAAATGCGCCATTAATTATGAGTCTATTGGCTTTTATCTTAGGCATTCTGCTGTTTAAAATACTAAAGGATCGCTATAACCTCCTACAAAGCGCACATGTTCCACTGCTCTATCGCTTTAATGGTAAGCAATTTTATGAAAGCAGTATGCTACTGCTTGCCTCAGCTGCTGCGCGGTTAGAACGGCTGTTTAGTACTAAACGGCTACAGTCTCAGTTATTTTTAATCGTACTGGCCAGTTTGTTTACATCAGCGTTAATGCTGCAAGCAATACCAGACTTTAAACAGGTTTGGCCAGAGACCAATTTTAACTTACTTTTTGCTCTACTCTGGGTGATAGGTTGTGCTTGTGCTATATCCGCAGCTTGGATGGCTAAGTATCATAGGCTAACGGCCTTAATCTTAGTCAGTGGCACAGGTATAGTAACCAGCCTAACTTTTTTATGGTTATCAGCTCCCGATTTGGCCCTGACCCAATTAATGGTTGAAACGGTCACCACCATATTGTTATTGCTCGGTTTGCGTTGGTTGCCGGCGCGGATTTCAGCTAAAAAAATGAATCTCGTTGCCAGTAATAGCGATAAGTTACGCCGAGGCCGTGATCTCATTATTGCAATTATGGCGGGCAGTATGATGTCTTTAATAAGCTATTTGGTATTAATACATCCAGCTCAGTTTTCTATCAGCCATTTCTTTCTTGATAACGCCTTGCCCGGCGGCGGCGGGACGAATGTGGTGAATGTGTTGTTGGTCGACTTTCGCAGTTTTGATACCTTAGGTGAAATTACAGTGCTCAGCGTAGTTGCACTAACTGTTTATGCACTGCTCCGACGTTTTCGCCCTGCCGCAGAAAGTATTGGGATAACTGGACAACAAACTAATCAAATAGATCCGGCTACTCAGCAAACACCCGCTGAACAAGCTAATAGTGGTTATCTACAGATCCCGGGTATTTATTTACGTTTATTACTGCCTATTATTGGCATCACTGCCATATATTTCTTTATGCGCGGGCATAATTTACCCGGTGGAGGATTTATTGCCGGCCTCATTTTTTCTGTAGGTATTATCCTCCAATATATGCTGGCCGGCACCGTATGGATAGAATCACATCTGAGATTAAACCCACACCGTTGGATTGCTGTAGGACTTGTGCTCTCTTGTGGTACTGGTTTAGGCTCACTGGCACTGGGTTATCCATTTTTAACCACCCATACTGCTCACCTCACCTTACCATTATTAGGAGAAATTCATCTGCCAAGTGCATTTGTCTTTGATTTGGGGGTGTTTGCCGTTGTTGTGGGTACCACAATGTTAATTTTAATCGCTATCGCTCACCAATCTGTACGCAGCCACCGAATAATCGGGATGCCATCAGATAACAGCACTAGCAGGGAGATCCGTTAATGGAGCTGACGATTGCCTTATCCATCGGTATATTATTCAGCTCAGGTATTTGGCTGATTTTACGTCCGCGTAGCTTTCAGGTTATTACTGGTTTATTACTGCTGTCTTATGCTGTAAATCTATTTATCTTTATTACGGGTAGAATTTCTATAAATAAACCACCATTAATTATTGCCGATGAAATTGTTGATCCTGCTCTGTATGCTGATCCGCTACCGCAAGCGCTAGTACTCACAGCTATTGTTATTGGTTTTGCGACCACTGCACTTTATCTAGTGGTATTGCTTGGCTCACGAGGCTTAACGGGTACTGACCACGTAGATGGTAAAGAAAGGGAGTCAGAAGAATGATGTATCTGAACCCAAATTTAATAATATTGCCCATATTGTTGCCGTTATTAGTCGGTGCGGCAATGATATTAATTAATGAACGTAATCACCGACTAAAGTTTATTATCAATCTAAGCAGTATCGCTATAATGCTACTTACGGCATTACAGCTGTTATCCCAAACTCAAAGTGCCGCATGGCCAGACAATATAGCTGTATACATGGCGGCAAATTGGTCTGCACCTTTTGGTATAGCATTAGTGGTCGATCGCTTATCGGCAATAATGCTGCTGCTAACCGCTATCCTTGGTGCTGCTACTCTGATATTTTCTTATAGTCATTGGTCCAGAATTGGCATTCATTTTCATACCCTATTCCAATTCCTCATCATGGGCATTAATGGCGCGATTTTAACCGCTGACTTATTTAACCTATTTGTATTTTTTGAGGTAATGCTAGCAGCCTCTTATGGCCTATTACTGCACGGTTACAATATTAGCCGTATCCGTGCAGGCATGCATTACATTGTGGTTAATCTAGCTGCATCCTTTTTTTTCCTAATTGGCATAGCGCTGATCTATGCTGCCACTGGCACACTTAACTATGCAGATCTGGCACTAAAAATTGCAAGCTTAGGCAGCACAGATCGCTTTATGCTCCAAACTGGAGCCGCTATTCTATCCGTCGCCTTTCTGACCAAAAGTGCCATGTGGCCTTTAGGCTTCTGGTTACCTATTACTTATTCTGCAGCCTGTGCACCAATAGCGGCTATGCTCGTCTTGTTAACCAAAATTGGCGTTTACGTTATTCTACGATTGTGGTGGTTAATGTTCTCTGAACATGCCGGCGCATCAGCTGGGTTTGGTAGCATGGTCTTACTTGGCGGCGGGATACTGACATTGATATTTGGATCTCTTGGTTTGTTGGCTAGCCAAGAGCCGCGTCGTATAGCGAGCTTCAGCGCCATAATTTCATCTGGCACCCTATTTGCTCTTATTGGCTACGGTGATCCTAAATTACTCAGCTCAGCACTGTTTTATTTAATCAGCTCAACGCTAGCCATTGCCGCCTTTATTCTCTTAACAGAACTGAGCAAGCGTATTTATACTCCTGCATCTAGCGTTCTAGCTTTAAGTATGGAGGCGTTTGCGGTAGAAGAAGAAATGCAAGAAAGTGATGGCGTAGTCATACTTGCAGCAATGGCATTTCTTGGTTTATCTTTTGTAGCTTGTGCGCTTATTATGGCGGGTTTACCTCCATTATCTGGCTTTGTTGCTAAATTTAGTATTTTGCATAACTTGTTAGAAAGTACTCATTCACTCGCACCACTCTGGATGCGTTGGGTCATTTTAGCTCTGCTGATGGTAGCAGGACTCAGTGCTATTATTTCGCTAATGCGCTTTGGTGTACGCACGTTCTGGACTCTGTCTGACAGCGCACCCATACGGTTACGGCCTACAGAAGCCCTGCCAATCTTGGTCATTATCTCACTCTGCATCAGCATGGTTTTTTTTGCAGGCCCATTAATAGAATTGCTAACTCTCGTAAGCAATGATTTACAGCAGACACCCGCTTATATAGAACGCATACTACAACCATCTATTATAACTGAGGAGGTGCTATGAACCGTTGGCTCCCTTCCCCCCTTTTGGCGCTGGCATTATTCTTATTATGGTTAATGCTAAATCAATCGGTAGAACCTGCTCATTTACTATTAGGTGCTGTACTCGCTGTTACCGCAGCATTTCTAACCGCACCCTTGCGGCCAATTAAAGCCACAATACATAAGCCTAAATTGATAATACGCTTACTCAGTTGGGCTTTTATTGAGATTGTGCACTCCTGTTTTAACGTCAGTCGTATTATTTTATTTCGGAAAATTAATAAACTAGACTCACAGTTTATTAAAGTACCGCTAGATTTGAAAGATCCCTATGGTTTAGCTGCACTATCTTGCCTGATCAACTGTACTCCAGGCACCGTCTGGGTAGAAGTATTACAAGACAAGCATGAACTATTGCTACATATATTCGACTTGCACGATGAAGAATGGTGGATAAATACAATTAAACAACGTTACGAATCTCCCCTTATTGCTATTTTTGAATCGGAGAAGCCATGAAGTTATTGCTAGAAATCTCCCTGCATTTTTCTCTATTTTGCATCATGCTAGCCATGTTATTTTGTACGTTGCGCCTATTAAAAGGCCCTTCCTCTCAGGATAGAGTATTAGCGTTAGATACTTTATGGATGTGCGCTATGTTATTCGCCATCTTGCTGGGCATTAGTTTTTCCAGCCAGGTATATTTTGAATGGGCCATGCTAATCGCGCTAACAGGATTTGTTTCGTCAGTAGCGCTCGCAAAATTTTTGATGCGTGGAGAAATTATAGAATGATGCAAATTCCTGCAGATATTCCAGCTTGGCTGGCCATACCCGTAGCACTGCTATTAATTTTAGGCAGTTTGATTGCGCTTATTGGCACCCTAGGTTTATTGCGTTTACCTAATTTTTATCAACGCATTCACGGGCCTGCGATCACTGTCACCTTAGGTGCTGGTTGTTTTTTGATCGCCTCTATGTTGTATTTTACCGTGTTGCAGCAGCGAATTGTCATTCACGAATTGCTTATCACCGTTTTTATTATGTTAACCGCTCCGGTTACTTCTATGCTATTAATGCGCACCGCGGTGTATCGTAGTTTGCGGAAAAATAAGGATGAATAAATAGGGCCATGATAATAATTTCATTAGATTATTATCTGATTCCGTTAGCCTTATTTTTTAAATTAGGGCAGAAGTATTCATTCGCAGCTAGCCAAAAAAATATTGGCGAACACACATAACAAACGAGCCAGCATTATGCTGGCTCGTTTAATAATCTTTCTAAACGCTAGAAGCTAAAAATGAATAATCGAAGTTTAAGTCAACTCATTAGCTGGCGTTAGGCAGCACTTTTGCGATGGCTTCTAGTGCACAGCCTTCATCAATCGCCGCACCGCCCGCGCCCGCCACACCGATAGCACCAATTACTTGCCCGTCCACTTTTAGAGGTACGGCACCGCCGAGCAGTAATAACTCGTCTAAGGTATTCAGGTTTTCGGCTTCTGGATTATTACGCGCCCGCTCAGATAACTCTCGGCTACTGGTTTTGGTCGACAGTGAAGTAAACGCTTTACGTTGGGCGGCCAGCGTATTATGCGGGCCTACGTTATCATCGCGCTGCAAGGCCACTAAATTACCACCACGGTCAACCACGGCTGCCACGCCGGTGAGGCCTTGGGCATGACAAGCGGCCATAGTGGCGTTCAGCAGTTTGTTCGCTAGTTCCAGAGTTACATCGGCTCTTTGTGCCACGCCCGCTGTTACCTGAGATGAAGTAACGGCTGCATTGGTAGTATCGGCAGCAGGGGCGGCAAACGCCGACGGGGCAAAAGCCGGAGCAGCACATAAGGCCAAGGCAATCAGGGAGCGGCGTGCAGTCATCATCATAATCGGTTCTCCGTAGGGCTAACTTTGGTTTAACTAAAAAGATAAGCAGACAAAATGCTAAGTGTCACTATCTTGCCTGCTCTACCCCGTCAAACTGATTGCCAACAGATTACGGTTTTGTAATCTAGCTTGTCGCTTTCTTTATACAGTGATGAGCCGTCACACTTTTGCCCGTCAGCCCAGAAGCAGTTGGGTAACCTCCTCCGACACGCTTCAAGCACAACCCCTGTGACGCTCAAACACATGACGTTCTGTCATGTGATGGTCGGCTAATGCTATCCCAACAGCCTCTTGTTAGTTTTCTGAGTCTTCTGCTGGTAGGGTTAACAAACCACTCCGTGCCTGCGGCTATGCACTGAGTGATCTAATGGCATTGTCGTTCTTTAGAGACAGCCAGTTAGCGAACATCACCTTCCATTTAGTCATTCACAGTTTATAATGCTAAAGTTTCATTTGAATTCAGTTTTAGTTTTGGTTGTCTGCTTTAAAATGGCTTCATAAAAAGCGCCAGCTGTAGTCTGCCTTGCCGACATCAGGCTTGCTCAGGCGACTAATTTAGCTCAAAAAGCACGCATGCGTATTATTAAAAATGTTATTTCTTCTAATCACATCCGCTCTGGAATATTCATGCTCATCAATGAACAAGAACGAAACGCTTTATACAAGGTAATTTACGGCAGACGAGACGTCAGATCTGAGTTTATGCCGACACCCGTGCCTAATGAGGTGCTGCTAAGAATCTTAAACGCTGGCCATCATGCGCCGAGTGTGGGGTTTATGCAGCCGTGGGACTTTGTAGTGGTGAGCGAAGAGTTCACCAAAGCAGCCATTAAGCAGGGTTTCGATGCGGCGAATGCGCAGTCGGCACAATTGTTTTCTGGTGAGCGGCAAGAGAAATATAATAGCCTAAAGCTGGAAGGCATCATGGACGCGCCGCTGGGTATTTGCGTAACCTGCGACAGGGAGCGTAATGGCCCCATCGTATTGGGCCAGACTATCAAGCCAGAAATGGATCTCTACAGTACTGTGTGTGCGATTCAAAATATGTGGCTGGCTGCCAGAGCGGAGAATATTGGCTTGGGCTGGGTGAGTATTATTGATGATAAGGTGCTGCGCGCAGCACTTGATATTCCGGAGCGCATAGAAATTATTGCGTATCTGTGCCTTGGCTATGTGTCTGAATTTAGCGAACAGCCTGATCTTGAAAAACATGGTTGGTTAGCAAGGATGGATATTAACGACGTGATCCACGCTGAAAAGTGGTCTGCACAAAAGTAATGACACCGCTCAGGTTTACGCCTACGGCGTAATGCGATAACAAGTGTTCGCCTACAAAATACCGGCCACTGCGCTGCTGACGGGAAGGCAACGGGTGTCTGCTCAACCGACCATCCGCGCCATGGATGGCGCGGTTTGAGCCTACAGGGGGCCAGCTTGTCTCGCCGTGACGAATCGTTTCAGCCAGACCGAGTATCCAGTGAATGCTCGCAGCTGGCTGAAACGATGAGTATCATTCATACACGGCGTGTAGGGGAGCCGTGCCCATTGCCTGAATTTACATACTGCGCTCAGGCTACTCTCGCCTCAGTAATCAAAATCCAGCTTAATAATCAAACCCGACTTGGGCTTTTACGCCAGCATCGAAGGCGTGCTTTACTGACTCTATTTCGCTGACGGTATCGGCTAATTCGATCAGTGAGCGATGACAGCTGCGGCCGGTAATGATCACATGCTGATGCGCTGGGCGATTTTTCAACGCGGTAATCACGCGATCTAAATCCAGATAATGGTAAGCCACCATGTAGGTTAGCTCGTCCAGCAACACCAGATCGATACTGGGATTGCTGAGCATTTCTTCGGCGGGCGCCCAGGTTTCTTCACAAGCTTGCATATCTTTTTCACGGTCTTGGGTATCCCAAGTAAAGCCGGTGTTCATTACGACAAAGGGCACACCGACTTTTTGCAGTAAATTACGCTCGCCACACTCCCAACCACCTTTAATAAACTGCACCACGGCGGCACTTTTACCGTGGCCCACGGCACGGGTGACAGTGCCAAAACCGGCGGTGCTTTTACCTTTACCGTTGCCGGTGATCACCATGAGCACGCCCCGCTCTTCTTGGGCCTCGGCCACTTTGGTATCAACCGCTTCTTTTACTTTTTGTTGGCGCTGCTGATGACGCTCGGCTTTTACCTGTTTGCGGTTGTCTTCGTTGGTATCGCTCATGATGTTCCTTATGCTGAAGGCAATAGATAATTAATTTTGCTGGTGGAGTGCAGCACCTAGAGTGCGAAAATAACGACGAAAAGCGGCATTTATCTGTAAACGCTGCTCGCCTTGGGGATATAACCCCAGCTCGGCTTCTTTGCTGGCTTTAGTGCCTTTCACTAAAAAACCATTTTTGATTATCGCATCTTGTACGAAGGCTTCAAAGGCGCGAGCGCACAGCTCTTCGGGCTGGCTGTAATAAAGAGTATTAAGTTGGCTGTCGGCGGCGGCAGACGCCATAAACAAGGGGCTGGGTTCCTTGCCCGACTCATCCAATAAAATGGCCTTAAAACAGTCAAACAATAAGTCATTAAGTGGATGCGCTACTGTGGCGGCGTTATTAAGCCAAGCGCGAGAGGCGAACGTACGAGTGCCGGCTTGAGTCATGCTGTTGCCGACAATACTTTTTGCTGCGATATAGTGATCAAAGGCATGAAACCACTCGTGGGCAATACTGCCGGGACCGGCGTTTTTAGCCAGAGCAAAAGTGCGTGTAGCGGGATTATAGTGCGCAGAAACGCCTAAGCGACCACCAATACCATATTGCAATGACAGGCTGCCGCGCAGGGAAATGAGTGACTCAGGCCCTTGGAGGATCAGCATCAGATCGCAAAGCGCATCAAAAAATAAGCCCGCAGCGCGTTCACGCTCAATGCGGGTGACCCACCGGCCAATTTCGATACTGGTGAAATCAAAGCGCCGGCGCACCTGCACAAAGTCGATGATCTCGCCGTGAGTATGGTCGGGGCCATTACGATAATAGCGAGACTGAGTCTCGCTATTATCGGTGTGGTAATTGTTACTCACCTTAACCTAGTGCCGCCCTGTGTTGTGCTAATGCTGTACTAATGGGCTTAGTCTATCAGCCTAAACGGCTAGGCTAAAGCGAGGGGCTTAACTCGCCTCTGTTCATTTAGATTAACTAGGGGGCTCGTCGCCCGCTGATCAAACTAATAATGAAGATGATAATCCCCACCACAAAGACCAGTTTTGCTGCCCATGCAGCCGTTCCTGCCATACCGCCAAAGCCGAGTGCACCGGCGATGAGGGCGATTACTAAAAATATAATTCCCCAACGAAACATAAACTGCTCCTTACCTAAGTGGAAATCGTAGCTGAGTAACATGACGTTCTGGTTGTTCGTTTTAAATGTAGCAGACGAACCATGAATTCTACCTTTTGCTTGGGCTCCAAATTATGCTCAGAGCCCAAGCTTATTTCTAACTAAGGGTTTGTACTCAACTAATAAACCCGCTAACCCAAGTAAAATGGGCGGTCAGTGTTACGTGAGGCCTTATTTTTGCTTAATGGTGAGGTCGTTTTTAACGCTGTGCACACCCTCTACGCTTTTGGCCACATTTTCGGCTTCGGTCGCTTGCGCTTGTGTCTCTACGTCACCGGTGAGCTGCACTACCCCATCTTGGGTTTCTACCGAGATACCCATCGAAGGTACGCCATCCGCGGTCAGAAACTTGGCCTTAACGGCGCTGGTGACCATGGCATCATCGGCATATTGTTTGACTGACTGATCGGCCTTATCTTTCACATTCAGCTTATCGCTTACCGACGCTACGCCCTCAACTTGACCCGCAACCTCTGCAGCCTGTTTAATTTGTTCTTGGCTAGTCACAAAGCCCGAGAGAGTCACCACACCATTGGTGGTTTCGACTGAGATATCACCACTGTCGATGGCATCATGTTTCAATAATTCACCTTTCACCTTAGTGGTGATCATGGCGTCATCTATGGTGACTTTCGCAGAGTCAGCGGCGCTGCCTAGCTTATTGTCCACAGTGGTGCTGCTGTGCTGGGCCGCATTATTTTGCTTAGTCGACTGATCATCGGTGCCGTCTGCCGCAAAGGCGCTCCCGCCTGCTAAAACGGAGCTCAACACAACAGCTATCATTGAAGGTGAAAATTTCATATTTTTCATCGTTCTTTTCCTCTCGTTGCGATTTGAACACTGTTTTATAAATACGGTGCTTTATAAAAGCGTCATCTTATAAATACTATTTTATAAAATTTAACTAAAAACTTAACTCAATAAGAAACGTCGTGCTTCTCATTGCTGCCCTTATATTTCTAGACTAATGAAATGAGGGATGCAAGTGAATATTTCAATAAAACACGCCATCAAGCAACAGCACAAAACACTGCTCAAGCACAATTTATCGATATTACAAACAAACCACACCATTAAATAACAAATAAAAATCAAAGGCTTATCAAAAAGCTCGTTAGTGCGACATTTTTTAAAATGTGATTTGTTGCAGGTTTGTTTATTTTATTGAGTGTTTAATAAAGCAGCTTTGCGTCAGCTTTTGTCTCTAGATAAATAATGATAAGTCGCACGTCATAAATGTTAAATCAGGTATTTCCGCCCGTTGCAGATGTTGCTCATCAAAAACACGCCGCTAAATGCGTAAGGCCCAAAGCAATATTATCGCCTTGGGCCTTATGTTCATTAAATATTAATCAGCATTCACTCATTATTCATTGCTGACCGTCACTCCCTCATTTTGGCGGGCATAATGCTGGGCCATAACCGCACACACCATCAGTTGAATTTGGTGAAAGATGATTAAGGGTAATAATGCCGGCCCTAATAAAGGCCCGGCAAATAAGACCTGTGCCATGGGCACACCGGTAGCCATGCTTTTTTTCGAGCCACAAAAGACGATGGTGATCCTATCTTCACGACTAAAACCGAAGCGCTCGCCCAACCACGCCGTTAAAAACAGCACCACGGCCAACAAGACACAGCACACGACGGTTAATACCAGCAAGGTCTTGGGTAATACAGTATTCCATAAGCCCTCAACTACCGAGGCACTGAGTGCCGTGTAGACCACCAGCAGAATGGAGGTTTGATCGAGGCGGCCGAGGTTCTTTTTATGTTTATCAACCCAGCTGCCAATGAGCGGTCGCATGGCGTGGCCCAACACGAAAGGCAGCAGTAACTGCATGCTAATAGAGCCGATAGAGTGCAGCGGTGAAGCGCCCTCTGTGGCATCTATTTGCATTAAGAGCGCCACCAACAGCGGCGTTAATAGAATGCCAACAATACTTGATGCAGACGCACTGCACACAGCGGCGGGCACGTTGCCGCCGGCCAACGAGGTAAAAGCAATCGCCGACTGCACCGTGCCCGGCAACACACATAAAAACAGTATGCCTATATATAACTTGTCACCAATTAAAGGCACCAGCATGGGTTTAGCCAGCAGGCCTATGATGGGAAACATCAAGAAAGTACAGGCAAACACTAAGGTGTGCAGTCGCCAGTGGGTCATGCCCGCAATGATCGCTTGGCGAGATAACTTGGCACCGTGCATAAAAAATAATAAGGCGATGGCGGCCACCGTTAAGCCATCAAAAAATACCGCCCCTTGGCCTTGGGCGGGCAACAAGGTGGCGGCGGCCACCACGGCCAATAAGATCAGCGTAAAATTATCAAACAGCAAGCGTAAATAGCCGAACATAGGGTACTCCTCTTAAAAATGGGTGCACTCTAACGTAAAATCATCGCGCTGTTTATCGTCATTAGGGCAACTAGTATCGCCAAGAGGACAGCTTAACGCTTTCTCGCCATTCGTCTTCCTAACACACGTCAGGATCTTGTTGCCCGCGTCTTACTTAGGAAGGCTCTCTTGTTAATCGGCGGCGTGTTCTGCATTATCTGCCTATGAACATTTCCCAACAGCATTTACTTAATCAACTCGATGACTTAACCAGGCTACCGCGCCCCGTGCTGGGCCAAGTGGTGTCTTTGCCTAATCACGCCATCGGCACGCCGCATCGCCACCCGTGGGCGCAGTTGTCTTATGCCATTAAGGGCGTGCTCACGGTTGAAACCGCCACAGGCCAATTTGTGGCGCCGCCCACCCGTGCGGTACTGGTGCCACCAGAAGTTGAGCATGGCGTGCATTGTCCAGCACATACGGTGATCCGCAGCCTTTATATCGATGCCAAGCATTTGCCTTGGCAACACTGTCAAGTGTTGGACATAGACCCCCTATTACGGGAATTGATCGTCGCCTTTGGCTTATTGCCGGTGGAATATGACGAGCACGGCGCCGAGGGCCGCTTGGTGGCGTTATTGCTGGATAGACTCGTTCAGGCCAAGCCCAGTGATTTAATGCTGCCTTGGCCCACAGATGCTCGCCTCACCGAACTGTGTCGTTATTTGGCGAGCCAACCGGATTGTCGACTGCCGTTAAGCCATTTTAGTGCCCAGTTGGCGGTGAGCGATAAAACCCTGAGCCGGGCCTTTAAGCAGGATACGGGCATGAGCTTTCGCCAGTGGCGCCAGCGCAGCCGTTTGTTGGCTGCCCTGCCCTTATTAGAAGCCGGCGAGCGTATTACCGATGTAGCGCTAGCCTGTGGTTACGACAGCTTATCGGCTTTTATTGCCGCTTTTAAAGCCTTACTGGGCAAACCGCCTGGACAATATCTGCTCATGTAAGCTAACGCGGTTTATCTGGCTAGACATATCATTTTTCAGTACCACTCACTAATTAAGCACTGCAAAAACAGAGTGATTTACTATTTAGAGTGTCATTCATGGATAGTGGTAAAAATAATACCGCACCACCGTGCCAAATAAATTGGCACGGTGCGAAACATCGGTCTCTTGTTTAGCGCGGTACTTGTTTATAGAAGCCGACTTCCTGATGAAAGTCAGGATCTCGCTTTGACTTTGTCCTTCGTATTTCCCCACCACTCCCTACTCTTGCGCCTTCACGGCTTGCTTGTGCCCCAGCACTAACATGCAGGGGGTCAGCAGTAAGGTGAGTAAGGTGGCAAACACCAAGCCGCCGGCGATGGCGCTCGACAGCTGCGTCCACCACTGGGTAGAAGGTGCGCCTATGCCTAAACTTGGGCCCAATAAATCCACGTTGACACCCAGCACCATGGGCATTAAACCCAACACTGTGGTAATGGCGGTGAGCAACACGGGCCGCAGTCGCAAACAGCCGGTTTCAAGCGCAGCTTCAACGGGTGCCATGCCATCCGCGCGCAATTGGTTAAAGGTATCTATCAGCACAATATTGTTGTTCACCACTATGCCGGCTAAGGCAATAATGCCCATGCCCACCATCACAATGCCAAAAGATTGGCCGTTCAGCAGCAAGCCGAGCAAAACGCCAGCGGTCGAGAACACGATGGCCGATAACACCAAGCCGGTTTGATACAGGCTATTAAATTGCGTGACTAAGATCAGGGTCATCATAAAGATGGCCACGCCGAAGGCGGCGATTAAAAACTGCCCTGCTTCTTTTTGATCAGCATCTTCGCCGGCCACCACTAAAGTCACCCCCTCAGGCAGTGCGGTTACTTGGCCGCGCAACGCACTCAAGCGTTCATCAAGGCGAAAGCCTTGTTCGATGTCTGCTTGTAAGGTGATGGTGCGTTTACCGTCGACGCGATGCAAGGTACCCACTTTAGGTGCCGGCGCCAAGGTCACAAAATGACTCAAAGGCACTTGGCCACGGGGCGTGTTCAGCGTGAGCCGCGACAAGTGATCGAGCGAGCGAAAATTGGCGGGCAAGCGCACCCGAATATCCACTTCGTCGTTGGCGTCTTCTGGCCGATAGGTGGCCAAATTTAAGCCATTGGTGACCAATTGCACCGCATTGCCAACGCTCAGCACATCGGCGCCTAAGCGCGCCGCCGCTTCCCTGTCCACGGTTAAGCGCCACTCTATGCCAGGCAAACTGCGGTCATCTTCCACATCAATAAAACCGCCCAGCTCATTCATCGCTTGGCGAAGGGTATCTGTGGCCTGATTAAGTCCGGTTTTATTGAGTCCACTCAAGCGCAGCTCTACCGGCTTACCACTACTGGGGCCCATTTGTTGCTGACGAAAGTCTAAGATAATACCGGGTATGTCCTCGGTGAGCGCCAGCATAGTGTCTTTAATGTCGGTGGCGGGTCGGCGTTGATACCAGTCTACAAATTGAAACTGCAGCACGCCGATCACATCACTGCCCATTTGGCTATCCGTCATGGCAAAGCTGCGCGCATACAAGGCGTTAACTTCGGTGAGCCCTTGCAGTCTTTCTTCCACTTGTTGCAATAAGGCATCTTTTTCATAAACAGATAAGTCGCCTCGCGCGCGCACTTGGAGCTGGGCACTATCCGGTTCAATGGCGGGGAAAAATTCCACCCCGTGATTAAAGCGTGCATAGCCCCCATAGACAATCACCATCAAGATTAAGGTGGTGATCAGGCTGGTGGCTGGGCGTTGTAATAACCAAGCCAATAGCCTTCTATATCCGGCTAAGCCCGGCATACTGATGGCAGCGTTGGGCTGGTGCGCCTTAGTAAGCCCGCCCATGGTGGGCAAAAAAATCAGCGCCATCGCCAATGAGGCCAGCAAGCAGATAATCACGGTCGCGGGCAGGTATTTCATAAACTCTCCCACCACACCGGGCCAAAATAGCAGCGGCACAAATACCGCCAGCGTAGTGGCGGTGGAGGAGATAACCGGCCAGCTCATGCGATGCGCCGCATTGATCCACGCCTGCTTTGGTGCTTGGCCTTCATGCAAATTTCGGTCGGCCAGCTCACTGACCACAATGGCACCATCCACCAACATACCGGCCACCAAAATTAGCCCAAACAGCACGATAATATTCATGGTGAAACCAATGGCCCAGATCACTAAAATACCGGTTAAGAACGCGCCCGGTATAGTGAGCCCCACCATCAGAGCCGAGCGCATGCCCATGGCCAGCAAAATTAAAATCAACACCAATACCACGGCAGTGACCACGTTGTTCAGTAAGTCTGAGAGCATGGTTTCCACTTGGGTGGATTGATCCATGATGTAGTTAATTGTTACGCCCTCAGGCAACAAGGGCTGAGCTTGTGCCAGCAACTGCTTCACTTGTTCTATGGTATCGATAATATTGGCGCCAGCACGCTTACTGACTTCCAGCACTAAGCCCGGCTGATCATTAATGCGCGCAAAGCCTGCGGGGTCTTTAAACGTGCGCCGCAACATGGCCACATCACCAAAAGTGACCACGCGATCGCCCTCCACCTTGATCGGCATGCCGAGCACATCGTCGAGATTTTCGATAATGCCCGGCACCTTAATGGCCATGCGCCCCGCTCCCGTGTCTAGGCTGCCGGCGGCCACTAAGCGGTTATTGCTGGTGACCAAGTTAAACAGTTCATTGTAATCAATGCCGTACGTATCCAGCACTTGCGGATCGACGATGATCTCCAGCACGTCTTCACGGTCACCGCCAATGTCCACCTCTAACACTTCGGCTATGCCTTCAATCTCGTCTTTAAGGCGGCGCGCTATCATCACCAATTCGGTTTCGGATAAAGGGCCCGACAAAGCCACCGACAACACCGGAAACAAAGACACATTGATTTCGTGTACTTGAGGTTCATCCGCTTCTTGGGGTAATTTGCTGCGCGTGGCGTCCACTTTTTCTCGTACGTCTTGCAGCGCTACTTTAGGATCAAAGCCCGCATCAAATTCCAGCATCACAGAGGCATGGCCTTCGCTGGCGGTGGAGCTCATTTTTTTTACGCCCGCCAGCGTGCGCAGCTCTTGCTCTATGGGTCGCACCAATAAGCGCTCCGCATCTTCGGGGCTAATGCCCTCCAATGACAAAGACACATACATCATGGGGATGGTGACGTCTGGGTTGGCTTCTTTAGGGATCGCTTGATAAGCGCCAAGGCCGCCCAGCATTAGAAAGATAAAAGCCATTAAGGTGGCACGACTGCGCTGTACCGCCGCTTCGATTAGCCTCCTCATGGGCGAGGATCCGCTGATTTGGGCTCAGTCGTTGTCGCCGCATTCGGCTTAGCGGCTGTCGGTGCAGGCTTTGCCAGACGCACATTAACAACTGCGCCGACTTGCACAAAGTCGGCGCCGCGGGTGACTAACCGCACCCTGTTTGGCAAACCACTCACCCAAGCTTCTTCGGTGCTGATACTCAGTAAACCCACCGGCTGCCACTGCATGCGATCTTGCTCATCAAGCAGATACACGCCCACCTGGCTTTGCTTGTTCAACGCCAATAATGCGGGAGATAAACGAATGGCATCTTGCTTGGGCAATTGAATGTGTAAACCCACACTGGCACCCGCTACTCGCCAACCATCGGGATTATCTAATTTAGCCTCAAGAGCAAAACTGCGGGTTTGGTCATCGGCAGCTTGGGCAATAAAGTCCAGTTTGCCGTTAAGCTCACGGCCATCAAGTAATACCGCACGCACCGGTAACCCCACGTTAAGCTTCAGCACCGCTTGTTGCGGCACATGGGCCGTTAACTTAAGCCGTGAAACATCGACTAAGGTCAGCAGCTCATCGCCCACTTGCACAAATCCACCCAGCTCTACGGGCAAGCTATCAACTTGGCCGGCAAAGGGCGCGGCTATTTGGCTGTTGCTGACCGCCAATTGAGCGCTGGCCACGGCGGCTTTAGCGCTGACGGCGGCGGCTTTTAAAGAGAGGTAATCGGTTTCTGAGATATGTTTTTGAGCGCGTAGCCGAGCGCCGGCGCTCAACTGCGCTTGGCGTAATGCCAAATCCGCTTGGGCCTGCTCAAGCTCCACGCCTCGCCCATCGTCACTGACGCTAATCAATGCGTCATTTTTTGCCACACTTTGCCCTAATTCGGGCCGAGCCAGCACAGTACCGCTGATTTGAGCACGCAGATTGACGCTGTGAATAGGCGCCAGCTTGCCTTGTAACAATACCTCAGCTTGATAGGGCTCGGCATAAAACTCACGAGTCTCAACAAAAAACAGCTTAGCGACATTACCTACTTCTGCATTGACGGAAGTTGCAGTGACGAGGGTTGTGCTTTGTTCATTCGCCGCTGGGGCCTGGCTTTGCGCTTGATACAGCTCACCGCGCCACAGCCAAAATATCAGCAGCATCAGCACCAAGATTCCCCAACTCAGCTTTTTATGCCGAGCGACCCACAGCCTTGCCCTAGTTGCCACCATTAGACCACTTCCGAGTTCAAGAGTGAGACTTCAGCATAGCAAGTTAGAGCCAAGTGAAACAACTGTGTGCTTGAGAGCAATACGCTCGACACGGTCAGCTAAGGAATAAACAACAATCGAGCATAGAGCTTAAAACAGAGAAATTTAAACATAGGGCGTATCGTTTCACTTTTGATCTACATCAAAGCAAAAATCTATTTCACCTTAGTGTTTGTTGTTGACTCAGTAGTTAGGCAGGCATAGGATAAACCTTAACCAGCATCTGGAGTGCATATTATGAATCATACCCAACTACTTCGTTCAGCTAATATCGCTATGGTGGTATTTTTAGTAGTAGCCTGTGGCGCCTTAAGCATTGCTTACCTGCAAGAAGAGAAAGTGTCATTAGGCATGACAGTATTTATGCACATCAGCTTAGTGATCAGTGCCGCGCTGTTTAAGTTGGCTTATGTGGTCCGCTTAATCGCCCAAGACAAGCTGGGACAACCTTTGGTGTAGGAGCGATAAGTGGTGTAGCAGCGATAAGCCCCCCGGCGTTCGCATACTAGCTAAAAAATACGGCCTAAAACATAAAAGCCCCGAGCAGCATGGCTGGTCGGGGCTTTTTGTGTGCATTAACTGACTAACGCCAGAAGTTAATCCAGCTGGCTGCGCAGCCAGTTCAGCACTTCGATGTAAGTTACCGGCAGCATAGTTTGCAGCATATCCAGTGCGGCCTTGGTGTCGGCGTGATTGTCGAGGCAGAAATTAATGTGCCCCACTTTACGCGCCACACGCACTTCTTTGCCGTACCAATACAGCTCGGCGCCGGGCACGGTCAGCCAAGCGTCTTGATAATCCACGCCTACCAGATTCACCATCACGCTGGTGTTTTTAACGGTCGGTTGCACTAACGGCAGCTTGGCTACCGCACGCAAGTGGGCTTCAAACTGGCTGATATTAGAGCCCGCTTGGGTCCAATGGCCGCTGTTGTGCACGCGCGGTGCCAGCTCGTTCACTAGCAGCGCATCGCCCAATCTGAAGCATTCCATGGCCATCACGCCCACGTAGTCCAGATGGTTCATGAGCTCGCCCAGCATCTGCTCGGCTTTGGCTTGCAGGTGTGCGAGGCGTGGCAAAGGCGCCACTGAGCCCAGCAAGATGCCGTCTACATGCAAGTTCAGGGTCAGCGGATAAAAGAAACATTGGCCGTCAGCACCGCGCATGCCCACCACTGACATTTCTTCATCAAAGTCGATGGCTTGCTCGGCAATGGCTTCTTGATGCCAGCCTTGTGGCACTGCATCGCGGCCCGGCTCACGCAGCCAGTGTTGGCCACGGCCATCGTAACCGCCGGTGCGGCGCTTCAATAATACTCGCTCGCCCAAGCGCTCATGTAACTGCTCGGCCGTGGTGTCGGTGTCGACCAACTGCCAAGGTGCCGTGGCTAACTCCAGCTCATCGAGCAAGGATTTTTGGGTGAAGCGATCCGCGAGCCGAGGGAAAGTTTGCAAGTTCACAAAGGCGCCGTGGCTGGCCAATTGGCGGGTCGCCACTGTATCCGGCCACTGCTCGCGCTCGGCGGTCACTTGCTCGTGCGCCTGCAAGGGCAGCGTTTCTTCTGACTCTATATCAACCGGTTGTACGTCTAAATTAAGCGGCATGCCAGCGTGCTTTAACATTTGGCCCAATTGGCCGGCGCCCAGTACCCAAATACGGCTCATGCTTGTGCCCTCGGATCGGGATTGGCCAGTACTGTCTCGGTTTGTTGTTGGCGAAACGCCTCTAAGCGCTCGGCCAATGCCGGATCGTTATTCGCTAACATTTGGCAGGCTAGCAGCCCCGCATTAAACGCTCCCGCCTCGCCAATGGCTAAGGTGCCCACGGCCACGCCTTTGGGCATTTGCGCGATCGACAGCAAGCTGTCCATACCGTTAAGGGCACGGCTTTGTACCGGCACACCTAACACCGGCAAGCGCGTTTTAGACGCCACCATGCCCGGCAAATGCGCCGCACCACCGGCACCGGCAATAATCACCTGAAAACCGCGCCCTACTGCCTCTGCGCTGAATGACATGAGGCGATCGGGAGTGCGGTGCGCCGACACCACTTCCACTTCATAAGGCACCTGCAATAAATCCATAATTTCGGCGGCGCCTTCCATGGTGGGCCAATCACTTTTTGAGCCCATGATGACGGCAACTTTTGCTTGCATGACTACTCCTGGTTAACAAGGTTTTAGGCGGTTGGTTACTTTTAAAGTACGGGCCAAGCCGCTCAGCATTTCGGTGGTTCTGGGGGGTGCGCAATTATAGCGAAACCGGACTTTGTCGGCTAGTGAAGTCACCCAGATTCTGGTGTTGGCTGGACAAAATTTAAACCTAGGGTTAAGGTAACTGCTTGTTTTTGTATTTGAATATTGTTTTATCTAGTTAATTATCGTCCCTGGAGGTGTCCCGCCCATGATTGGTGCCATCGAAACTTTTCCCTGAGTCACGACCGTCAGTGTCGTCGACCACACATCACTCGGCTCTCGCCAACGTCTCAAATTATAATGTTTTAGCATGACCTACTTGAAGGTTTTGTTCGCGTCCGTTGTCGCCAGCCAAGTCGTCTTTTAAAACGCCACTGCAGTAGCAAATAGCCACTGTTGCCGCGCGTTTGCCCCTGCTATTCGCAAGTGCTCACTTGCTTGAGTCATGGAGATGATTTTGGAACTCTATCAATTTTCCAGCGCCACCGTATTATTGCTGCTGGCCGCCTTTTATGGCGGTACCTACTTTTTAACCACGCTTATCAAACAAGATAATGAAGATGCCGATGCCTTCATGGTGTCGAACCAACGCATAGGGTATGGCATGGGGGCGGCCAGTATGACCGCCACTTGGATTTGGGCCGCCTCTTTTTATGCGGCCGCCACCTCCGGCTACCAATACGGCGTGTCTGGCCCTTTGCATTACGGGCTGTGGGGCGCGCTGATGATCTTATTCATCTATCCCTTTGGCCGACGTTTTCGCGCATTGGCTCCCAAGGCCCATACCTTGGGCGAGCTTATCCATGCCCGCCACGGCGCCTCGAGCCAGCTGATCTTAGCTTTTTCTAATCTGCTCGGCAGCATCATCAGCTTAATGGTGAACTTTACCGCCGCCGGTGCCTTGGTGGCCGTGCTCTCGCCCTTATCGTTTCAAACTGGGATCCTGATTGCCGGTGTGGGTGTGCTCAGTTACACCTTATGGTCTGGCTTTAGGGCCTCGGTGTTTACGGATTTTGCACAGCTGATCGCACTGATGGGCATCGCCATCGTGATTATTCCCGCCGTGTTGTTTGCCATGGGCGGCCCAAGTGTGATGTTAAAAGGCTTTAATAACCTCAGCGCCGAGCAAGTGGATCTTTTCTCGATGGACGCCATTTTAAACCAAGGAGCGCCGTTTTTTATTGCGGTGCTGGCCTATGCCATCGGTAACCAAACTATTTCGCAGCGGCTGTTTGCTGTGAATGAGAAGCACATTAAATCCACCTTCGTGACCGCTACCTTAGGCTACGGTGCCATTGTCATCGGCCTAGGCATGATAGGCCTAATGGCGCTGACCTTAGGCGTACAACCGCTCAACGGTGAAGAAAATAACCTGATCCCGCAGATGGTGTCGTCCTATTTGCCCCCCTTTTTCATCGGCCTGTTCTTTATCTTGGTGATTGGCTCCTTGTCCTCCACCGCCGACTCCGACTTGTCGGCGCTGTCCGCCATCGTCATGGCCGACGTGTACGGTAAAAATTTAGCCCGGGGCAAGGTTGACCCGAAACGCATGTTGCTGATTGGCCGCTTAACCATGGTGGTTGCCACTATGATGGGCATTATCTTGGCCAGTTATTCGTTCGATATTTTGGTGATGTTGGTTTTTGTGGGGGCCTTGTGGGGCGCTATCGTGTTTCCGGTGATTGCCAGCTGCTATTGGGACCGTATTACTAACGCCGCCTTTACCAGTGCGGTAATTGTAGGCTTAGTGCTGTTTTTGGTTGCACGCTCCGAGCTACTGCCTATGGTGGGCGTGGTGGGATTGAGCTTTGAGCTGTTGGCGTTTGTGGGCGCCGGCGTGGTAATAGGCCTGATGACCTTTGGCTTTTTCGGAAAATGGGCGGGCTTAATGGCGGGCACACTGGCCACCTTAGCCATCAGCTATTTTGCCAGTGGTTTGCTGCGAGACTACACGGTATTGCTCTCGTCACTGGTGGCCTACGGCGCCAGCACCCTAGTGTGTGTGGCGGTGAGCTTATGCAGCAATGAGCGCTTCAATTTTGCGCTGATCGACCAACGGGTAGGTCATTACGATGACAGAGCAAAGCCAAATGAAAAACTTAATAAAACCCAAGTATTGATCCCTGCTCACGCATCTCACTCACGTTAAGGAATTACGATGAACGAATTCACCTTAGGCGCATATATTTTAGTGTGGCCAGTCCTCACCTTGTGGGTGTTGGTGGCATTATGCCGTGGCGTATTAAAGGATCTGCGCCAAGCGAAACAAGAAAACCGCGATCTTGTTTAAAGTAAATCGGTTCGGCTAATGAAGAGGCGAGCCTAGTGCTCGCCTTTTTATTCGCTCGTTAACGCAGGGTTTTAGCTTGGCTTAGGCTGGGTGATCCCGCAATACACGCCAAGGCAGATGCAAAAACAAGCCGCCAATAAAACCGCACGCACTGCCCAGTGCGGTATCCTGTAAACGCGTTGACACCAATTGTTCGGCAGGGAATTGGCCCAGCAAAATAAAATTGGCAAACAGCACCGCCAGTGGGGTGATAAAAATCACCGCCAAGCCATAATTGCGCAGTATTACGGTTTCCATGGCAAAGGTCAGCCCCATGATAGTGCTGGCTATCCACCACGGATTAGGGGGCAAACTAAATAATAACCAAGCAAAAACCAGCCCGACCACAGTGCCTAAGATACGTTGTACTTGGCGCGTGAATAACAGCTGCACACTGGTGCCTTGCAGGATGGCCGCACAAGAAATGGGCACCCAATAAGGGTTATTCACGCCCAGCTCTATGGCCAACAATAAAGAGCTCCCCACGGCGATCCCTATTACCGCCGACTCGGCCCACAGCGGCGTTAACCGCAGATGAACGGGGCTATGGCTCACAGGTTCACAATGTTTCACCGGCAGCAATAGGCTATAAACAAACGCCAATAAACAAGCACCCATGCTCCCCAGCATTAATAACCCTAAGTTGCTGGGCACTTGCGCCAACTCCACATTGGCGTTACTGGCTAAGGCCGCGATCATAATAAAGAAGAAACGCCCCGGCCACGGCAACCGATAAAAGCGGCACGCAAAATTCACCAGCAAGCTGATGCACCCCAGCACCAAGGCCGCCACCCAACCCACTCCGCCAATAAGCACAGCTAAGGTATAACAGGCCGCAAAACCAAAGGCGCACACCACCAAGGTGAGCATGCGGTGCCCCATATACGTTTGCGGCATATACAGGATCACCATGCCCCCCAGACCCGCCAACACGCCTTGATCGACATGACCAAAGTAGGCGCCAATCAGCACCGGAAGACCGGTACACAAGCCCGACAACAGCGGAAAATGCCAGGGTCGCGGGCTGCTTTTTAGCCCCACCAGCAACCTAAATTGCTGACACAGAGAAAACCAAATATGTTGAGAAAAGGCTGACTTAGCGGACATGACCTGACCTTAATGTAGCGGTAGCGTCTAGGGTTAATTGCAACCGCTGCGTGCTTAATAACTCCGCCTGCGAGCCACGACTGCGCTCTATGATCTCAAGCTGCGGCCCATCAATACGCAGTAGCGTTTGGGCACGGGTGCCGTATTCGGCACTGTGAATAAAAGCGGAAGACAGTAAAAGCTCAAGCTCAGGGCTCACACCCGTGTGAGGTAAGGTGTCAGACGCGGCCAAGGTAGTGTCATCTAGCAGCACAAAGGCGCGAGCTTCATCAAAGCGGTCTAACTGAGTTAGCCCTTGCTTAAGTCGACTCAGTTTAGGCCAAGGCGTATTGAGCTGGGCATTGGATAAACCATAGGTGCCTGCGCTTAAACGTCTGGCCTCAGCGCCGATGCGGTTGCCGCCATACCAAAGCTGGCCTTGCTCCTGACCCAAATTAAGGTCGCCGAGTAAGAGGTTAAAACCGGCGTACTCGTCGCCTTGACCAAGCACTTGCTCTAAATATGCCTGTGGGCTTAATGGGCTGGTTAAAAAATTACTCACCAACTCACCACGACTGCGCTGCCCTACTCGCATCTGCCCTTCGCGCACATTAGTGAGGGCCGCAAAGCGACCACTGCGATTAACCCCTAGCCAAGTGCCGCCGGCTTGCTGGTCACGCCCCGCCCACACATTGGGTGAGTCTGGCCACCAATCGGCAGCGAGCGTAGGTCTTATATAAAATTCATCACGATTAGCCAATAACAACAACCGCCGGGATTGGGGCTGCCACGAAAAAGCAATCAGGCACACTAGCTGGTTTCCTAAAGAGGTGTTTAACCGCACTACTGTATACTAATCCGCGTTTTAAATGAGGTTTTTTACGAGCCAAACACGAGGAAAATAAGGGGTGGAGCAAGAAGTATGATGCAAGAAGGCGGATGCGTAAATAAAGAACTAAACCAAGTGCGAGATACCGAGGCAAACTCGGTATGACAATTTTTGGAACAGATAGCGTAAAGCTTAACGCGCCTCGCAAGAGCTAAGGCTCATCTTGACGCTCGCGCATAAAGTGCGCGAAGCGCGGTTGGCCTTGTTTGGTTTCCCCTTGATAGCGATAGGTCACAGTAGAACCCAGTGGCGGCGGGGTTTGGCGCTGCGCATCAGTAAAGCCGGTACCTAAGCGAAACTGTCGGCCATCGGGTGTTTCGACCACCAAGGCGCCGAGCATGCCCTGATATTTACCCAAGCCGGGTAAATACGCCACCACCTTAGCCTCGGCATCGTGAAACTGCTTGAGCTTAAGCAACCCCTGACTGCGCCCAGCCTGATAATAACTGTCTTGGTGGCGCAACATTAATCCCTCGCCGCCAGCCGCAGCTATGTCACTTAATCGCTGTGCCAATGCCGTATTATCCGTGAGTCGTTGCTGCTCTACCTGTTCAATATAAGGCGAATTGATGGGCGAGAGTAGGCGCGCTAACTCGGTGTTTCTCTCACTAAAAGTGGCGTGACTGTGGGGTAAATCAAACACCAAAAAGCGAATTTGGCGCCACTCTTCCTCTTGTGGTTGATAACGGCGCACCGCCGCCGATAATGCATCAAACTGGCCGCGACCCAACCAGAGTTCACCGTCTAAATGGGTGTTAGGAAAATCAGCTACAAACCAGTCGGGAGCCGCAATACTGTGCCCAGCTCGCGACCAAAGCGCTTCACCGTCCCAATAGGCGCGCACGCCATCAAACTTCTCGCTTACCCAATAGTGGCTGGCATCTTGTTGTTGATAGTTAGCCGCCAATTGCAAAGGCGGCGCATTGGGATGCTCGGCATTCGCGGTAGCTGAAATCGTCACGACTGAGAGTGCCGTTAGCGGTAACAATACGGGAAGATAATTCATATCAGCCCTCCATGGCTTGATGAGTGTTATGCAACATCATCAAGCATAGGAGAAAAAACTGCCGTGAGCCGTTAGCTCATAAAAGGGTAATTTTTTATAGGATTTCTTGATCCGGCCTGACCTTAATCGGTTTGGCTGCCAGCCAACCGCTAGCCAACTGCGCCAATTGTAAAACTAACAACAGTATTAATGCCCACTGCCAATGACCGCTGATATCTCGTAGTAAGCCTAATGACACAGGCCCCAGTGCCGCCAGTAAATAACCAATGCTTTGTGCCATTGCTGAAAGTGCGGTGGCTTGGGCGGTATTTTCGGCACGCAACACAAAAAACGATAACGCCAGACTGAGCGCCCCGCCACAGCCCATGCCGATAAAGGATGCCCATAACATAGGTACGGCCATAGGTTGCCAGCACACACCAGCAATGCCCACAAAAGACACCACAAAGGTGCCCACCACCAACAGCCTTTGATTGGCCATTTTGGCCGCCAAGATAGGTACAAATAAATTAAACGGAATGCTCACCAGATTAATAAGCGCCGTAGCCGTGCCGGCTTGATGCGCGTCTAGACCATTTTCGAGCAAGATTTTCGGTAACCAAGTGGCCATGGAATAGAAATAAAACGACTGTAGTCCCATATAAAAGGTGATGGCCCAAGCGATTTTATCGCGCCATAGACTGATGCGGGTCGGATTGGCAGGCCGACCTACGCCTTTCACCTTGAGCATAGGTAACCAAAACAACAGACAAATTACCGGTAATATCGCCCACATAGCCACCGGATAACGCCAGCTATCAAATTGCTCTAACAGCGGAATGGCCAAATACACACCTAAGCCTGCACCTAAGCTTAAGGTTACCGAATACAAGCCGGTCATTAAGCCCACTTGGCGAGGAAAAAACGCTTTGACTAAACCAGGTATCAAGACGTTAAGCACGGCGATGGCACAGCCCAGCAATAGGGTGCCGACGAGTACTAGCGCAAAATTATCCAGTAAGCGAAAGCCGACTCCTAAGCTAATCACCATTAAGCCCACTATGGTGATCCACTGTGGTGCCCAGCGCCGCGTCAACCAAGGCACGCAAATTGACATCACGGCAAAACACAGCAGCGGTAAGGTAGTGAGCAAACTAAAGGCACTGGCGCTGATCTGTAAGCTGTGACGAATTTCCGTGACCAATGGGCCCACCACAACCAAGCCGCCGCGCAGATTCGCCGCCGCTAGCATAAGCGCGATTATGGCCAAGGCCGTAATCACGGGCCGCCCGACAAAAGGCCCAGTAGGAAGCGAGGATGACATAAGATTCCTTATTAACGTTAAGCTGGCGCCTAACGTAAGCAAGCGCAAGTGAGGTCATAGCAGAGAAAACCAAACCGCCCATAATAACTCAGACGACTCGACACCAGTGGTCCATGGTAGGATCTGTGATTGTTGAGCGCAATACGTAAAGCCCTCTGGCTTAAACCCACTAAAAAATTAAGGAATAAAATGCCAGCTACCCAGCAAGTGACGGCGGTTATTTTAGCCGGTGGTGAAGGCCGACGCATGCAAGGCGTAGATAAAGGCCTGTTGTCATTATGGGGCCGACCGTTAGTGATGCACTTGCTCGAACGGTTGAATCGACAAGTAGACCAAGTCCTGATTAACGCGAATCGTAATCCAGACCGCTATCGCGTGTATGCACCTATATTTAGCGATGCCGATAGCCTGCACACTGTCACCGACTTTCAAGGTCCTCTAGCCGGAATAGCAGCCGGCCTGCAGCATGCGGCACAGGACTGGGTATTATTTGTGCCTTGCGATAGCCCGCTGATACCGTTGGATTTAGCCGAGCGGCTCGCTGCGGCTGTCAGTCATTGCGGCCAAATTGCCGTGGTCGACGATGGTGAGCGTGTGCATTCGGCCACCGTTTTGCTACACAAATCTTTATTGTCTTCGTTGCAAAATTACTTAAATCAAGGCGACCGGAAATTACAGATCTGGTACGCCCAACATGAGTTAATAAAGGTCGACTTTAGCGATCAGCGTTCGGCTTTTACCAATATCAATACGCCCGAGGCATTGGCGGAATTAGAGCGTTCGGCGCAGAATCGAGCTGCCAATTAGACCAACTACAGGGAACTAGGATCAAAAAAGGACGCCGAAGCGTCCTTTTTTAATATCGGTTATCACAGCAATCTAAAGGAATTAACCTTTGTACTTGCTGAATACAAGACTGGCATTAGTGCCGCCAAAACCGAAGCTATTCGACATCACTGTGTCTAACTCGATTTCTTTGCACTCGGTAACGATAGGCAGATTTTTCGCCTTTTCGTCCAGCTCAGTGATGTTGATGCTAGGCGCGATAAAACCATGCTCCAGCATCAAGAGTGAGTACACGGCTTCGTGCACGCCTGCCGCACCCAGTGCGTGGCCGGTCATGGCTTTGGTGGCAGAGATGTAAGGGGCATGGTCACCAAACAAGTTGTTGATGGCCTCTAACTCTTTTACATCGCCCACTGGCGTTGAAGTGCCGTGGGTGTTGATGTATTCCACCTTAGGAGCGGTCGCCATGGCTTGTTGCATGCAACGTACCGCGCCCTCACCTGAAGGTGCAACCATGTCATAACCGTCAGAGGTGGCGCCGTAACCGGTGATTTCAGCGTAGATCTTAGCGCCACGCTTTAAGGCGTGCTCTAACTCTTCTACGACGACCATGCCGCCGCCGCCTGAGATGACGAAGCCATCACGGCCCGCATCATAGGTACGAGAAGCCAACTCAGGGGTGTCGTTATACTTGCTCGACAGTGCACCCATGGCGTCAAACTGCAGTGCTAACGTCCAATCCACTTCTTCACCACCACCGGCGAAGACGATGTCTTGCTTGCCTAACTGGATCTGCTCTAACGCATGACCAATACAGTGGGCAGACGTCGCGCATGCAGAGCTGATGGTGTAGTTAATGCCTTTGATCTTAAACGGAGTTGCCAAGCAGGCCGACACGGTTGAAGACATGGTGCGTGGCACCATATAAGGACCGACGCGACGTACGCCTTTCTCGCGCAGAATATCGCAAGCTTCAATCTGGTTCTTAGATGAAGCACCGCCGGAGCCGGCCACTAAACCGGTACGCACGTTCG
Organism: Candidatus Oceanisphaera merdipullorum; assembly: GCA_018883865.1. GTDB lineage: Bacteria > Pseudomonadota > Gammaproteobacteria > Enterobacterales > Aeromonadaceae > Oceanimonas > Oceanimonas merdipullorum. Next base: position 32,033 of record JAHLFI010000074.1, read on the forward strand.
ATACCATGGACTCATCAAGGCCTGCATCGGCAATAGCCTGTTCCATGGAAAGATAAGCAAATGCGGCCGCATCACCCATAAAACGCATCACTTTGCGGTCTATGTGCTCCGATGGAACCATGTTTATGTTTCCCCAAACATGGCTGCGCAAGTTATGATCGGCGAATTGCTGGGAGAAGCTAATACCGGAGCGGCCCGCCTTGAGTGAGGCCAAAACCTCTTCTTGATTATTACCAATGCTGGATACCACACCGATACCGGTAATGACTGCTCTTCTCATCTCACTTTCCTACTATCTTGATTTGCCGCCAATTCTAACCATAAAGAAAGGTTAAAGTGGTCTGCTTTCACATAAAATAGCCGCTTTTACGGCCCCGGAGGTTTAGTGTCACCCCACTTCATTACAACCGCGTGTCTGGACTGGAATGACCAAGGCACACCGATCGCTGCTGCGTTCGACGATGTCTACTTCTCTAACGACGATGGTCTGGCCGAAAGCCGTTATGTTTTTCTCGACCAAAATAACCTTCCTAACCGTTGGCTCAACCACGACCGGCCCTTATTTGTGGTGGCCGAAACCGGTTTTGGTACCGGTTTAAACGTACTGGCTACTTGGCAGGCGTTTATCGACTATCGCCGGCAACATCCGCAAGGTAACGCTCAGCGTCTGCACCTGATCAGCGTGGAAAAATTTCCACTTAACCACGCTGATCTAAGTCAAACACTGAGCCAATGGCCAGAGCTTAGCATTTTAAGCGCACGTTTGTTAGCTGAATATCCATTGCCAATCAGCGGCTGCCATCGACTGCAATTGGATGAAAATGTGAGTCTGGATTTGTGGCTAGGAGATGTGGCTCAGGTACTGCCTGATATGGAAGCAGGGTTGGCCGGTAAGGTGGATGCTTGGTACTTAGACGGCTTTGCGCCCAGTAAGAACCCCGAGATGTGGACCCCTGATTTATTTACTCAATTGGCCCGTTTAGCACGTAACGGCGCCACGCTGGCCACCTTCACTGCCGCCACCTTAGTACGCAAGGGTTTAATAGCCGCCGGCTTCGAGATTAAGCGCGCTAAAGGCTTTCGACATAAGCGCGAAATGTTAACCGGTGTCTTAAATAATAGCCAACGACTGCCCTACCCCACGCCTTGGTTTTGGCGCCGGCCCGGTCAAGTAGGTCATACCGTTATCGTGGGCGCGGGCATTGCCGGGGCCAGTTTAGCGCTGGCGCTAACGCGACGCGGCGTGTCTGTCACCTTGTTAGAGCAACAAGCAGCCCCCGCTCTCGGCGCTTCGGGTAATCGCCAAGCGGCCATTTATCCACTGTTAAATGGCGAGCACGATAATTTAAGTCAATTTTATTTACAGGCATTTTTGCATGCTACCCACAGCCTAGCTCCCTTGGCTACACGCCATGGTGTGGCCCACGACTGGTGTGGCGTGGTACAGCTGGCCTACGATGCCAAGAGCCAAGCGAAAATCACTAAGTTATTGGCGCACGGTTTCCCAAATAGCCTATTAACCGAGCTTAACACTGAGCAAGTTAACGCCCGCACCGGCATTGCGGTCAACCTGGCGGGTGCTGAATATCCACAAGGCGGCTGGATTTGCCCGTTTGAGCTGGTCAAGGCCCTATTGGCTGAAGCCCAGCAAACCGGATTACTAAACACTCGTTATCACACACACGTCGAGCGTTTAACGAGGCAGGACGACCAATGGCAGCTAACCACCAGTTCGGGGAAAATAATGGCGGACAATGTGTGCTTGGCCAACAGCTATAGCCTGCTGAATTTTCCCCAAACTCAAGACTTAGCCTTGTCGGTCGCACGGGGCCAAGTGAATTACCACCCCAGCACTCCCAGCATAAGCGCGTTAAAAACCGTGGTCTGTTATCACGGTTATCTGACGCCAGCATGGCAAGGGTTACACTGTATTGGCGCCAGTTATGGTCGTGACCAAGTTGATCTCACCTATCAGGCTCAGGATGAAGAAGAGAATCTTCAAAAATTAGTGCAGACCCTGCCCATGTTGAATGATTTGGAACAGACCGCAGGCTCTGGCCGGGTGGGCGTACGCGCCACTTCAAGAGATCACTTCCCAATGGCAGGCGCCGCGCCAAATAAAAAAGCGCAGCTTAAACAATTTGATAAGTTACAACGGCGCCAAGCACAAGCGGTGCCATTAGCCGATGATCACCCAGGCTTGTATGTATTATCGGGTTTAGGTTCGCGGGGGGTGTGCTCGGCACCTTTGTTAGCAGAGGTGTTAGCAGCGCAATTGTGTGACGAGCCTTATCCGGTATCACGCGCTATTCTCGATAGCTTAGCGCCCAATCGACACTGGACCCGAAAACTATTAAGAGGCCAGCCGCTAATTTAAGGTGATAGGTTAAGCTTGCTCCCTTAATACTGCGACTTTCACTTATTGAAAGCTTCGACTTAAGGCTTAATGAGGCCAAGCTGGCGGCCATAATCATTCTGGCGCTGAAAATCGCGTAGCAAAGTTTGCGCTATGCCGAGCTGATGATAACCAATTCGGTCTGCCACCAGATGTAGCTGTTCACAATCCGTTTGCGGTGCTATTTGTGAAAGTGACTGGTCTAACCATTCGGCCGAGAGTAAGGCGCGCTCACGCACCAAGCGCTCATAACTGATTAAGGCGAGGCGATAATTTTGCCACTCAGGCGTCTCTAGCCATTCTAAGGGCTCAGACACGGTCGCAGTAAGAGACACCAACACCTGCGCAGGCGAGCAGCCGGCACTCGAACGCTGGCCAGACAACTGCCAAGACAAACGGTAATCCACATCGGCCAAACCGGGTTCAAGCGCCCCTGAGCCGTAAATATCGACCGTTTGCCGCTCTTGTAAGACCAAGTGATTGGCCCAAGCGGGTAGCGCCAACAGTAATATCAAGCCGCCAAATAATAATTTCAATATCACCCTCCAACAGCACCCAGCCCATGGCTTGGTTATCGATAGCTTAACCCAATAGACGTGTCAGATAATCAGGTCATTTGAGTCTATTCTTATCTTACGCGATTTAGACATAAAATAAACGCCAGCCGCGGCCGCTGATAACGGGCCCCTGCCTCTGTAATGACTTTAGTAGCTGCGTTATAGTGCGCACATTGTTAATTGTTAATTGGTTGGAGCGCTGCATGATCACAGCCTATACGCTGAATGGTACATCCTTCAATGTTCAGCCCCTCGACTTAGAGGCGGAGTTACCGCCTAATGTCGTCTGGCTGGATATCTTAAAGCCAAGTGAGGACGAACAGCACTGGATGCAGCAGTTGTTTGTGGAAGAAATGCCGGAACTCGATGAGCTTGACGACATTGAAGCCTCGGCACGTTTTTATCGCGATAAAGACGGCCTGCATATTCATTCACTGTTTCCGCAACGCTTAGGCAAAGAGATAGACGGCATCAATGTGCTTTTTAACTTGCGTAACAACATGCTGATCAGTTTTCGTGAAGATGACTTAGGTCTGATCCGCCTGTTACGTCATTATATGCGCCAAGACCGCGTTGAAGCCGACAATGCCACTGACTTGCTGTTGGAAATATTTGAGCTAAAAATCGAATATATTTCTGACTTAATTGAAGACGGCTATAAGACGCTCGAACAAACCGCCAAGCAAGTTCTGGAAGTCACCAACTTGCACGTCACAATGTCAGACTTGATGCAGCAAGAAGACGGCAACGGTCATATTCGCTTGGCGCTCTACGATACCCGTCGGGCGTTGCGTTTTATGAAGCGCTCATTACGTCAGCAATCGGACGACGAACAACGCCGTTGGATTGATGAAATGCTCTACGACATCGAATCCTTATTGCCCCACACCCAGTTTTTATTCGATAAGATCAACTTTCAGCTCGATGCGGCACTGGGCTTTACCAGCTTAGAGCAAAGTAAAGTCATCAAAATCTTCTCGGTGGCGGCTGTAGTATTTTTACCCCCCACATTAATCGCCAGTATCTATGGTATGAACTTTGAAATCATGCCGGAATTTGGGTGGAAATATGGCTATCCCATGTCCTTGGTAATGATGTTGATGTCGGCGTGCGGCACCTACTACTTCTTCAAACGCAAAGGCTGGCTGTGATTTACAGCCAGCCTTTGCGTAATATCTTAGGGAATAATTATGTATAAACGCTTAGGCCTAGTGTTAGCCGCGCTCACTCTTGGCGGCTGTGATAATAATGAGGTGGGGGATGTCTCGCTCGGCATGTTCACCACCAAAGACATTAAAATCGAAGTATTGGCGGATCCTTTAGTGCCGGGCGTGACTTGCCATATGTCGAACGTGGTTGCCAATTTAAACTTGGCCGACCCGTCTGATATGTCGATTAGCTGTCGCCAAACCGGTGAAATTACCCCCGAGATGATAGCGGCCATTGATAAGTCTAAGAGTGGCGACGTGGTGTTTAAGAAATCGAAAAGTATCTTCTTAAAAAGCCTGAAAATTCGCCGCATTTACGATGAGCAGAGCCAGTCATTACTGTATTTAGCCTACAGCACCAAAGAAACCACCGGCAGTTATAAGCACGCCATGTCGACCGTGCCCTTGTGGGGCACCAAAGCCTATCAAATGCCCATCCCTGCGGGGAACGGTCAGCTTTAAGCCCTGAGGTGTGAGGCGCAAAAAACAAGCTGCTGGCTCTAAGGTCGGCGCGACGTTATTTCCTCCTCTCCCTTCACGCTTCACTTTGTTGATAAAGGAGACATAAGTGCAAAATATTGAAGACGGCGAAACCTATATCGATCAAACCTTTAGCCGTTTGTCGTTAATCAATGGCGATTTCTCATGCGTAGAGTTTGAGGGCTGTACCTTTGAACATTGTGACTTTTCTAGCGCTGTTTTTGCGCGCGGTAAGTTTATCGACTGTACCTTTAAGCACTGCAATCTAAGTTTGATGCGCGTACCGAGCACACGTTGGTTTGGCGTTGCCTTTAGCGAGTGCAAGTTAGTGGGCGTTGATTGGACTAAAGCCGACTGGCCAGCTTTTCATTTAGACTCAGAGCTGAGTTTTCAACACTGCATCCTAAATGATGCCTCATTTTTCGGCCTCACCTTACAAGGCTTGCGGCTGGAAGAGTGTAAGTGTCATGAAGTGGACTTTAGAGAAGGGAATTTTTCTAAGGCGTCCCTGACGCACTGTGATTTCACTAACAGTGTGTTTATGCGCACTAACCTGCAAGGCGCTGATTTGACCGAGTCTGAAAACTTCAATATCCACGTACTGGAAAACAAGTTAGATAACGCCACCTTCTCCCGCTTCGCGGCCCTCGACTTGTTATATAGCCTCAATATCGAACTGGTTGATTGAAGCAAGAGCTTAAAGCGAGAGCTTAAAGCGAGAGCTTAAAGCGAGAGCTTAAAGCGAGAAGAAGAACACAGAACCGGTGGAGTTTTGGTGTTTTATGTTAACTTCCCGCTTTGCTTACTTTAACTGCGGATCAACTGGTCACGTAGGGCGTGAATGCGGTCGCGGGTGGCGGCGGCTTGTTCAAACTCTAGGTTTTGGGCGTGCGTGACCATGACTTTTTCAAGCTCGGTGATCTGCTTGTCCAGCTCTTTGGCGGTGGGAATATGCTCAGGCACTAAGCTTTCGTGTTTGGCTCGCTTAGAGCCGATGCGTTTAGTACCGTCTAAGTCCAACACATCTGTTACGGCCTTGATTAAGCCTTTCGGTGTAATGCCGTGCTCTAGGTTAAAGGCTTGCTGCAACTCACGGCGGCGCTCAGTTTCACTGATGGCAGCCTCCATAGATCGAGTAATTCGGTCGCCGTAGAGAATGGCCTTGCCGTTTAGGTTACGGGCAGCCCGGCCTATGGTCTGGATCAGCGAACGCTCCGAACGCAAGAAGCCCTCTTTATCCGCATCCAAAATCGCCACTAACGATACTTCTGGCATATCTAGGCCTTCGCGCAACAAGTTAATGCCTACTAACACATCAAACACGCCTAACCGTAAATCACGAATAATCTCCATGCGCTCTACGGTATCGATATCCGAGTGTAAGTAGCGCACCTTTAGGCCGTGATCAGATAAGTATTCCGATAAGTCTTCGGCCATGCGCTTCGTCAGAGTCGTGACTAACACGCGCTCGTTCACCGCAATGCGCAGTCGGGCCTCAGACAAGACGTCGTCCACCTGAGTCGCGACGGGGCGCACTTCGATAATGGGATCCAGCAGACCTGTGGGCCTCACTACTTGCTGAGCCACATCCTCACCGGATTTTTCCAGCTCATAAGTGCTGGGTGTGGCGGAGACAAACACGGTTTGCGGCATCAGGGCTTCAAATTCATCAAAGCGCATGGGTCGGTTGTCCAGCGCCGAGGGCAAACGAAAGCCGTATTCCACTAAGGTTTCTTTACGAGAGCGATCACCTTTATACATGCCGCCAATTTGTGGCACAGTCACGTGCGACTCATCGATGATCAACAGACCGTCGCCGGGCAAGTAATCGAATAAGGTAGGCGGCGCCTCACCCTCCCCGCGCCCAGATAAATAGCGCGAGTAGTTTTCGATACCCGAGCAATAGCCCAGCTCTTGGATCATTTCGATGTCAAATTGAGTGCGTTGGCTAATGCGCTGCTCTTCGACCAACTTATTGGCGGACAGCAACTGCGCCTTGCGCTCCTGCAGCTCGACCTTGATGTGCTCTATGGCACCCAATAGCTTTTCGCGCGGCGTCACATAGTGGGTTTTGGGATAAATAGTAAAACGCGCCAGCGTTTGTGAGACGCTACCGGTCAGCGGGTCAAACAGACTTAAACGCTCTATTTCATCGTCGAACAACTCGACGCGCACCGCTTGGTTATCAGACTCGGCGGGGAAGATATCGATCACCTCACCGCGTACTCTAAAGGTACCACGCTGAAAGCCCGCATCATTGCGCTTGTATTGCAGCTCGGCCAAGCGGCGCAGCATATCGCGCTGATTGAGCACGTCACCCACCCGCAAATGCAACATCATGCTCAAATAAGACTGTGGGTCGCCCAAACCATAAATGGCCGACACAGAGGCCACTATGATCACATCGCGCCGCTCCATCAGCGCCTTAGTGGCGGACAAGCGCATCTGCTCTATGTGATCGTTAATAGAAGCATCTTTTTCGATAAAGGTGTCTGTGGTTGGCACATAGGCTTCGGGCTGGTAGTAATCGTAGTAAGACACGAAATACTCCACCGAGTTATGGGGAAAGAACTCTTTCATCTCGCCGTATAACTGAGCGGCCAGCGTTTTATTGGGTGCCAATATCATGGTGGGTCTATTGAGCGTAGCAATCACGTTGGCGATGGTAAAAGTTTTGCCTGAGCCAGTTACGCCGAGCAAAGTTTGATGGGCTAATCCCGCTTCAATCCCTTCTAGCAACTGGGCGATAGCCGTGGGCTGATCGCCGGCAGGCTGATAGGGACTGACCAATTGAAAGTCTTTGCTCATTATGTAATCTCCTCACGCATTAACGACCAGTTTACCCCCTATGGCGTAGTAAAATTAAGCAAAAACTCCACTTGAGCGATTGAAGGGCAAAATATGTAATTTATCCTTGACTGCCAGCCGACGCCTGCGTAACATTTGCGGCCTCCTAGTGAGATTCCCCCTTAGTTCAGTCGGTAGAACGCCGGACTGTTAATCCGTATGTCGCTGGTTCAAGTCCAGCAGGGGGAGCCAAATTTGCAGTACCCTTTCAGAGTTATCCACTAAGTCATCCTTACTTCCTATCAAAAACACACATTTTGTGCGTCTGCTTTTATATCGTTGTTATCCTCGAGATAGCGAACGAATTTTAAGCGATCTCTTTGTCAAGTATTTGATTTTTAAGTATTTTGCTTTTGGTTAAAAAATTACCAAATTATCTTAGAAGCCTGCCAGCACTGGCTTCCTTTGAGATTTGCAGAGGTAATCCACAGCCTTATCCACAGAAATGGTGGATAAGTCCATCTGCGCCATGGCCCGGCTGACTTAGCCGCGTTGTGCATAACCTTTTTATTTTTTACCCTCTTCCCCCTGACTTGACAGCCTACATAAAGCCTGAATTGTTTTAGACAATGAAATAAGATTACTTTCGTCTTTACCGAGCTATTTCTAAAACTTAATACCTTCTTTTAGGCCTTTCGATGACATTAGCCAATAAACCAGCTAAAAAATAATTTTTTTATTGTTGACTCTTTTTGATGGCACCATTTATTAACCGCCCTCAAAATATGCTAGTCTTCTGATTCGTTTATCCAGAAGAGCTAATAAATGCGTTTAATCCCTTTTGCCAACGCAGCTCAAGTCTGCCACTGGGCAGCTCATCATATTAGCGATCGTATTAATGCCTTCGCCCCCACTGCCGATCGCCCTTTCGTGCTCGGCCTGCCCACAGGCAGTACGCCCTTAGGCACTTATAAAGAACTGATTACCTTGTATCAAGCGGGCAAAGTCAGCTTTAAGCATGTGGTGACCTTTAACATGGATGAGTACATAGGCTTGCCAGCCGAACATCCGCAAAGCTACCACAGCTTTATGTTTGATAATTTCTTTAATCATATCGACATCCTGCCGGAGCATATTCATATTCCCGATGGTAACGCCGCTGATCTCAACGACGAATGCCAGCAATATGAAGACGCTATTCGCCAATATGGCGGCATTGAACTATTCATGGGCGGCGTGGGCACCAATGGTCATATCGCCTTCAACGAACCGTACTCCGCCTTTGACTCGCGCACGCGCATTACCCAGCTCACCACTGAAACCTTGCACGATAATTCGCGCTTTTTTGATAATGACGTGACAAAAATGCCAACCACGGCACTAAGCATCGGCATCGGCACCTTATTGGACGCAAAAGAAGTCATGCTGTTGGTGACAGGCGAGCATAAAGCCCAAGCGTTATTGGCGGCAGTAGAAGGTGAAGTGGACCCGCTGTGGCCTATCTCGAGTTTACGCCTCCATCAACGCAGCTTAATCGTGTGTGATGCCGCTGCGGCTCGTCTGCTCAGCGCATCTAGTGAACTTGAACAAGCAGATTTATCTGCCATGGCCACCTCTTAAACAGAGCGATTTATGTTTGCGCTTACAGCTTGTCGTATTTTCACCGGTAAAGGCTGGCTAGAGCAGCATGCGCTGCTTATTAGTAACGGTCGTATTCAGGCGTTAGTCCCCGAGGCTGAGTTAGACGCAAGGCTTGTGCAATATCCTCAGGCCGGCGCCATGCTGTGCGCCGGCTTTATTGATCTGCAGCTTAACGGTTGCGGTGGCGTTATGTTTAACACTGACATAAGTACGACGACTTTAAGTCACATGCAGCGCACTAACCTAGCATCCGGCACCACCAGTTTTTTACCTACGCTTATCACCAGCCCAGATACCGATATGCACACTGCGCTGCGTGTCACGCGCGACTTTATGGCTGAGCACGCGCATCAAGTGCTCGGCTTGCACCTCGAAGGCCCCTATTTAAACGTAGCGCGTAAGGGCATACATCCCGCAGCCCAAGTGCGGCCTCTGGACTCTGACATGCTGGATTGTTTGTGCCAGCAGGCGGATGTCTTGGTCAAGGTCACTCTGGCGCCGGAGTGCCATGCACCCGAGCAGATCCGCAAACTGGTGGCGGCCGGCATTAACGTGGCCATCGGCCACACGGCGGCCAACTATGAACAGGCCGTGGCTGGTTTTGCCGCCGGCATTGGTTTTGCCACCCACCTTTATAATGCCATGACACCCACCACCAATGGCCGAACGCCAGGCGTGGTCGGCGCTATCTATGACAATCCACGCATCTATGCCGGCATCATTGCCGATGGCTTTCATGTACACCCAGCTAATATTCGCTTAGCACATAAAGTGATGGGTAAGCGGTTGTGCTTAGTCACGGACGCTACCGCGGCCGCCGGAGCCCCTGCCTCGCTGACCGAGTTTGATTTTTGTGGCACCCGCGTACTCATTAAAGATGGCCAATGTGTGGATGAGCAAGGCACGCTCGGTGGCTCGGCCCTAACCATGATTGAAGGCGTGCGCTACTTGGTCAACACCGTGGGCTTATCTTTAAGTGAAGCCTTATGCATGGCCAGTATAAATCCCGCCCAAGCCATAGGTCACGATCAGGACCTAGGCTCGATTGACGTGGGCAAGGTGGCCAACCTGGTGATCCTCAGCGATCAGCTCACAGTATTAAACACGCTGGTAAATGGCCAGTTTATCCAGAGTGTCGATTAGCTCAGCGCACATTATACTTGCGTGAATTTCGGTAAATGAACAAGGAAAGCGACGTGAATAACTTGGTTTACAGTACAGATCCTAATTGGCAAGACCCGCAAGATAAGGCCAATCAAACTGACTCTTTGTTTCCCAATGATGGCGTATTGCGCCTGCGCCGCGAAACCAAAGGCCGCAAAGGGGCCGGTGTGGTGTGCATTTATGGTGCGACTAATGAGCAGGTAGGCGACTTGGCCAAGCAATTGAAAAAATTGCTAGGCACCGGCGGCGCCATCAAAAAAGGCGTGATTGAGATTCAGGGTGATCGTTTGCCACAAATCGAAGCTTTCTTGTTGAAGAGCGGCTTTAAGGTGAAGAAAGTGGGCGGCTAGCAGCTTTCACTGGCCGCTGAACGATGATGGCAACAAGCGCTCAAAAACCTAGGTTAACAGCGCCTGCGCCGTACTTTGTAATTCATTTAATAACGCCTGCTGAGAGAGCGTTAAGGTTTGACCCAAACGAGTCACGCCATATAAGGTCACGAGTAACGGCGGACTGATGGGCCGCGTTTGTAGGCCATCAGTTGGGTTAGCAAGACCGGTGAAGGGATCCACTATCGCCACGCCCTGCCCCGCCGCAACTAAGTGGCGCGCCAACTGATAAGTTTGTACCCGCGTATTAATCTGCACCGGCGGCGCCAGCGTCTCTAGATGCTGCTCTAACAGCAAGCCTAAGCCGTGCTTATCATCCAAGCCGATCATCTTTACGCCACCCAGACTGGTCAAGGCAAGGGGTAAGCTAGCATGCTCCTCCGGCCAAAAACCGCTGGCCGCTATGATTTGCATCTGGCCTTGAGCCAACTCAGTACAAATCAAGCTAGGGTGCGTAACACGCTGTAACGTCAACCCAATATCCACCTGCTCGGCGACCAAGGCTGACACTAAGGCTTGCGTATGCTCAGTAGCCAAACTCAAGTCGGGCTCAGGAAAGTCTCTACGCCACGCCACTAGGCTTAATGGCAATAAGCTTTGCGCCAAGGTCGGCGTGCACATTAGCCGCACGCCTGTAGCTTGTTGGGGACGCAAACTGTCCGCTAATTGGCCAAGACGTTGCAAGTCGGCAGCCAAGCGTTCACTGGGCGCTTGCAATGCTAAGGTTTGCTGAGTGGGCACTAGCCTACCGCGCTCACGGTGAAAGAGCGCAAATCCCAGTTCACGCTCCGCCTGTTGTAAACGCTTACTCGCCGCCGGTTGTGAAATATGTAACAAATCGGCGGCAGCAGTCAAACTGCCGGTTTGTAATATCGCCTGAAACAAGGCGATGTGGCCTAACTGCATGTTCGCTCGCCTCCCCCTTTCTGATTTCTCGCTTAAGACCATAACCAAAGGTTATGACTGGTGTTAATCTTTTCATTATTCGCCACACTCGGCAATACCTATGCTAGGTCCATCGACGTTTTTGAAGGATTCATTATGCGGATTGCAATTATCGGCGGCGGTGTGATTGGTTTAACCACTGCCTTTGCGCTTATCAAGAAAGGCCACAGCGTCGACTTATTTGAACAAGAGTCGGACGTGGGCCAAGCCACCAGCTTCGCCAATGGTGGCCAACTGAGTTATCGCTATGTATCACCACTCGCGGAGGCGGATGTGCCGCTACAAGCCTTAGGCTGGATGTTTAACGCTGATGCGCCGTTGCGCTTTCGCCCTCAACTGAGCTGGCAACAATGGCAGTGGTGTTGGCGCTTCTTAACTGCCTGTCGGCAGAGTGTCAATCAGCGAAACGGTGCGCACTTATTACGGCTCGCCCTATTCAGTCAATCAGTCTTGCATGACTGGCAAAAAAATGAGGCGTTAGGCGATTTTTCATGGCGCGCCAACGGCAAGCTGGTCATTTATCGCGACCAGAGCCATTTTCACCACGCCACACACAAGCTCAAAAGCGACGCCCTACAACAGATATTAAACGCCGAGGCCTGTGTTGCGGCCGAGCCTGCCTTGGCGCACTTAGCCTCAGAGCTGCAAGGGGGCATTTTCTCCGCCGGAGATGAAGTAGGTGATTGCCACCTATTTTGTCAGCGGTTATTAGCGAGCTTACAGCAACATCCTCATTTCACCTTGCACACAGAACAGCGCATCACGGGCCTCAAGGTCGAACAAGGCCGAGTGCGCGCGCTGGTCTTAGAGAATGGCCATTCTCAGGCCGAACCGTTCGAGGTAGAGCAGCTGGTAGTGGCGGCCGGTATGGGCAGCTTAGGCGTATTGAAGAGCGTCGGCATTAAGGTGCCCTTGTATCCGCTGAAAGGCTATAGCCTCACCTTGCCTGTAGCCGATTTAAGCACAGTGCCCAACACCAATGTCACCGATTATGACAAAAAAATAGTCTATGCAAGGCTAGACCAACAATTGCGGGTGGCCGCCATGGTGGATATAGGTGGTAAAGAGTTTGGCGGAAAAGAGTCAGGCAGATATAAAGCCGAGCTCGATGCAGGGCGTATTGCTTTGTTGCGCCAACAAGCCCAAGCCAGCTTTCCCGATGCGGGGGATTTTTCACACGCTACACCCTGGGCCGGTTTCAGGCCAGCAACACCTGAAGGCACACCAATTATCGGTGCCACTACCATAAATAATCTGTGGCTTAATCTTGGGCACGGTAGTTTAGGCTTTACCCTCGCTTGCGGCAGTGCTCAAGTTTTGGCTAATTTGATTAATAATGAAACCAGCCCTATCGACTTAACGGGCTTACAGGGGCAGTAACCGTCATTTTTATGCTCTCGCTCTCGATTAGGCACAATAAATTCGCAATAACACTGGCTTTACATTAACGTATTTCAGATAGGTGACTAATTATACAGGTTATTTTTACTGCTCTTGTATTATTAGTCACATAGATATTTTATTGGGAAGTCGCCCTAAGCAATGAGAATGGAGAGTCATATATGATCAAGCTAGTTACAGGTGCCATGACTGCACTTTTACTGAGCACGCAAGTCAGCGCCGAAGCGCGTTACGTCACCATAGGCACAGGTGGCCAAACCGGCGTTTATTACACTGCGGGTCAGTCGGTATGCCGTTTCCTAAACCGTGGTGCGGCTGAGCATGACATTAAATGTAATGCGCCCTCCTCTGCCGGTAGTGTCAGCAACATAGTGGCGCTGCAAAACAAAGATTACGACTTTGGCTTTATTCAATCAGATCACCAATATAAGGCGCTAGAAGGCCAAGCGCCTTTTGATAAGAAACCCGTGAAAAATCTGCGCGCCGTGTTCTCACTGCAAAGTGAGATCCTGACCTTAGTTGTGCGCAAAGACAGCAAGATAGACAGTTTTGAAGACTTAAAAGGTAAGCGCGTCAACATAGGTGTACCTGGCTCTGGCAGTCGCGATACCTTCGATGAAGTCATGGCCGCCAGCGGCTGGGATAAGAACACCTTCGCCTTGGCAGCCGAGTTAAAGCCGGCAGAAATGGCGGCGGCACTGGGCGATAATAACCTAGACGCCATTACCTATGTGGTCGGTCATCCCAGCGGTGCCATTCAAGAAGCCCTGACCACGGCTGATGCTAAGCTGATCCCTGTAACCGGCGCTGGCGTAGACAAGCTACTGGCACAAGCCAGCTACTTTGCCAAAGCCGACATTCCTGCCGGATTATATCCTGGTGTAGATACGCCCATTCCCTCTATCGGTGGTAAGGCCGTATTGGCCACCACCGAAGAAACCGATCCGGAAGTTGTGTATCAGCTGGTGAAGTCGGTATTTGATAACTTAGATCGCTTCAAGCGCTTGCACCCCGCCTTTGCGGATCTAAAAGCCGAAGACATGATTTCTGTAGGCATTACCGCGCCCTTGCATGAAGGTGCCAAGCGTTACTATCAGGAACAAGGCTGGTTATAAAACTCGCCCACCCCTAAGCCCGCCGGCCCTGCGGCGGGCTTTAGCCGCACCACTTAAATCACATAATAGAGACTCGCATCAAGCTTAATACGTTAAATGACGTACTCTTATCTTAAGTAAAACCTCTGCCGAGCTGTTTAGCAGAGGTTGCTCTCTCTAATAGCCCAGTTTAACTAGGTATAACCTATGTCAGAAAAAAAATTGTCCGTAGAGGATCTGGTAGCCCAAGATGTGGGTGCCCGCTTACCCAGTGGCCTGATGGCCAAATTCATTGCCGGACTTGCCTTGCTCTGGTCGCTGTTCCAGTTATGGATTGCCTCGCCGCTGCCTTTTATGGTGGGTTTCGGAATATTTAACAGTACAGAAGAGCGTTCTATTCACTTGGCATTTGCCCTGTTATTGACGTTTTTAGTGTTTCCTGCTCTTAAGTCTTCTCCACGCAATCGCGTCCCACTGCTGGATATTACCCTTGGCCTGATTGCCTCGGCCTGCGCCGCCTATTTATTTATTTTTTATCACGAATTATCCCAACGTCCCGGTACCTTAACCACGCCAGATCTGGTCACCGCCTGTGTGGGTATCGTTTTATTACTGGAAGCCACGCGCCGGGCGCTGGGTCCACCACTGGCCATTATCGCGCTGGTGTTTCTGGCTTACAGTCTGGCAGGGCCTTATATGCCGAGCCTGTTAGCCCACAGAGGCGTAACCTTGAGTGCGCTGGCCAACCACCAGTGGATCACCACAGAGGGCGTATTTGGTATCGCGCTGGGCGTATCGACCAGCTTCGTGTTTTTATTCGTGTTATTTGGTGCTCTGTTAGAGCGCGCGGGTGCCGGTCACTATTTTATTCAGTTGGCCTTTAGTTTGTTGGGCCACATGCGTGGCGGCCCAGCCAAGGCGGCCGTGGTGGCTTCTGGCTTAACCGGCATGATATCCGGCTCTTCGATTGCCAACGTAGTAACCACTGGTACCTTTACTATCCCTATGATGAAGCGCACCGGATTCTCAGCAGAGAAAGCCGGTGCCGTCGAAGTGGCCGCCTCGGTCAATGGCCAGATCATGCCGCCCGTGATGGGCGCCGCCGCTTTCTTGATGGTCGAATACATTGGCATGCCCTATGTCGAAATCATCAAACACGCTTTCTTACCCGCCACCATCTCTTATATCGCCCTGCTCTATATTGTGCATCTAGAGTCCATGAAGCTTGGCCTCGAGCCCATTGGTGGGCGAGCGCCTAAGCCTTGGTTGCGCCGCTTAACCGGTTTCGCCTTTGGTGTCGCCTTAACCTGTGGCCTGTCACTGGCCGTCTATTACGGCTTGGGCTGGTTGAAACCCCTGCTCGGCGAGCATGTATTACCAGGGGTGAGCGTACTGTTGGCCATCGCCTATTTAGGCTTGTTAAAAATTGCCGCCAGTGTGGCACCGCTACCACCTGAAGACCCTAACGCCAAGCTGGATAAGCTGCCTGAAACTCGCGCCGTGCTGTTATCTGGCCTGCATTTCTTGCTGCCGGTGGTGGTCTTAGTGTGGTGCTTGATGGTGGAGCGCTTATCGCCAGGTTTATCGGCCTTTTGGGGCAGCATGATGCTGGTTGTGATCTTAATCACTCAGCGCCCACTGCTAAGCTGGATGCGCAGCGATAGCCATCATCATGATGGTAATTTTATGGACGGGCTAGTGGACTTGCGTGAAGCGCTGCTAGCCGGTGCGCGCAACATGATCGGCATCGGCATCGCCACCGCCGCCGCTGGGCTCATAGTAGGTGCCGTATCGCAAACCGGTGTCGGCTTAGTGTTAGCGGACTTGGTAGAGCTGTTGTCAATGGGCAACTTACTGCTGATGCTGCTACTGGTGGCGGTGTTTAGCTTGATCTTAGGCATGGGCTTGCCCACCACCGCCAACTACATAGTGGTCTCGAGCTTGCTTGCACCTGTGGTCGTTACGCTTGGTCAACAAAATGGCTTAATAGTGCCGCTTATCGCCGTACATATGTTTGTATTTTACTTCGGCATAATGGCTGATGTGACGCCGCCGGTGGGCTTAGCCTCTTTTGCCGCGGCAGCCGTATCTAAAGGTGATCCGATAAAAACCGGTATCACGGCTTTTTATTACAGCCTACGCACTGCCGCATTGCCGTTCTTATTTATCTTCAATACCGACTTGCTGCTTATCGACGTTAGCTTTTGGCACGGGGTACTTATCTTTATTATCGCCACCGCAGCTATGCTTATTTTCGCCGCCGGCACTCAAGGCTTCTTCTTGGTGCGCAGCCGTTGGTATGAAGGTGTACTGCTATTATTAGTGGCCTTTACCCTGTTTCGCCCGGGCTTTTGGATGGACATGATTCACGATCCGTATCGTGAAGTGCCCGCCGCCCAGCTCGAACAAGTGCTAGATACCTTGCCCGAAGACAGCCAGTTACGGCTGCGGGTGAGCGGTGAAGATGCGGTGGGTGACATTAAAGAGTTCAGTGTATTACTGCCGGTACCCTCGGGTAACAATGGAGCCGAACGTCTCGAAAAGCTGGGTTTGAAGCTCTATGAGCAAGACGGTAAGGTATTGATCGACAGTGTGTCGTTCAACAGCCCCGCCGCGGATGCCGGCTTAGACTTCGATCAGCAAATTATGCAGGTGCGTGCCCCTACCGAACGCTGGGTCAAAGAGCTGATGTGGATCCCTGGTTTATTAGTGCTGGCGTTAGTGGTCTGGCTACAGCGCCGCCGCTACCCCGTAAAGGAACGACACCCACTGCCTAGCGCTATGTAACTCACTGCTCTTGATAGCTTGATGGTTCAATAACCCAAAGCCCCAACCCGTTGGGGCTTTTTTATGCTCGTGAGGAGTGAGGAAATATTACCGCCCAGCGCCAAGGCGTCTAATTAATCGCAGCCGTTTTAACCAGCTAATCCTATGCTAATGAGTTTTTAAATCCACAACCAGACAATGTCGAAATCCTCTTTGCACCAGAAACGGGCACACTATAAAAGATAATACATTGCTTGACGTTCTGTGCTTACGCGCTCTTTGGACCTGAAGCTTCCCACCTTACGCATGAAAAAGCCCTGACGCTGCTGCCGTCAGGGCTTGTTTGCTGTCGAACTATCTAATCTAAACCTTAACCAAAGATATTGAAACTGTCCGCATTTAACCACAGATGCATCATAATACTGGCTACGTAGCCGAGCAAAATCACCGGCGTCCACTTCAGATGGCCCATAAAGGTATACATGCCGCGCGCTTGGCCCATTAAGGCTACCCCCGCCGCCGAGCCGACCGACAACAAGCTGCCGCCCACACCCGCAGCCAAGGTTACCAACAGCCAGTTGCCGTGGGACATTTCGGGATTCATGGTCAGCACCGCAAACATCACCGGAATGTTATCAATCACAGCCGAGACCAAGCCAATGGCGATATTGGCGTACACCGCATTCCAATGGCCGTACAACAGCTCGGAACCCAGCGCTAAGTAACCCATAAAACCGAGACCACCCACGCACATCACCACGCCGTAAAAGAACAATAAGGTGTCCCATTCGGCGCGCGCCACGCGGCTAAATACATCAAATGGCACCACGCTGCCTAAACGCTGTAAGGCTTCTTCGTCTCCCCGCTTAGCGGCCATGACTTTTTGGCGCGCCACCGATTTGTCCAAAGTTTGACGTAAGTAATAACCAAAGAACTGCAAGTAACCCAGGCCTGTCATCATGCCCAGCACCGGCGGCAAGTCGAACAAGCTGTGACAGGCCACGGCCGAGGCGACGGTCAGCAAGAATAAAAACACGATGCGCAATGCACCGCGTTTCAATACGACTTTTTCATACACAGCCACTGGGCAGCGATTTTCAATAAAGAAGCTCATGATGATGGCCGGGACTAAATAGTTCACCACTGCCGGAATAAACAAAATGAAGAACTCATTAAATTCAATGATGCCCGCTTGCCACACCATTAAGGTAGTAATGTCACCAAAGGGACTAAAGGCACCCCCAGCGTTAGCGGCGATGACGATGTTAATGCAGCAGATATTAATGAATTTCTTATCGCCCTCCGCCACCTTAATCACCACAGTACTCATCAATAGCGCCGTGGTTAAGTTATCTGCCACCGGTGAGATAAAGAACGCTAAGATACCGGTTAACCAAAATAACGATTTATAACTAAAACCGCGGCGTATCATCCAAGAGCGCAGCGCATCAAACAGACCGCGCTCTTCCATGGCGCTGATGTAGGTCATGGCCACCAATAAAAACAGCAGTAGTTCAGCATATTCTAATAAGTTGTGCCGAAAGGCGTCTTTAGGCAAATTACCAAAACCATTATGCATGTAGGTCCAACCGATGACCACCCAAATAATACCGGCGGCAATCAACACGGGTTTGGATTTTCTTAAGTGCAGATATTCCTCTGCCATCACCAATATATAAGCGAAGACAAACACCGCCAGCGCAAACAACCCCACGCTGGTGTGCGTTAAATCCTGGGGCACTTCGGCCGCCGCGATCGAGGTACTGAACAATGCGCCCAATCCTCCAAGGGTGAGTAAAGACAGCTTCCTTTGCATGTTTTCTCTCTCTTTGGTTATTTTGGTTATTTTGGCTTTTTTGTTATTTTGCTATAGCTATTAAGGTGCTTTTTTACACTATGTTCTACAAATGAAGCCTAACATAAAGCCCTAGACAAAGAGCTTCGCATTCTTAGCGCTTGCTCGCATTTTTCAAATCAAAATGCGCCAGAGCA
>JAHLFI010000075.1 GCA_018883865.1 Candidatus Oceanisphaera merdipullorum
TTATCGGTATGGCCATCATAACCTCCCTGCATGAATCAGCTGATTATGGTTACGGCGAGTTGATTTAGCTTCTTTAACTGACCGCCAAAGCCACTATCAGCTAGGCCTCTAACGGCTTATTGCTGATGTGATCTATGAATAATGTCAGTGTAAATTATTGATTAATAATGAATCTAAATTGATGCTGCTGAGTAGTTTAGTATGGCATTATTTGCTCTTTTTTACGCCGCGAGACTTGAATCTAAATGACGGTTAAACCATATCTGCGGGCTGTAAAAAGGCACGAATTTTCTCAGCGGTGGCGTCAGGATGCGAGATAAAAGCCGCATGCGAGGCCTTCGCCTCTATATATTGCCGTCGGTTGGCGGTCGGCAATAATGCCTCCACTAGCGGAATTGTTTTATAAGGCACTAAACCATCGAGCCGGCCGTATAGGCGCAATGCTGGCATCTGCAATTCAGCCAATTGAGTACGCAAATCGACATCAGCCAACAAGTTTAAACCGGCGATCAGGGCATCAGTATTGGGGCTAGGTTTACTGTTCAGGCTGTGCCGCAATTGGCGAACGTCTGTCTTAGCGTGTTCGCTACCCATGGCCTGCAGTGCTAAAAAGCGCTTGATCACGGCTTCATGATCTTCGTTCAACTGCTCGGCAAAAGCCGTTAACACCTCGGGCTTAATACCCGGCCAATTATCTTTGGCTACAAAGCAGGGCGAGCTAGCCAAGGTCAGCAATTGACTAACGCGACTCGGCGCTTGCAAGGCCGCTTGGGTGGCGATTAAGCCGCCTAACGACCAACCCAACCAAGCGGCCTGTTGCGGCACTACCTCCAACACAGCTTGTGACCAATCTGATAGTAAGGCGCCGTCAGGCAGTGGTTTGCTATGACCGAAGCCTGGCAAGTCGACCATATGCATACAAAAATCCGACTCCAGCCGTTCAACCAAAGGCTGCCACACGGCGCCATTCATGCCCCAACCATGCACCAGCACCAGATCTGGGCCTTGCCCGCGACTTTCTAGGTATACACTCATAACTCTTCTCTGTTGAGGCTAGTGCTCATGATAAGACGGCTGGTCACTCACCTACAACAAGCAAGCCCACTCTGGTGGGGCCAATGTTTGCTGTGCCGCCACGATTGCCAGCAACAGCCTTTAATTTGTAATCAATGCCGAGATGAATTGCCTAAGCTCATTCAGCCCTGCACCTATTGCGCCTTTCCATTAACTACCGATGATGCGCATTGTGGTCGCTGCCAGCGTGACCGGCCCATTTGGGCGCGCATGCAAGTACTAGCGGATTTTGCGCCGCCCTTTAGTGGCCTGATCCACGGTCTTAAATATCATCATCAGCGACTTAATGGCCGTTTGCTAGGCCAGCTACTCGCGCACCGCATTAGCCCACCTTATCCCGAGGCTGTCTTGCCCGTGCCTTTGCATTGGTGGCGACAACTGCGACGCGGTTATAATCAAGCGGAGGAAATCGCTCTTGGTCTGCGGCATGTGCTGCCCATCACCATCGACCTCCACAGCCTTAAACGGCAGCGTCACACCGCGACTCAAACCCAACTAACACGGCGCCAACGTCAGCAAAACTTGCATCAGGCTTTTGCGGCTAAAGCGCTGCCTTATCGCCATGTGGCGCTGCTCGACGATGTAATTACCACCGGCAGCACGATGAAAGAACTGACTCATTTATTGCACGCACAAGGCGTTGAGGTAGTCGAAGTGTGGGCGCCTTGTCGCACCCTAGATAGGCAGCAGCCATGACGTGCTCTCGGCTATTCAAGTGCGCACAACAAGAGTATGCTTACCTGAGTTGTTTAGTCAGGTTTATGAGGTTAGCTATGATTACGATTTCCGAAACTGCCCAGGAACACTTTTGCAAATTGCTGTCGCAGCAACCAGAAGGCACCAACATTCGGGTGTTTGTGGTTAATCCGGGCACCCCTAATGCCGAGTGCGGCGTTTCTTATTGCCCACCGGATGCGGTTGAGCATGATGATTTACATCTGCCCTATACCGGCTTCGAGGCTGTCGTCGATAAACAAAGTGTCTCTTTCTTACAAGACGCGGAAATTGACTTTGTTAGTGACAAAATGGGTTCACAGCTCACGCTAAAAGCGCCAAACGCTAAAATGGCACAAGTGCCTAGCGATGCGCCATTAGCGGATCGCGTTGAGTATTTATTGCAGTCACAAATAAATCCCGGTTTAGCAAGTCATGGCGGCCAAGTAGTGTTAACTGAAATTACCCCTGAAGGCTTGGCTATCTTGCAGTTTGGCGGCGGGTGTAACGGTTGCTCTATGATAGACGTGACTTTGAAAGACGGCATTGAGAAGCAGCTGTTAGAGCAGTTTGCCGGCGAAATTACTGGCGTGCGCGATGCCACCGATCACGAGCGTGGCGCGCACTCTTATTACCAATAAAGACTTAAGAAAGTGCGGCGCTGAGCAAACAAAAAGGGAACCTAAATGGTTCCCTTTTTGTTTGCTCGTAAGATGTGAGACGGTGTTTAACTTCCAGTTTCTAACTGACAACTTACCGCTTTATCTTCGCTATTCCGGCCTTCTATCACGACTCAACAAAGAAATAGCCGCTTCTTTGGCATCTTTACCTTGATACAAGACTTCATAGACCTGCTCACAGATCGGCATTTCAATACCGTGACGCAGGGCAAGCTGCTGTACTTCGGCGGCGTTGCGATAGCCTTCCACTACTTGGCCTATCTCTGCCATGGCGGTTTGCACATCTTTGCCTTGGCCTAACGCCAAACCAAAGCGGCGATTGCGCGACTGGTTATCAGTGCAAGTCAGCACTAAGTCGCCCAAGCCCGCCATGCCCATAAAGGTATCTTCTTGAGCACCTAAGGCGACACCTAAACGCTGTAACTCTGCTAACCCACGGGTAATAAGAGCAGTGCGGGCGTTGGCGCCAAAGCCTAAACCATCAGCCAAACCGGCACCGATGGCGATGACGTTTTTTACCGCCCCACCCAACTGCAGGCCTATCATGTCGTCGTTTAAATAAACGCGAAACGAACGGCCGCAGTGCAAGAGATCGCCAAGCTCTTTAGCAAAGTCGTCGTCAGTGGCGGCCAAAGAAATCGCCGTGGGCAAGCCCATGGCCAGTTCTTTAGCAAAGGTAGGGCCAGACAACACAGCTAACGGCACCTGCTTCCCTAGCACCTCGCGCGCCACCACTTGCAGCAGATTGCCCGTCTTGGGATCCAGCCCCTTGGTAGCCCACGCCACTCGGCTATCAGGACGCAAAAAGGGCTTTATTTGGCTCAATACATCGCCAAAAACATGGCTAGGCACCACGATCAGCAAGTCACGACTAGCCTGAACCGCTTCTTTTAAGTCGGCGGTAAGCAGTAAGCTATCGGGGAAAATAGCGTCAGGTAGAAACAACTTGTTGCAGCGATCCGCCGCCAAAGTGGCGACCTGATCGGCTCTGTGGCTCCACAGCAAGGTGTTATGGCCATTGCGCGCCAGTGCAATGGCCAAGGCGGTACCGTAAGAGCCAGCACCCAATACTGAGATGGCGGCATCTTTAACCATTAGGCATTGGCCTGCTGCTGTTCTTGTGCACGCTGCATGTGCGCGGCAAACAAGGCATCAAAGTTCACCGGTGCCAAATTAAGCTGCGGGAAAGAGCCGCGACCCACTAAGCTGCCTACGGTTTCGCGGGCGTAAGGGAACAAAATATTCGGGCAGAAAGCACCTAAGCAGTGCGCCAGTTGCTGCTCTTCCATGTTGCCAATGGTGAAAATACCTGCCTGTTGGATTTCGCACAGGTAAGCCGTTTCGCTTTCGCCCAGCACACAGGTAACGGTCAAGGTTAAGATAACTTCGAAGATGTTGTCCGCTAAACGGGTGCTTTTAGTGTCCAAGTCCAGCTTAACGTCTGGCTGCCATTCTTTTTGAAATACCAGCGGCGTGCTCGGCGCTT
>JAHLFI010000076.1 GCA_018883865.1 Candidatus Oceanisphaera merdipullorum
GGCCGGAAGGCGTGTCTTTACCCGAGGATATTTCTTGAGCATAGCCATAACTGCCTATCACGCTTTCGGGCAGGCTCACGCCCGCGGCCATGTGGCCTGTGCTAGCAAGGTGGGCATGAAACAAGCCTAACTTGGCTAAATTGGGTAATTGCAAAGGGCCACTTCTATGCCGCCCCGTACTTACATCATTAAGCTCGGCTCGGCCCTCGGCACAGGCCAAGGCAATGCTGCCTAAGGTGTCGGCACCTTGATCGCCAAATTCAGCCGCATCTAGCGCGCCGCCAATACCAAAAGAGTCGAGTACTAATACTAGGGCGCGTTTCATCTGTTTCCTTATGCGCTAAATGCAGCGACAAATTGTGAGGGCTTATCGTTAATAGCCAAGCTTATTTTTATCGCTAGCTGGTTCGGCTTCTTGTTCTGTGAGGCTAGCTAACAGCTGAGTTAATAAACCAGAGGCACCAAATCTCATATGTGCCGATGTTAGCCAATCTTCACCCATAATACCCGCCGCCAATTGTAAATACTGCAAGGCTTCTGCCGTGGTACGCACGCCGCCGGCGGCTTTAAAGCCTACATTTTTGCCGCTATCGCGCATGGCGGTGAGCATCAGCTCGGCGGCCATTAAAGTGGCATTTATCGCCACCTTGCCGGTGGAGGTTTTAATAAAATCAGCCCCTCCGTCAATCGCCAGTTTACTGGCTTGAGTAATAAGCGTACCCGTAGCCAGCTCGCCGCTTTCAATAATGACTTTAAGGAAGATGGGTTTATCTAAAGGAAAGCGCGTCATGCTCGCCTCAACACAAATCGCCTTGGCCGCTTGCACCATGGACTGCGCAAATTCGCTATCGCCGGCCATCAGTTGCCGATAGGGCAGCACTAAGTCTATCTCATGAGCGCCCGCTGCAATGGCGGTTTTAATATCTTGCTCCACTTGCGTAATGCTATCTAGACCGTAAGGGAAGTTAACCACAGTGGCTATCTTGACTTGCTCGCTCACATTAAGTGCTTGCAAGGTGTGTTTAGCTACCTCAATAAAGCGCGGATAAACACACACCGCCGCCACACAGCCAAAAGGGGTAACCACCTGTTGGCACAGAGTACGAATGCGCTGCTCGCAATCGTCATCATTAAGGCGGGTTAAGTCCATCATGTTCAAGGCTTGGTTGGCCAGCGCTTGCTGTGCTGCTGTGACTAAGGAGGGATGGGACTGACTCATGCGCTGCTCCTGCTTTTTTATCAGCATATCAGAATGGGCAGCCAGAAAGCCGCGCTGTTAGCCGCAAGACCAGCCAAACAGCTGGTCGACATTTTGCTCAAGTTGCAAGGCTAAGCTGGCTTCATCCATTTGGCGCAGCTCGGCCAAGGCACTGAGCACCAAGGGCAAAAGCTGCGGATGATTAGGTTGACCTTGAAAACCACTGAGCGGCATATCCGGCGCATCGGTTTCCAGCACTAAGGCTTCCACCGGCATGGCAGCAATGGCACTGCGGGTTTTATTGGCGCGGGCATAGGTAATGGTGCCGCCCACTCCGAGATGAATACCGAGTTGCCAAAAGGCCTCTGCTTGTTGCAAAGATCCCGAAAAACCGTGCACCACGCCGCCAATTACGGGATATAAACGCAGCCATTTCAGCAAGCGGTCGTGGGTGCCTTGGCTGTGTAAGATCACAGGTAATTTAAATTGCTGCGCCAATTTTAGCTGGGTAATCAAGGCCTCTTCTTGCAAGTTTTGCGGTACCGACAAGTGTTTATCTAGCCCTATCTCGCCGACTGCCACGCAAAGTGGATCCGCTACTGCGCGTTCTAACGCGAATGCTAACTGCTGTGGCCAATCCGTTACCGCCTCTTCTAACCACCAAGGATGCAAACCTAAAGCGTAATAGAGTCCCTGATGCTCGCCACACAGCCTAGGCAACAGCGGCCATTGCACCGAGTCTATGCCCGGTATTACCAGCCTATGTACGCCTACCGCCTGCGCCCGTTGCCAATGCGCCGCGCGCTCTTGTTTTCCCCCAAGCCCCCAAGCAGGACCAAAGGCGGCAAAGTCAAAATGACAATGACTGTCGGTGATCGGCATTTGGCCTCCAGATATACTCACGCGATACGCGGTAAGTTAAGTCTTACTGTGACTTATAGCGTACAGCTTAAAATGTACCGCGCCCGAAGCGGGCAATAAAAAACGCCAGCTAGGCCGGCGTTGTTGTTTAATCACTCAACATCAGTGTTTAGTGCTCGCGAGTCTTGCAGAACTCGATGTCGGGATAACGCTCTTGCGCCAAATTTAAGTTCACATGCGTGGGCGCGATATAAGTAAGATTATCGCCGCCATCTAGGGCCAAGTTCAGTGATACTTTACGCTGAAACTCGTCCAACTTCTTGGCATCGTCGCAATACACCCAACGCGCGGTGGAAACGTTAACGGACTCATAAAGCGCATCCACGTTATATTCCGACTTCAAGCGCGACACCACCACATCAAACTGCAGCACACCTACCGCACCCACGATCAGGTCGTTGTTATCAAGTGGGCGGAATAACTGCACCGCGCCCTCTTCCGATAACTGCACTAAGCCTTTTAATAATTGCTTTTGCTTAAGCGGATCACGCAAGCGAATACGACGGAATAATTCAGGTGCAAAGTTCGGAATACCAGAAAACTTAAGATCTTCACCTTGAGTAAAGGTGTCACCAATTTGAATAGTGCCGTGGTTATGCAGGCCGATAATATCGCCGGCTACCGCTTCTTCGGCGCGCTCACGATCGCCAGCCATAAAGGTAACGGCATCGGAAATGCTGATGGTTTTATTAATGCGCACATGCTTCATTTTCATGCCTTGGCTATAGGTACCAGACACTATGCGCATAAAGGCAATACGGTCGCGGTGGCGCGGATCCATGTTGGCTTGAATTTTAAACACGAAGCCTGAGAACTTATCTTCGCAAGCCTCAACTTCACGCTCATGGGCAGTGCGCGGCTGCGGTGCCGGTGCCCACTTGCTAAA
>JAHLFI010000077.1 GCA_018883865.1 Candidatus Oceanisphaera merdipullorum
CAATAACATATTGCTCTCCTGATGAAGGTGATAGTTCACTGTGTTTTAGCGTGGCTGTCAGTATGCCGCTTTTGCCAGCGAAAGAAAAAGGCGCCCGCAGGCGTCTTCAAGCATAAGCGGCTGCCCATAATACAGTTACACCTTGAATTCGCCCTGCAATCTGTTTTGGCGCTGCATCTGCTCCCGCATGGCTGACACTGTTTTACCTGAGCCAGGCCACCTATGGCTACATCTACAGGTCAACAGGCTAAATTAAGGTGTGTTTTTCATATTTTGCGTTGCATAACAAATGGCTGTTTTGCTCGCAGGCCTAAGGCGCATTTTCCTGCGTTCATGAGTCTATGATTAAGAGTGATTTTATTTTATCGCCAGTGCGTTGAATGCTTGCGTGTTAGGCGTTTTAGATTGTTTAATACGCGCGGTTTATCACCCACACTTAGGTCACTCTTTTGAGGAGCACACATCGACCAGCCGTGTAACAGACACTCGTCTGACACGCCCTACCTCATCGCTACTACCCGACCCTGCGGATCTAGCTCCGTCATCCTTACGTATTGTTTTTAGTCACCTTTTAGTTTTGCTTAGAGGTAAGACGTTGTGAGTAGTGGTAATCCCTGTTTGACCTGTGGTGCTTGCTGCGCCTATTTTCGTGTTTCATTTTACTGGGGCGAGATCCTCGGTGATTTTCTGGTGCCTGAATCTCTGACCGAGCCGATAAACCTGTCCCACATGGCGATGCAGGGCACCAATCAGGCTGAGCCTCACTGTATCGCCTTGGAAGGAGAGGTAGGTAAGTGTGTGTCTTGCAGCATCTATACCAACAGACCCAGCCCATGCCGAGAATTTGAGGCCT
Organism: Candidatus Oceanisphaera merdipullorum; assembly: GCA_018883865.1. Taxonomy (GTDB): domain Bacteria; phylum Pseudomonadota; class Gammaproteobacteria; order Enterobacterales; family Aeromonadaceae; genus Oceanimonas; species Oceanimonas merdipullorum. Next base: position 854 of record JAHLFI010000077.1, read on the forward strand.
TTGATGAGGAGGGGGCCTGCAATCGGGCGCGTGCCGCTTATGGTCTGCCACCATTGTAGGTCTGCTAATAGCGGCATAAGGTTTGGTGTTTTGGGGGTTGTCCGTTAGGCTGGCATAAAACAAAGGAGTCTGTTTATGGAAATGCTTTCGCCATTAGAACAAAGGGTTATCGGTTGTTTGATCGAAAAACAAGTGTCTACGCCCGAGGTGTATCCGCTCACGTTTAAATCCCTGCTTAACGCCTGCAATCAAAAGAGTAATCGCCAGCCGGTGATGAGTATTAGCGAAGCCGAGCTGCAAGTGGCTCTGGATTCGCTATCGGCACGCCATTTAGTGAATAACTGCGCCGACTTTAATTCCCGCACCGCCAAATACCAGCATCGCTTTTGTAATACCGAATTTGGTGATCTGCAATTGACTGCAGCCGAGCTTGCCATAGTGTGTGAGCTGCTATTACGTGGGCCGCAAACTATGGGCGAATTACGCAGCCGCACCCCGCGTTTGCATGCCTTTAGCGATGTATCCAGCGTTGAAGCCAGCCTACACAGCCTGATCACGCAAGGCCCTTACGTGGCTAAGCTGGCAAAATTGCCCGGTAAACGCGATGCGCGTTTTGCTCATTTATTTGCCGATGTGGATTATGAGCAGTATGTGGATACCGGTAATAGCCAAGACAATCAGGCTTTGTTTGAGCAAGTAGAGGCATTAAAAGCCCACATTATTGAGCTGCAAGCGCGGATTCAAGAGCTAGAGCAGGAAGAATAGCTAGAAGCTAAACGGCTGTCTCTTGGTCACCTCTTTTTGTTGTGCTTAATAGCGATGTCAGGCAGAGCGCACCGCTCCTCCGACACGCCGTAAACCCATCCATGGGGGCTCAAACCGCGCCATCCTTGGCGCAGATGGTCGGCTGAGCAGACGCCCTCTGCCTTCCTGCCGGTATAAGGGCTGGCTGTTGGCAATCTCAATAGGTTCCAAACCACTGGTAGAGGCAGTGGTTATTGCCGGAGTCAACCGTCAAATGCTATGGACGGCATTTGCCGAGCGCCGCATGGAAGCAGGTTAAGCGAGTTGACGGAGGCAAATCACGGCATCTTCGCGCTTTACTTACTTGTGACTAAGAGAGCGGCTAGAAGCTAAACGGTGCTGAATTTAAAAAGCCCTAAACCTATCGATTTGGGGCTTTTGTCGCTTCCGGCTTTTAGCGTTAATTAAATACTTTTTTGATCAGTGCCTCTGGGCCGCCGGGCATACCAACTTGCTGCAATTGCAGACGGCCTTGCTCGTCGAGCACGGTAATGGCGTTAGAGTGAGACACTTCACCATCGGGTAAGCCCAAGTATTGAATGTTTAAAGCCATGGCCAACGTGCGCACGTCTTCATCCTTGCTACTGAGCAGGATCCAATGCTTATCAAGCTCGCGCTTTTTTGCAAAGTGGCGCATTACCTTAGGCGTATCACGTGCCGGGGTTAATGACACTAAAACAAAGCCCATTTGTGCTTGTTGCTCTGGGGTGAGGGCGTTTTGAATGGCCTTCATGTCCGACACAATAATCGGGCAGGCGGTAATGCAGTCGGTATAGACTAGCGCCACTATCTGCTTTTTACCGGCTAGGCTTGCTATGTTCTGCGATTGGTTTTGGCTATCTTGCCACTGACTCTTTAGCTGGTACACAGAGTCACCGGGCAGAACGGCCTGAGCCGCCAGCGGCAATAAACTGCACATTATCAATAAGGCGAACAGTATTCTCATTAACTCCCTCCTTGAGCCAGTGTGCTTACGGGCTCATTAGCGCTTTTAGCTTGCTTAATGCTTTTTTGTAGCCCAAGGCTTTTGTTTAGCTCAGGGCTGTTTTGTAGCTCAGGGCTTTTATTTAGCTCAGGGCTGCTTTTTGGCTCAAGGCTGTCTTGTGCGCATCTAAAGCCGAGGTTGCCTAGGGTATAAGGTGCCTTCAAGCTGGAGCGAAAACCGTAGCGCATAAAAGCGGCATAATCGGACGGATCGGCTGAGCCTGCGGCCGCCGAACCGCAAAATAAACCTTGATCTAGGCTGCTGTCGCCCCGCGACTCACCGGTTACCAAAGCGGTGTTAAAATCTTGGGTCCATTCCCATACTAACCCGTGTAAGTCTTGTATTTTCCAGAAATTGGCCGGGCTTTGCCCGACGTTTGGCAAGACGGCGGTGGCGGGTTTGGCATACCAAGACAAAATGCGTTGCGTGTAACCGACTTCTTTACTGCCGTTAGCGCTTAGTTCTGATGCCTGAGCGGCGTATTCCCATTCCGATACGGTTGGCAAGCGTTTGCCTTGGGCTTGGCAGTAGGCGTTAGCCGCATACCAAGACACATGAGTAACCGCTTGCTGTAGCTGCTCAGGGCGAGGGCGGCCATCAACGCCCAGCCAATGACTTAAATACTGAGACTCCACAAATAATGCGGGTGCTTGGCCGGCTTGCCAAGTGGGATGCTGACTCACGAAGTGTGCGAATTCAGCGTTAGTCACAGGTAGTAGGTCTAAAAAAAAGGCCGCCACCTCTGTCAATGGACTGTCTTTGGTTAAGTAAAGCGGCCGAACTTCCCCGCGAGGAAGTTCGGCCATGTTTGCTTCAGAAACAAAAGGCACGCCAGTGTGCAAGGCGGCTAAGCCGAGCAGTAGCGCCGTCTTCATTAGTGCGCGCTCCCTTCCATTATGATGGTTTTGCCTTCTTGACGGCGTTTTGCCACCTCTTCATTTTTGATAACAGTGCCCTTGTTGTCCCAGCTATTTAGTACATAGGTTAAGGCGTTAGCGGTATCTTCATCCGTTAGGCTCATGGCCGGCATAATGCTGTCATAGGCGGCGCCATTCACTTTTATCGGGCCCTTCAAGCCGTGGATCACCACATCAATGGCACGAGTCGTGTTTTCGTTTAAGAAGTCAGACTTGGCCAATGGAGGGAAGGCGCCGGGTATCCCCTTACCATCCGCTTGGTGACAGGCCTGACAGTTAGCTTCATAAACACGCTTGCCGTACAGCATGCGTTCTTCTTTACTGGCGGCCACTAATTTAGGTCGATCGTTCACAATGCTCTGTACCGCAGAGCCTTCTGGCAAGTAGACGTTATCAGCCACTTTGCCGGAGTAAATAGCCTTATCTTCTGGGCCATCAACGGCGATCATGCCCAGCGCACCCTTGTTAAAGGCGCGGAAGATGGAGTGGTCAACCATGATGAAGTTGCCCGGTACATCGACCTTAAACTCGGCCATTAAGGCGCCGCCGGCAGGGATCAAAGAGGTTTGTACGTTGCGGTTTTCCAACAAGCCGCCTTCTACCGTTACTTTATCGAAAATCTCACCTATCACGTGAAAACTGGATGCCAAGTTAGGGCCACCGTTACCCACAAATAAACGTACTGTCTCACCTACGTTTGCGGTTAAAGATTTATCACCGGTCAGTGCGCCAACCGAGCCGTTAAACAGTACATAGTCGGCGTCTTCTTTAATGGCTTTATCCATGTCGAAGGCTTGAAAACCCTGCTCGCCATAGGCGCCTTGAGTATAAAAGTCGCCTTGCATTACGTAGTATTCTTTATCAACCGGTGGCAGGCCTTCTTTGGGCTCAACCAAGATTAAACCGTACATGCCGTTGGCGATGTGCATGCCCACAGGTGCGGTAGCACAGTGGTAAACATACAGGCCTGGATGCAGGGCTTTAAAGTTAAAGACCGAAGTGTGGCCTGGTGCGGTAAAAGAGGCTGCAGCCCCACCACCTGGGCCATTCACAGCGTGCAAGTCTATGTTGTGCGGCATTTTTGAACTGGGGTGGTTAGAGAGATGAAATTCAACCTCATCGCCTTCACGAATACGTAAAAACTGGCCGGGCACAGAACCGCCAAAGGTCCAGAACATGTACTCAACGCCATCGGCGATTTCCATGACTTTTTCTACCGTTTCCATTTTCACTACCACTTTGGCGGCGTGATCACGATTAAGCGGGGGTGGCACCATAGGAGGAGCCGTCAACACGGCTTCTATGACTGGCAGCTCGGCTGCTTGCGCTGATAAGACAAAGGTCATGGCCATGGCCGCGACTAGGGTTTTTAATTTCATATAGTGATCCCTGATATTCGGTTGCTTATTATTTTTATAATTTAAATGAGTATCTGTAATGAAAGTATGAGGAAGCTGCACAGATAAATGCTGATAGAGATCAATAAATGTTGTTAACGGCCGAAAGTAACAACAATAAAAAATATGCGAGCAAGAGGTGCCTTTGAGGCTCTTTGGTGTTGGCTAGCTACAGGTTGCATTATTGAGGGTGAATTATTTAGCGATTATTTAGCCAAGGCTCTTGGGTGCAGACTTTTCAAAAGCACGGCAAGCTGGCACAATGTGCGCCTCTTGGGGGAGTAACCGTTCGGCGCCTGCCGAAACCATTATCAACAATCTCTAAGCCACAAGCTTATGGTGATGGTGTTAGGGTCATATAGACTCTTAATTGGTGAGACCTGAGTCAAACTTATGCCTCGGGCGGGAACTAAGTTTGGCTCTGGTATCCATAATCCCGCCCTCAACGAGTCTTTATGCAACTACTAGATGGTTTTTTACTCGCTAATTCTACTTCCTTGTTTGTCATGCAAGGAGCAACCTCATGCTGATGCCGTTAGCCGCCATAGTGGTGGGATTAATCATTTTGGTGTGGAGTGCCGACCGCTTTGTGGACGGTGCCTCGGCCACTGCTCGTTATGCCGGCATGCCGCCCTTATTGATTGGTATGGTGATAGTGGGCTTTGGTACCTCAGCACCGGAAATCGTGGTATCTGTGATTGCCGCTTGGCAAGGCAATCCAGGTTTGGCTTTGGGTAATGCCTACGGCTCCAATATTGCTAACATCGGTGTAATTTTAGCTATTACAGCGTTAATTAGCCCTATCACTGTGAACTCCCAAGTACTGCGCAAAGAACTGCCAATTTTGGTGCTGATAAGTTTGCTGTCTTTAGGCCTAGTATGGAACGGCATGCTCAGTCTGCTAGACGCCATCATCTTGCTGTTGGTGTTTGCTCTTTATATGTTTTGGAGCATCAAGCAGGGCATGAAAGGCGGTGCGGATAGTTTATCTGAAGACGAGTCTGAGGCGTTGGATGACAATAGCATGAGCGCCAAACAAGCCTGGTTTTGGCTGGTAGTGGGTCTAGTGCTATTGGTGGCCAGCTCACGGTTATTGGTATGGGGCGCGGTAGATATTGCCCAAGCCTTTGGTGTTAGCGATTTAATTATCGGCCTGACCATAGTGGCGATTGGCACTTCCTTGCCGGAGTTGGCGTCCTCTATTGTGGCGATCCGCAAAAATCAACATGACTTAGCCATCGGCAACGTGATTGGCTCTAACCTGTTTAACACTTTGGCCGTGGTTGGCCTTGCCGGTGTTATTCATCCCATGGCGGTACCGAGTGAGGTGATCAGCCGAGACTTTACGATGATGATAGGGTTTACCTTGTCATTGTTTGTGCTGGGCTACGGCTTTAAAGGTCGTCCTGGGCGCATTACCCGCCTTGGCGGTGGCTTATTGCTGCTGTCTTATGTGGGTTACACCTTATGGTTGGCGCAAAGTGTGTTAAGCACAGCTAGTTAATAATGGCATACCTTGTTTTATTTTCTGCTTAAATAGCAGGCTAAAAGCCCAGCTTTTGCTGGGCTTTTTTATATGTATGAGCCGAGGTAAATATTTTTAAGATTGATTTAAATCAGGCTTAATCGCAAACTGCGACGCTATTAGCGTGATAATAAACGACTCGTTTTTTTAAGTTATCATGAGTGGCATAGCTGGCGCTCATAATGAAACCAATAAAAATTAATAGAGATTAAGTATTTATATAATGAGTCATTAATTAACGAGGAAATATAATGAAATACGGAACACTATTATCCGCGTTAGGCGTGCTGTGGGCGCTCAGTGGCTGCTCAGAGGATTCGTCCGTGTTGGCCTGTGATGGCGCCCACACCACCTCCTTAGTTAAAGAGGTGGTGAATCGCACCTTGCTTGAGCAGGCAGGAGCAGACGACGGTGTTAAATATTCGTATCAATTGCATGACATCCAAACCTTAGAAAGTAACGACCAAACCGGCGGTTTACTCTGTCGCGCAGACTTAGCCGTGAATCTGAAAAATGAAGACATGGACGAAACCCTCACGCGAACCATTCACTATAGCGTTGAGCGAAATGAGGACGATAAGCAGCAGGTGCAGGTGTTTGAGGATCACTGATTTGATGTTGTTAGCTCTAGGCTTACGTTAGTCGTGCATCATGTAAGCCTGTCTGACAAGGCACAGATCGCACTCGCCTCGTCACTTGTAACCTTGGCTAAGCCCAAAATGGGCAGGCTTATTTTTATGTGTCTACGACTTTAGTGTAAGCTTGCGGGATATTGTTGCCGACATGTTCCCCGACTTTAGTAACTGATTTCTCGAGTTATGTTTATCGAACTAATGTTTATCAAGCTACGTTTATTGAACTAAGCCCTAGCAGGAGTGCTAATGAGTGAGTTAAATCCTAATCAACGAGCCGTACAGAACTGTTTATCTCTGCGTGGAAACTCAGTCGGTATTAAGCGTCGCTTTGGCTTGGCATGTTTGTCAATGATGCCCTTATTGCTAGCGAGCACGGCTGTGCAGGCGATTGCCACCGCGCCTGCGATAGAAGCCACCGCATTACTGTCAGCCAAAGACAGTGATCCTAATACCTTAGGCTGGATGCAAGGCTTTCCGCCGCCGCCAGATAAGCGCTTAAAGGTTTCGGATGGATCATTTTTTGCCTTTCCGGCGTTGCGCTACAGTGTGGTCAATATGCGTCAATTTTTGCCGACTGTGGGTGTGCCCCATGGCATAAAGGAAAGCCAACCCTTGCCTAAAACCACCGACAAAATGGTGAGCAATGCCATCAGTCAACTGGAGTTTACGCCTACGGACGGCAGTAAACCGATGCGTTTCGTCGACTCCTTATGGCATAACTACACAGATGGCATAGTGATTTTGCACAAAGGCCAGATAGTGTATGAAGATTATTTTGCGGCCTTAACGGCCGACAAGCAGCACGCCGCCATGTCGGTTACCAAATCTTTTACCGGTACCTTGGCTGCCATCTTGGTGGCGGAAGGTGTGCTGGATGACAGTAAAAAAGTCAGTGAATACGTGCCTGAGCTGAGTGATTCCGCTTTTGGTGACGCCACGGTTCGCCAAGTAATGGACATGACCACAGGCCTAAAATACAGCGAAGACTACGCAGATCCTGAAGCCGAAATTTGGGCCTATTCCGCAGCGGGCAATCCATTGCCTAAGCCTAAAGATTACACGGGACCGGTCGGTTACTTTGAATACTTGAAGCAAGTAAAAAAGCAAGGCGAGCATGGCGAGGCCTTTGGCTATAAAACCATTAATAGCGATGCGCTGGGATGGATTATTGCTAAGGTCACCAATAAATCCGTGGCCGAGCTATTATCGGAAAAGATTTGGCAACGTATCGGCATGGAACAAGATGCCTATTATCAAGTGGATGAGTTAGGCATTCCCTTCGCTGGGGGCGGCTTGAGTGCGGGCTTGCGCGATATGGCGCGCTTTGGCGAGCTGATCCGAAATCAAGGTTTGTGGCAGGGTGAACAAATTATTCCGGCTGCCGCCATTAAAGATATTCAACAGGGCGGCGATGTAAACGCGTTTGCTAAAGCCGGTTATCGCAACCTCGAGGGCTGGTCTTATCGGGATATGTGGTGGGTCACGCACAATAAGAATGGCGCCTTTGCCGCGCGCGGGGTTCATGGCCAAACTATTTACATCGACCCTGCAGCCGAAATGGTGCTGGTGCGTTTTGCTTCTCATCCTGTTGCGGGCAATGGTGCAAACGACGCCACGTCTTTACCCGCGTACCAAGCTGTTGCTGATTATCTGATGAAGCAGTCAGCGACGCAGCCCTAGACGTAAAGCCATAAGCTTGAAGCTGAGCGCTGGAAGTAAGCCCCGAATTGGTAAGCTGAAGGTATTTTAACGTTCAGCTTATTGCTTCCAGCTATTTCCGATACCAAGAGGACTAGATTATGAATCCAGCAAGCTTGTTTGATCTCAAGGGTAAAGTGGCAATTATCACGGGTGGCGCCAAAGGCATAGGTAAAGGCTGCAGCCAAATGTTGTCTGCTCATGGTGCCAGCATAGTGGTGGCGGATTTTAATCTTGAAGCGGCCGAAGAAACCGCCGCACTTCTTCGCAAAGCCGGCGGTAAGGCCAAAGCCGTGGCGTGCGATGTAACTAAAGACGCGGACTTAACCGGATTAGTGGCTGCCACCTTGGCGGAGTTTGGCCAAATTAACATTTTGGTAAACAACGTGGGCGGCGGCGGTGCCGGTCGCGAAAGCCCAGCCACCTTAACCGTGGAGCAATTTGCCCACACCTTTCAGCTTAACGTCTTTAGCAGCTGGCGCTTGGCACAACTGTGCGCGCCACACATGCAAGATGCGGGCTATGGCTCCATTATCAATATGTCGTCCATGAGCTCCGTTAATAAAAGCCCAGCCATTAGCGCTTATGCATCTTCTAAGGCGGCCATCAATCACATGACCGCCAACTTGGCTTTTGACTACGGCCCTGCGGGTATTCGCGTGAATGCGGTGGCGCCGGGTGCTGTGCGTACCGATGCCTTGGCCACTGTGTTAACGCCCGAAATTGAACGCACTATGCTGGCGCACACGCCGCTAAAACGTTTAGGTGAGCCAGAAGACATAGCCGGCGCCGTATTATATTTTGCCGCGCCTATCTCGAAATGGGTGAGCGGCCAAGTATTATTCGTTAACGGCGGCGGCGTACAAACGCTGGACTGATCTGAAAAATAGCACTAAGCCCACCAACGCCGGATCCACAGGTTCGGCGTTTTTTTATGGCCGTCCGACTGACGCTAGTGGTGCCTATTTTTATATTTAATAAGGTCGAATTTACTCGGATAAGTTTTCTCTGAGTCCACTCTACCACTTATGTCGAATAGGTGGCTGCCCGATAATATGCTACGTTCGTCCCAGTTCGAATTACCATATTGTGACAAAAATACTGATTAAAATAATAAGGCCGAGCGCTAATAACATAGGTCCCGAGGAAAAATTTGATGGAACATAGTATGTGGAAGATTTGTCGAATCGCCAGTGCCTTTATTGGTGTGATAGTGGGGGCTGGTTTTGCCTCTGGCCAAGAAGTGCTGCAATACTTCACCAGTTTTGGCCACATGGGGACCGCCGCCGCCGTGGTTGCCACCGCCTTATTTGCCTATTTAGGCATGATGTTAACGCTGCTCGGTAGCCGTACCCGTGCACAGTCTCATAAAACCGTGATTTATCAAATCAGTGGTCGACACTTAGGTGTGATCGTTGATTACATCATTATCTTTACCCTCTTCGGTGTGGGCGTGGTGATGATAGCGGGCGCGGGTTCCACCTTAAATCAGCAGTTTGGTGTGCCAGCTTATATTGGCAGTGTGGTGATGACATTGTTAATGGGTGCCACCTTAATGCTCAAGGTGCAGCGGGTTGTCGATTTGATTGGCAGTATTACGCCATTTTTGGTGCTGGCACTGATATTAATTTGTGTTTACAGCCTAATCACAATGGATAGAACCTTTGACGAATTAGCCTCCATAGCAGAAAGCGTGCCCTCTACCTTGCCTCATTGGTTGGTATCGGCAATTAACTATGTGTCGTTTAATATTGCCGTAGGTGCGGCTATGGCGCTTGTGATGGGCGGTGCCGAAAAAGATGAACGTATCGCTAAGTGGGGCGGTTTTGTGGGCGGTGCCGGGGTTGGTGTGCTCATCATGATCAGCCATTTGGCCATTTTCTCACAAATTGACACAGTAGGCGGTTATGCGTTGCCGTTGTTAAAAATCATCGACGGTATCTCCCCTTGGTTAGCGACGGCCATGTCCTTGGTATTGTTCGGTATGATTTTTAGCACAGGTGCTGGCATGTTTTATGCGTTTGTCGCGCGCTTCGTTGAAATGCGAACTCCTGCGGCGAACCGTTTTAGTATTGCTACTCTGGTGTTGGGCTTTATCGCCAGCTTTGCCGGCTTCACTCAATTAGTGGCTTTCTTCTATCCGCTGATTGGTTATTTGGGATTGTTCTTAGTGTTCGCACTTATAGTGGCGCCTTTTAAGCTCAAGCGCGATGCTCGCCATAGAGAATTGGTTACCTCTGACGTTGAGTAAGCACTGTTGGGTTTAAGTTAAAGGCGTTCACGGAGCGTAACCTTGCACCCTCTTAAGCCGCCCACTGCAACCGCAGTAGGCGGCTTTTTGCCTCTATGCTTACATCTGACTACAGTGGATTCAATTGCGACATTTCCGCCATGCTCGGTAATAAGGACAATGCGTTTATGAATCAATCGATCAACATTTTACATCACGGCGCTATTACGGGCGTTACCGGATCCTGCCATGAGTTACAGTTGGGCGAGGCGGGTCTGCTTATTGACTGTGGCTCGTTTCAAGGCCGAGATAAGCGCGACGACTTACAGATAGACTTTGCCATTGCGCATATTCGCGCCTTAATCGTTACCCATGTACATATCGATCATATTGGGCGCATTCCTTATTTATTGGCGGCGGGCTTTAGTGGCCCCATTTATTGTTCTGTGCCGTCCGCTTTACTGCTGCCGACCATGTTAGAAGATGCGCTTAAAATTGGTTTTACCAACAATAAAGCGCTGATTGCCGACGTATTAGCAAAAGTGCAGGCACAACTACAGCCGCTACCTTTTGACCAATGGCAGCCAATAGCAGGCATGGTACTGCGCATTCGCCTACAGCGCGCTGGCCATATTTTAGGCTCAGCCTATGTAGAATGTGCCACACCCAGTCAAACCATAGTGTTCAGTGGCGATTTAGGTGCCCCTCATTCGCCGTTACTGATGGCGCCATTTCCGCCAGAACAGGCTGATGTGCTAGTACTCGAAAGCACCTATGGTGATAAAGATCACGACAGCCGAATTGACCGCCGCTTGCGCTTAAAAGCGGCCATTGAACATGCGTTGCAAGATGGCGGTACCTTATTGATTCCTGCATTTAGTTTAGGACGCACCCAAGATCTCTTGTATGAAATTGAAGGCCTGATCAGTGAGTTTGGCCAAGACAATGCCGGCCTAGGTTTGCCTTGGCATGAATTAGAAATCGTGGTCGACTCCCCTTTGGCAGCTAACTTTACTGAGCTGTATCGCAAACTAAAGCCGTTTTGGAATTTGGAAGCGCAAGCTAGGTTACGTGAAGGGCGCCATCCTTTGGCGTTTGAACAAATGACGGTGATCAACAGCCATCAAGATCACTTACAGGCGGTGCAATTTTTAGCGCGCAATCATAAGCCTTATATCGTACTGGCCGGATCTGGCATGTGTACCGGCGGGCGGGTGGTGAATTACTTAAAAGCCTTATTGCCAGAGGCACGCAACGATGTGCTGTTTGTCGGCTATCAAGCCGAGGGCACGCCGGGGCGAGCGATATTGGATTATGGGCCCGCCTTTGTACCGGCCAGTAGTCATCTCGCTACCAAAGACCAACCAGCTCAACCTGAAATTTCAAGCTTATCCGCTCCTTGGGTTGAGCTAGATGGCCAGCGTTATCCCATACGCGTTAAGGTGCACCAAGTCAGTGGCTATTCAGCTCATGCAGGCCAAGCAGACTTGATCGCCTTTGCTACTGCTATTAGCCCTCATGTTAAGCAAATTAGACTGGTACACGGTGAAACGCAGGCCAAAGCCGCGTTACAAAAAAAGCTACAGGCGCTGCTACCCAATACAGAAGTCTTAATACCTTGATACACGTTTAAAAAGCCACCTTGAATACCAAGGCGACTAAAACCACATCAAGCCGAGTATTTACCCTTGGCGCTTTTATAAGCTGACTTTACTCAGTCAAGTAACTTGCTATTATTGAGTACGCAAAATTGCCTAAAAACTCACGATTAAAGGAGCAAGGCATTGGCCAACTTTGAGTACGTTACCGCGAATAAGCTTACCCGAGACGCCCACGGCTACAAACATACCAATCGCACCTTAGTGCTTATGGTGGGATTGGGTATCACCTTTGTGGTGTCGGCGATTTACTTACCCGCCACACCATTAGCTTTGCTATTAACCGCAGGCCTGTGGTGGTCACAAAAGAGCAGCCCCATTTTACTGGCCGGTGCCGCAGGTGAAGACTTAGTCATCGACTTGCTCAGAGACCTGCCAGACACTTTTACTGTGTATAACCAAGTGGACATTCCTAACGCTAAATCACGCACCGGCTTTAACGAAGCGGACGTAATAGTAGTGGGGCCCAACGCGGTATTTATAATTGAAGTAAAACATAACAGCGGCAGTATAAAGGGAGCAGACGGTGACTCCGAATGGCGAGTCGAAAAAACCAGCCGTGGTGGCAATGTATATGGAAAAACTATGCGCAACCCCATTTCTCAAGTTAAGCGTTTGGTGTGGTTATTATCTAAAGATCTAAAGGCCAAACACTCGCGCGCCTGGATCCAAGGCGTGGTGTTATTTAGCCACCAAGATGTAGCGGCCAATATAGATAATGACTCTAACGTGCCGGTAATGGGCAGTAATGACATAGTCAATTACATCGCCTCTTACCAAGCCAAGGTTGAGATTGCTAATAACCGCAAACTGGTCGGTGATATTGCCGCATTAAAAGGCGCTTAATCTCATTATTTACGTGAACAGGAGAGCACAAGTTCAATGTCTGATTTAACCTCGGCTCAGGGCATAGCCGCTAAAACACTAGCCGAGCTCGAAGCCATGCACACCGGCACCCTAATGAGCCGCCGCCAAGCCTTACTCACATGCCCAGAAACCTCCACACTTAGCCCACAAGACAAAGCCTCCTTATTTACGCCCATCCGCTTTAAAGACACCCAAGTGTGGAAGAATGCCTATCGCGACCTAAAAAGCGTACTGGATAAACGCGAGCATTTACCTAACAAACAAGAGCGTAAAATGCAGCGGCAAGCAAAGGCGAAACATAAAAAATAATAGCCTGCGGGGCTAAGCCAGCAGGCTGTGGAAAAACGGGTTTGCTTAAATTAGAGAGCGGCTACATATCTTGCATGCCGTCGATGTGACTTGCCATGCGTTTTTCGGCTTCTTGCTCCAGTTCTAACAAAGCCCCTAATAACTCTTGGGCTTCCGGCACCTTAGACTCTCGTTTTAGGCGCTGATAAAAGTCGATCACTTGATCATGCACATCAAAGACCACCTCTGAAATCTGCGCTATCGACAAATTTTGATAAGGCTCGGTATAAATACGCTGCGTTCGAATAGGGTGCTGCTCAAAGGCGGAGTATAAATAAGGCACATAGGCATCCAGCGCTGCGGTGTTGGTCTCATTCTCAAAGCGCTTAATGGTTCGCTCCAACCTTTGCTCAAGCTGAGCTAAAGACTCAAGCAACAGTTGGGCTCGCTCTTGTTGATGTAGTTCTCCACCTTGTTGCAAAGCATTGGCCAAGTGTTGGTGTAACTGCCGAGTCCATTCAATAAGCTGGGTAAAATTGGTAATTTGCATAACGGTCTCCTATTGTTGTAACCAAAAATATCATGACGTAATAAGGCTAACACATTATCAGGCTTGTTAAGCGTAGCTGAGTGATACGTTCAAGTTAGCTAATTGGCGATGATAAATAAATTTATCAGTGATGAGTAAAATTAAATTTTAGGTTATTATTCAATGTTGATTAAGTTCAGTATTTTTAAAAATAAAAATAACCAAGCGCAGGATGTTAAATTATGAATCTAACTTTATTTAAATTACCTATGTGGCTGGCACTTTTAAGCCTGTTAATTTTCATTGTGATCGCTTTACTCAGTATTAAAACGCGCGGTAGAAAAGGCGTTCATCCGTACCAACGACTTAATGCTCTATTTACGCCCGCCGAACATTCTTTCTACGGCATATTAAGTCAGGCGATAGGTGACGACGCACTAATTTTTGGCAAGGTGCGCGTGGCGGACGTGCTTACGCCGCAAAAAAGCACGGTCAAAGGCGTGTGGCAAACCGCATTTAATAAAATCTCTGCCAAACACTTCGACTTTGTACTTTGTCGCAAAGATGATTTATCGTTCTTGTGCGCCATTGAGCTAGACGATAGATCTCATAACCGCGCGAAAAGACAGCTAAGAGATGCTTTTTTAGAAGAAGCCTGCCAATCAGCCGCTTTCCCTTTGATCCGCTTTCCCGCAAAGTCCGGATACCAGATCAGTGACGTGCGTACGGCGTTGAATGATTATCTAACAAACTCATTGGTTCTCAGTGAGATAAGCGACGTTAAACAAGGACATAAAAAAAGCTGCCCTAACTGCGCCTCAGAAATGAAGCTCAGAGTCGCTAAAAAGGGCAATTCAGTAGGCAACGAGTTTTGGGGATGCAGCGCCTTTCCCAAATGCCGACATATGGAACAGATGAGTGCTTAATAATTTTTTATTTATAAAGTTATTAAAGTTAATTTAGGGGTGGAACATGGATTGGTTGTCTCAGATTTATTTCGTTGGATTGGCTCTTGCTGCTTTATTAGGGCCCACATTTGCTATTTTAATCGTAATAATAGGCATCAAGAAAAGAGCCGCACTTAGTCGAGTTAGCCCGTTAACAACAGATCTTCTTCGTTCTCCTGGTTTTTCATTACAGCAGGAAATCGGAAATATGCATTGGGATTTGATGGAGTATCTTCTGATGATTCCTGTGTTAACAGCTATTGTGCCTATGCTTTTTTTTATTCAAGCGAAGATACTTGATCAACCGTTAACTGCCATAAGCTGGGTGCCAGTGATTATTTTAATCATATTGTGTGTTGCTTATTATGCTCACAAAATTTTAAAGCAGACGAAACGATTGAGTCATCTGTATTTAGGTTATGCGTGTGAGATGGCGGTAGGGCAAGAGCTAGAACAGGTGGTACGACCAACTGATCGTCCTTATCGTGTGTTTCACGATATTCCATTTGAAGGGTTCAATATAGATCACTTGATTGTCACCCCGAAGGGCGTTTTTGTTATTGAAACTAAGGGGAGGTCAAAACCGCTTCACAATGGCATCAAGCAGTTTAAGGTACGAGTAGAAAGTGATGCGCTTCATTTTCCTAGACATGTAGAGCGTGAACCTATTTTACAAACTCAGCGTAACGTGAAAACGGCACAAAAATGGTTGAGTGATGCAACTGGCTTTAATGTACCCGTCGGGGGCATCCTTGTAATACCTGGTTGGTATATTGAGTTAAAACAAAAAATGGTTTCACCCTATGTCATGAATTCGAGTCAGTTATCATCTCAACTCCCTAGTCTGTACGCTGGTACGTTAGATATTGGGCAAGTACAGGCAATTGCGTATCAGATTACTCAGCGAGTGAAAGATGTAAATCGGACTCGAGTAGACCGCCTCGCATCGCAGACAATCAAAAATTATTAAATGGAATGTTCAGTCTTGTTTCAGTAATGGGCCTTTTAATTATTTGCTTGTTCAAGCACTCCTTCTAACTTTGGCGTGCAAAAGGCTGCATGTCGTCGGTGGTATTGGGTCTCGAATGATCTGTATTGATCGGGAGTACCCATTAGTTCGGCATTTTCACCACTGCTTATGTACTCACGCGTTAGTTTTTCTACGCCGGTATTCCGCCAATCGCAGGTCCACCAATTCTTGCATCATCTGATGCAAGGTATCTAATTCTTGCTGTGGAAAGCTAAAGTCGGGCGTGAAGCGCTCGTTGTCTCTACTAAACCAATACTTAGCAGTTTGGTTTTGGCCGGTGGCTGATACGTCATAAACTTGACTGGTTTCAGCCACTTTTCGGTTGCTGCTGATATTACTGCTATGGGTGATCGGATTATTTTTCCAATATGTAAGCCAAGCATTTGAGTCGGCAGTCATGGCTTGTTGCGCAGGCTGCAAGTCGAGCTGTAATAAATCGGGGTGGCGTTCCAATACATAGCGCGATTGCTCGGCCAGTGCTTGTAAGCTTGGTGGTGTGCGCAGTCCGTCTAGCTCTAGCAGCGCTTGCAGTAAGATGATTTTAAAGGACTTGGTGAGAGAGGTAGTTTCTATACCTGTCAGCAAAAAATCTCTGAGTTTGTCTAATACTTTCACTTCCGATGGTGTTAAATCGTGTTCACTAAACACCAATTCAAACCAGCTGCCGTGCTGTTTGCGCAGCTTAGTGAAATCAAATCCTGCTTGAAATGCTTGTACCGCCGTAGGGCGATAACCGAGCCGCTCTTTTAAGCCGCGATAATCCTCCACCACTTTGACGCGAGCGCCGTAGCGTAGCTTGTCCATTAAGGGGAGCAGTTGCGGATCAAGATTGATAAAGCAGCCGTCGGGTAAGCGGGGTGTGGCTGAACTATGGCCGCTGCCATCTAGCTGAGTAATGGCGCTGAGCAATTCAGGTTTAAATAAACAGGCTTTATGATTGCCGACTAAGTCGACCACCATCAAGTGGGTTTTACCGGCACACAGCCGTAAGCCGCGGCCGAGTTGTTGCAGGAACACGATGCGAGATTCGGTAGGGCGCAACATCAGCAAGGTATCAATGGCCGGTAAGTCTGTGCCTTCGTTAAATAAGTCGACCGAGAAAATAACCTCTAGGGTGCCTGCCGCCAATTCGCTGAGCGCTTGGTTGCGCGGCATGTTAGATCCCGCATACACGGCGGCGGCACTAATGCCGGCTTCTTTAAAGATGCGCGCCATAAAATCGGCATGGTGCGTGGAGATGCAAAACGCCAAGGTGCGGCTTTGTTTAAATTTTTTCCACTGAGTTAGTGCGTGCTGAGCGCGCTTTTGGCGGGCAAAGGCGGCATCTAACGCTTGTGGGTCGAAGCGGCCATTACGCCACGGAATTTCGTCGTAATTAATAAACTCATCAAATACGCCTTGGTAAATAAAAGGCACTAAATGTTGATCGACGATGGCATTCCGCAAGCCGCGTTCAAACACTAAGTTGTCGTCACACAGGGCGAGAATATCGGCTTGGTCGGTGCGATCTGGTGTGGCGGTGAGGCCAAGCAAAAAGCGCGGCCGAAAGTGATCCAGCAAGCGGCGGTAGGAGGGCGCCGTGGCGTGATGAAATTCGTCGACGATGATGTAATCAAAGTGGTCTTGGGCAAACTGCTGCAAATGTTGCTCGCGACCTAAGGTTTGTATTGAGGCAAACAGCCAATCCGCTTGTTGCTGTTGTTGGCCATTATATAAGCCGGTGTGGGCCTTAGGGTTCATGCGAATAAAGGTGGCTTGAGCTTGGCGGATAATCTCGTCGCGGTGGGCGACAAACAGCAGTTTTTTCGTTTTGAGTTGACGCACATCAAAGGCGGCCAGCCACGTCTTACCAAGGCCGGTGGCCATTACTACTAGGCCTCGTTTAAAACCGAGCAGGCGAGTTTGATGTAAGGCGATTAATGCTTCTTCTTGTACCGCATTAGGCAATGGCGTTTCGCGCAGGGTTCCATCGTCACTGATTTGATCGCCGGTGATCAAGCGTAAGTGAGTTAATGGGCTGTGTTGATAACGTTCAAAGTAGCCATCAATCCAGTCATGAGTCAGCATTACCATGCGAGCATCTTCTGCCAATTGCAGCATCTGTGTTTGTAAGGCTAATAAGCTAAGTGCCGCTGGGCTATCGGGCTTAGCATCTACACTCAGTTGCCAATTCCATTCTAGTGAGTCGCTGAGTGCCGCACGGGAAATGTTGCTAGAACCCACAATGCCAAGCCCGATCACACGTTGGCTACTGTACTGCTGAATAAACAGATAAGACTTAAGGTGAAAGCCTGCATTACTCGCACTTTGATAAACCTTAATTTCGGCACCGCGCTCGACTAATAGCATCATTTCGCGCAGCGCCACAGGCTCGGTAACGTCCAAATAATCGGAAGTAATAATACTGATGGCGACGCGGCGCGCTAATGCTTCAAACAGGGCGTCATGTAATAACCGCCAACCGCTGTGGCGAATAAAAGAAACGGCAATGCCAATTTGGCTGTCAGTCGTGGTTTTATTAATGGCTGCCAGTAACACCTCTAGTAGTGGCTGATTAAAATGAGGGTCATTAGGACCTCCACCGGCGAGTAGGAGTGGGGCATTCATTAAACCGTTTCCTTGCTGATATCTTTCTTACAAATAACATTTAACCAAGGCTCGTGTTCGCGCCCTGGGCGTAAGTCGCCGGTTTGCCAGTGTTCAATAAGTGTGAGCGGCAGCGGACGGATTAACTTACTTAATCCCGTTTCGTCCAGGTTAGTGAAGTGGCGACCCTCTCGGCTTACGTCATCTTTGCCGTATTTAAAGGAGCAGTAAAATACGCCGCCTTTTTTTAGCTGATTGGTTAAGTGCGCGATCACCTGTTTGAGTTCGGATCTGTGCACGTGTAATAAAGAAGCACAGGCCCAAATTGCATCCACGGGCTTTGGTGTGAAGAATTGCTCAAAGCTGCATACGCTTACCGGTAAGCCGGTATGTTGCTGGGCGAGTTCAACTAATGCAGGGCTGGCGTCAAAGGCGCTTACGGTAAAGCCCAAGCTTGCAAAATATCGGCTGTCGCGCCCCGAGCCACAACCGGCATCCACAATATGGCCACCTGCTGGCACATAGGGTAAGAACCGCTGATACAGCGGGGTCATGTCTACAGACACTGTGCTGTGATAAAAGGGTTCGGCTTGTTGCTGATAATAATCTACAGACATAGTGGGCTTTGAGTTGAGCTTTAAGAAAGAGAAGATGTTGGTTACTGTATCAGACTCAAGAAGGACTTTCTCTGTTCA
>JAHLFI010000001.1 GCA_018883865.1 Candidatus Oceanisphaera merdipullorum
GCCTTTGCCCGCGTGCACGTCCATGGCGTGATCGAGCACTGTGCGCGCCATTTCCGTCATATGGTACTTGGAAATAGCGGTAATAATGGCCGGACTTTCTTTTAAATCTAGCGCCTTGGCCGTGAGGCGACGGGTGGCTTCCAACTGATAAGTTAAACCGCCGATACTGCCCAGCGCTTCTTGTACTCCTTCAAACTTACCAATCGATAACCCAAATTGTTTGCGCACATAAGCATAAGCACTGGTGCTGAGAACCGACAAATGGCCACTGGCAGTGCCGAGTGCGGGCAACGAAATACCGCGCCCAGCCGATAAACATTCCACCAACATCCGCCATCCTCGGCCGGCAAATTCAGGGCCGCCGATGATCCAATCTAAGGGGATAAATACATCTTTGCCGTGAGTGGTGCCGTTTAAAAAGGCTAACCCCATCGGAAAATGACGGTCGCCAATTTCTACGCCTGCGTGATTGGTAGGGATTAAGGCACAGCTAATGCCGGGGGCTGGGTTATCACTGAGCAGACGGTCTGGGTCAAACAGTTTAAACGCCAAGCCCAAGACAGTGGCGCGCGGCGCCAGTGTGATGTAGCGCTTGTCCCAATTGAGACGAATGCCCAACATCTCTTGGCCATCCAACTCGCCCTTGCACACAATGCCGGTGTCTGGGATAGCGCCCGCATCTGAGCCGGCTTCTGGCCCAGTTAATGCAAAACAGGGCACTTCTGTGCCCTTGGCCAGTGCTGGCAGCCAGCGGTCTTTTTGTGCGGCCGTACCGTAGTGCATCAACAGCTCACCGGGGCCAAGAGAGTTGGGCACCATAACCGTCACCGCGGCACTGAGACTGCGCGAGGCAATGCGCGCCACTATCGTGGAGTTGGCGTAGGCCGAAAAGTCTAACCCACCGTATTCTTTGGGAATGATGAGTGAGAAGAAACCTTGGTGCTTAATGTAATCCCACACGGCCTCTGGTAGCTCGCGATCGTCATTAACAATTTTATGGTCGTCGAGCATACCCAGCAGGGTTTCGACTTGGTTATCGAGAAAATGTTGCTCCTCTTCCGTTAAGCTAGATGGACCGTAAGCCAACAGCTGAGACCAGTCTGGCTTACCACTGAATAACTGACCATCCCACCATACCGAACCCGCCTCCATCGCTTCTTGTTCGGTCACAGATAGCGGCGGCAAGATTTTTTTGAAGGTGGCAAAGGCCGGTCCACTGATCCACTTTTTACGTAAACTCATGTTCCACTCCTCATTGCCCACGGGTTGTAATGGGGCTATGCAATTAGGTAAGGCAGTTCTATATGTTGGCTGTTCGGCAAATTAGCGGTTCGGCAGCTATATGTTCGGCAGTTTTCTATCCGACAAAGGGGCAGCACCAACGCCACTGGCCAGATACGGGATCAATCTGCGCACTAAGCCTTCCACATCTATCTCTTCATTAAAATCATTTTTCGCAATGTCGCGCAGTGCCTCACTTGAAGCCATGGTGAACACCACTGTGCCTAAGGTAAAATGCAACCGCCAAAACACCTCGGCTTTAGACAATTGAGGCGCGGCTTTTTGAATCGCTTGGCTAAAGTGGCCTAAGACAGGGCCATAATGGTTAACGATAAACCAGCGCAAAAAACCTTGGTTATCGATATAACCTCGTCCTAGTAACTGCAAAAATATCTCAGGCCCTTGGCGGCGTACGCTACTTAAGCTCAGTAGCGGCTTAACAAAACACTCAAATACTTGAGGCAAGGTGAGCGACGGCTCAGTTAATAGCTGCCTGAGTGCAGCATCCGCTTGAGGCATAAACTGCGATAAGTAGCGGTTTACCACGGCTTTTATTAAATCTTTTTTAGAGCCGAAATGATAATTCACCGCGGCCAGATTCACCCCAGCCGCGCCGGTAATGTGGCGTAATGAGGTATCATTGAATCCCAGTTCGGCAAATAACTGCTCTGCGGTATTAAGGATCTTTTGCTTAGTCTCTATTTTAGCCACAGGCACCTCGTATCAAACGTATGTTTAAAATTTACGTTTCAACCTCGTCGACTGTCAAGCTCAAAGCGGGATTGTGTGCGGTTAACAGACCTTAGAGATAAAATTAAGATAATTTGTGTGAAGGCAGGAACCTTTTGCTAGCTCTCGTCTCCAATGTAATGCCACTGTTGTTAAGTACTACTTTTTAAGTACTGTTGTTGTTAAGTACTGTTGTTAAACACTAAGTCTTCGCCCAGCTCAGCTGGGCATTTTTTTGCCTGAAAACTGGCCCTTCTTGCTGAAAGTGAAAGCATTATTGAAAATAAAGATTTTGTTCCGCTGTGGCGTTACCATACATGTCGATCGTTAAATCGCACTAAAGGAAACACAGTGCGCAAAAACAGGGGTGAGTAATGAGCCTGAATGAGGCACCGGCGGACGTGCAGCTTGCCGTAGACTTGATTGAATTATTAGAAGTAAATCAGATAGCACCTAAATTAGCACTGCAAGCCTTGCGCTTAGTCACTGCCGACTTTGAGCGTAAGCTGAAAGTGTCCCTACGGGAAGCCATCAGCGAGCAACCGTAAGCTATCCGTTAGGGCGCACTCCCCTTTATTTTTGTTACCCCTTGTTACTGGACGTTGTGACTAAAACCAGCTCAAAACCAAAAGATCTGCCCCTCTAAAATAAAAACACCGCCCTAAATAGAGCGGTGTTTTATGTTTTTCTTACGCCTTACCGCTTAGAGCTTGCGGCTTAACGCTATCCGAAGGGCGAAGGCTAGCGCTCTTCTTCAAGGTAGGTATAACCCTCGAGGCCGGCGGTAAGCTCAGACAGCATCATAGTACGAGTTTCTTCATCTAGATGCGGTTGGCTTAACTGCGTCTCGTAACGAGCGCTGATCACCGACGGGTCTATGTCCACATAGCGCAGCATTTCCGCCACCGTACTACCGGCTTTAACATCACTGATCAGGGTTTTACCCTGTGCATCTACCGACACTTCGGCGCTGTGGGTATCACCAAATAAGTTATGCATGTCACCCAAGATCTCTTGGTAGGCACCCACCAAGAAGAAGCCCAAATACTGGGGTTGACCCGGCACAAACTCCGGCATCGGCAGCGTTGTTTCTACGCCTTGGCCATCTACATAATGATCAATAGCACCGTCTGAGTCACAGGTGATATCTAGCACCACGGCGCGACGGGTCGGCTCTCGGTCTAACCCATCCAATGGCAACACAGGGAACGTTTGGTCAATACCCCAAGCGTCCGGCAAGGACTGAAATAAAGAGAAATTCACGAAGCACTTATCCGCTAGCTTCTCATTGAGCTCATCAATAATGGGTCTGTGCGAGCGATTGCTTGGACTTAGTTCCTTCTGAATACCAAGGCAAATATTCAGGTGCATCTCTTCCGCCCACGCTCTGTCTTCTAGCGTGATCAAGCCCATATTGTATTGCTGATGCACATCGCCAAGCTCGGCCACAGTGTCGTGATAAATTTCTAACAAGGGCGGATCTTCTCGACACAGGCCTTCCCACGTTTCCCAAATATTGTGCAACAGCATGGCCGCACCAGCCTCAGGCGCCTTAGGTGTTTGCGGCTTGGCAGACTCAATACTGATCACATCCGAGATTAACACTGCATGGTGCGCGGTAATGGCGCGGCCCGACTCACTGATGATCAACGGATGCGGCAAGTCATATTCCCGACATACATCGCCTATGCCCCACACCACATTGTTGGCATATTCGCGCATGCTGTAGTTCGCCGAGCATGAGCTTTGTGAGCGTGTCCCTTCATAATCCACGCCTAAGCCACCGCCTACATCCACTATCTTAATCGGCACGCCTAAGCGGCATAGCTCGCCATAGAAACGGCCACACTCGCGCACGCCTTTTTGAATATCGCGAATATTGGCGATTTGTGAGCCCAAGTGAAAGTGCAATAATTGCAGCCAGTGTAAGCAATCCGCATCGCGCAGTTGCTTGATGAGGCTCAGCACATGGGCCGCGCTTAAGCCAAACTTGGACTTTTCACCGCCGCTCGACTGCCACTTACCGGCACTTTGTGAGGCCAACCGCGCCCGCACACCGATCATGGGCTCTACATCAATACACTTGGCTTCTTCCATCACCATAGCGAGCTCAGAAAGCTTTTCGATGACGATATAGACGCGATGGCCCATCTTGGTGCCAAGCAAAGCGAGACGAATATATTCTTTATCTTTATAGCCATTACAAACAATGACCGACTCAGTTTCATGACTGTGGGCCAGCACCGCCAATAACTCAGGCTTAGAGCCCGCCTCTAGCCCTAAGCGCGGCTTGTCTTTATAAGCTTTAGTCACTGCATCCAGCACGCCGCGCTGTTGATTAACCTTAATCGGATACACGGTGAGGTAGTCGCCCTCATAACCGTACTCGGCAATGGCGTTATTAAAGGCATTAAATAAGGCGTCGATACGGCTTTTAATAATATCAGGAAAGCGCAACAACACAGGCGTGGCGTACCCGTCGGCCTTCAGCTCTGCGATGACATCAGCTAACACCACTTTGGCCTCAGGACGAGACTTATCTGGCGTCACCACCACTTGGCCTTGCTCATCAAGATGAAAAAAACCATCGCCCCAGTAAGGCAGGTTGTATACTTTTAACGCGTCATTTGCGGACCAATCGGCCATATTCTTCGTCCCCTTTTTTGGTCAGGGTCATAGTAGATCCGAGTTTTGAAAAACTCGGTACGATAGATAGCGATACGAGTAGATTATGACGTTGAACAGTCGTAAACGTTCCCTTTAATGGCCACACAGTGGCAGCATATGGGCAACACAAGCAGGATCAACAGAGGCAATAAAGTTTACCCATCACCCAGGGTGCTGACCAGTTACGCTGATTAGCAAGCGGCTTCTCTTAATAGCCACAACCGCGCCTCACAAAAGGGATGTATGTTAGCTGAGGCTTATCTCACCCTAACGATCTGGGTTCGCTTCGCTGTGTCCTAAATCGCGATCGGGGGCGATCACATCTCGCAAGCGCTGCTTAATTTCTTTCGCTTCAGGAAAGCCCTCATCAGCTACCCGACACCAGATAAGCTCACCGTTCACCAAAATTTGAAACTGGCCTTTTTCCCTTGGAATCAAGGCCACTTCACCCACCTCATCAGTAAAAGTGGACAAGATTTCTTGCGCCAGCCACGCCGAGCGCAATAGCCAACGGCATAAAGAACAATAGCGAATTTCTACTCTGGGTTTAATGATTGGCTTAATGGTGTTTTGGGATGTCATCGATGTTTCCTTATTAAGCCTTACGCCTCACAGTGTTTACTAGCGTACACCCATCAAAAACTCGTGGCGCGTTTCGGCGCGGCTCTTAAAGATACCGCCGAGCGACGTCGTCGTCGTGCTACTGGTGGCGTCCATCACACCGCGGGCTTTCACGCAATAATGAGTAGCACTAATGCTCACCGCCACATCATCAGACTCAAGCAGCGTCTGCAGCGCCACTAATATTTGCTGGGTTAAGCGTTCTTGCACCTGAGGGCGACGAGAAAAAAATTGCACTATGCGGTTAATCTTAGACAGGCCAATCACCTTGCTACGCGGTATATACGCCACGGTCGCGGTGCCGTCTATGGTCACAAAGTGATGCTCACAGGTGCTAGTTAGCGTGATATCGCGCACTTGCACCATTTCATCGACCTTCATCTTGTTATCG
>JAHLFI010000078.1 GCA_018883865.1 Candidatus Oceanisphaera merdipullorum
AGTGAAAAACCCTAAGCGATTGAAGCTAAATTACTCTTATAACGCTGGAGGTGTACCTTCAGCGTTAGAAAGAATGGCATCAATTTGTACCAAAGCATTCATAGGGATAGCAGAAACGCCAATGGTTGTTCTTGCAGGAAGATCGGCGTTGAAGAAAGTGGTGTAAACGTCGTTTACCGCATCAATATCTTCAATGTTTTTCAGCTGAATATTGATTTTAACCGCGTCGTCCATTACGTGGCCGATACTTTCTACAATCGCTTTAATGTTTGTTAAGCACTGCTTTGCCTGCACTGCTGCATTACCAGCGACCAGAGCACCGGTTTTAGGGTCTACAGGTAATTGTGCTGAAAGGTGATTGTAATGAGAGAAGGCGACCGTTTGAGTCGACAGCGCACTTTTAGGAGCTGCGTCCGTGTTGTTCGCCTTGATGACGATGCCATGTCGGTCTTCAACCGCTTGTGGGGGAGTGCCATCTCCGTGTGACACAACCGCATCAATCTGTACCAAGGCATCCATAGGTAAAGCGGATGCTGCAATTACGGTGCGTGCAGGCACATAAGCCACGGCTCTGGCAATGGACGAGTCTGGGAAAAATGTGGTGTACACTTCGTTGACGGCATCAATGTCAGCAAGGTTTTTCAGGAAGATATTTACTTTAACAATATCGTCAAAGGGAACGTCAATGCTTTCTAAAATTGCCTTGATATTCTTCAAACACTGGCCAGTTTGTTCTTTTATCCCACCCGCTACCAGCGCACCTGTTTTTGGTTCAACAGGTAATTGAGCTGAAATATTGTTGTAATGAGAAAAAGCCACTGTATGGGTGGAAGTTGAGCTGGCTGGCGCATTTTCCGTGTTTTTGGCTACTTTTACCAGATCGCAAGGCGCTTGTGGTGTTGTACCTTCGCCGTTTGAAACAAGTGCGTCAACTTGCAGTAAGGCACCATCCAGAGGCAAAGCTGCCACTGCGACAGTGGTGCGTACGGGAAGGTAGTTCTGGAAAAATGTTGCGTAAACGGCGTTTACAGCGTCAATGTCAGCAATGTTTTTCAAGAAGATATTAATCTTCACAACATCGTTCATCACGTGGTTGATGCTTTCCACAATAGCTTTAATGTTCTTAAAGCACTGCGTTGCTTGTTCGGTAATATCACCAGCAACAATGGCACCCGTTTTAGGGTCTACAGGTAATTGAGCTGAAATATTATTGTAATGAGAAAAAGCGACCGTTTGTGTAGATACAGAACAGACTGGTGCATTTTCCGTGTTTATTGAACGCTTAATAATAGTGCCACTCATATCGATATATCTCCTAGTTGATATAATTTAACTATGTTTCAGTTTGGTTTCAGTTTGACTCAATTCTACCGTCTTCTTTTTAGCCCATATGGCGCTGGTAATAGTTCAAGACGGCACACTTAAATTTAAAAAGCCGCACGAAAGTCCGCGCGGCTTTTTGGACTTGCCCTTATGGGACAACGTTATACTTGGGGGGATTAGCCAGCAGCCAATACACCACCAATAACCGCAACCACACCACCCAGTGCACGGGTGATACGATTATCGGCTTTCAGCATCAGGGTACCTAGGCCACGGCCAATAAAAGTAATCGCTAACGTGGCGATGACGAAGCCAGTCATGTAAGCCATCAGGCTAGCACCTTCGGTCATTTCAGCACCGTGGGCATAACCATGGGTAACCATGAACAGCGCCACTAGGGTGCCGCCAACGATGGCAGGCAGTTTTGCCATGGTAGCTATCAGTATGCCGGCCAGCAGTACCGACATAGCGATACCCATTTCCACGCCAACCATGTTTACGCCAGCCCAAGCGATGGCTGCACCCAGTACCATTCCACCCACGACAAAAAACGGCGTGCCGCGTTTCATTGCGGTGCTTTGGCGTATACTCCAAAAACCGATGGCGGCCATGGCCAGCAGGTGGTCAAGGCCCATCATAGGGTGCATTAAACCGCTGAGGAAGCCGCTGTGGGTGTGCACGTCATGGCCTGGGTGAGCTACGGCTGCGGTGGCGGTTAGCATTAGACCTAGGGTCATTAGCAACTTAGTCATTCTGTTCATGGTGTTCTCCGTTTGTTCTTACAGTTTACTGTTAAATTATGTTAAGACTGTGTTTTGAGCAGGGCAGGACCGCTTAGGCAGTAATGCCCACTTTGCCGGGTCTGCGCTCGGGCAGCATGCCCTGCTTCAGGATGAAGCTAATGATTTCTTCTAAGCCTACGCCGTCGTACAGGTTGGCAAATACGAACGGGCGTTCACCGCGCATTTTCTTCGAATCGCGCTCCATTATGTCCAACGAGGCGTGCACATATTGGGCGATGTCGATCTTATTAATGATCAGCAAGTCCGATTTGGTAATGCCGGGGCCGCCTTTGCGGGGAATTTTGTCACCGGCCGATACGTCGATCACGTACAGGGTCAGATCAGACAGTTCCGGGCTGAAGGTGGCCGATAGGTTGTCGCCACCCGACTCCACTAGCACCAGTTCCAGATTGGGATGGCGTGCTTGCAGGTCGTCAATCGCAGCCAAGTTCATGGAGGCGTCTTCGCGGATGGCGGTGTGCGGGCAGCCGCCGGTTTCTACGCCGAGAATACGGTCGGCGGGCAGTGCGTCGTGTTTCAGCAGAAAGTCAGCGTCTTCACGGGTGTAGATGTCGTTGGTAACCACGGCGATGTCGTAGTGGTCTTTCAGCGCTTTACACAACTGGCGCAACAAGGCCGTTTTGCCGGAACCTACTGGGCCACCTACGCCTACTCGTAAACAATGTTTCATTGCGACTTTTCCTTCAGTGAGGTCGAAGCGATTAGCTTCGGAATAATCTTGAATACTGGGTTTCATGCTGAGCACTGCCGAGGGCCAGGCCCGGTAAAATCGGGCCCAGTTGCTCGTCGGTTAGCGCCAGTGCGGTGTCAATCGCAAGCACCAATTTGGGGCGCAATAGCTCGTTTAAGCGTTGCGCCGCAGTATGCCCCAAGGGCATGGCTTTGCAAGCCACCGCCAACTGATTTTCTAGCCAGCCCCAAGCAAAACCGAGCAAGCTCTGACGTACCGGCACTTGTCGTTGGTGTGCGACCCACGCAAACACTGTAACGTAACCGGGGTCTTCCGGCAGTTGGGCGTGGCCTAACTCTGCCTGAGGTTGCAGCGACAAACTGGTAAGCAAGCGCATCAGTGCCAGCCCTAAACGGGAGTCTTCATCGCTAAGCTCGGCGGTTTCACGGTTGGCGTGCAGCCAGTCGTTCCACTGTGCAAGGCCGTTGCTGTCACCATTGGCCCAGCATGTTTGTAAGCGTGCTAGCACCGGCAATTCGCAGCGGCTAAGCCCATCTTCGAGCACGCCTTCCAGCCATTCGCCCAACTCCTGTTCGTTGCGCACCCAGCCCAACTCAAATGCACTCTCCAAACCTTGTGACCATGCAAAAGCACCAATCGGCAAGGCTGGGCTGATCAATTGCATCAATCCCAGCAGTGCGAGATCACTGGCCACTACTGGCTGGTTATCAGTGTGCATGGCTATGGTCATCGTCATGGGAATGACTGTGCGAATGGCCATGAGAGTGACTATGGGCATGTCCGTGCTCATGCTCACGACCGGCCTGAGCGTAGGCACCGGATTCAGGATCAAACGGAGCCTGATGATGGCTCAGCGTTGCACCTAACAGTACCGCTAGCTCTTCCAGAACGTGATCCGGCGGGAAGCGCACCCAATGGCGGCCATCGGCGTCTGCCCCCAAGGCCAGTGACACGTGGCGGTTACCTAGGTGGAAGCATAGCCGTGCCAGTGGTAAGCCGCTGGCGATGAACGCAGTAGTAACCGGCTCATCGGCGGCACAGATGCGGATCACTTCGCCATTGCTAGCTTGCAGCAAGTCGCCATCACGCAGCACTGGGCCGCGATCGAGGAACAGGCCCACGTCGTGACCGTTGTCAGTCACCGCTTTCAAGCGACCGCGAATGCGCAGTTCATAAGGCAAGGTCAAGGTGTCGTGCACTTCTGCCTGAGGATTGCTGTCAATTCTCTGTATTAATTCAAGCATGTTAATTCCTTACCTGCGGTTTAGAACAAGTGATAGCGCTGTGCTAATGGCAACTCTGCCAGCGGCTCACAGGTCAGCAACTCGCCGTCTGCGCGCACTTCATAGGTTTGCGGATCTACGGTCAGTTCTGGGCAAGCGTCGTTCAGTTTCATGTCGCTCTTACGCATCTGACGGACATTTTTAACCGCCACCAAGGGGCTCTTCAGACCCAGCCT
The DNA here is from genome assembly GCA_018883865.1 of Candidatus Oceanisphaera merdipullorum. Taxonomy (GTDB): domain Bacteria; phylum Pseudomonadota; class Gammaproteobacteria; order Enterobacterales; family Aeromonadaceae; genus Oceanimonas; species Oceanimonas merdipullorum. The sequence continues at coordinate 4,277 of JAHLFI010000078.1, forward strand.
TTCTTCCAGCCCAGTGTTCATTGCGGCCTGACTAACAAAAGTCACTCGGGTTGCAGCTGCGGCACGACCATAGGCGCCAAACATACGGCGATAATGTACCGGTTGTGGCGTTGAGATCGAGCCGTTGGGGTCACCCATGGCTGCGCCGGCAATCATGCCGCCTTTCAGTATGGTCGACGGTTTGACGCCGAAGAATTTCGGTTTCCACAACACCAAATCTGCCAGTTTGCCGATTTCGATGGAGCCGACTTCATGGCCCACACCGTGGGTAATGGCGGGGTTGATGGTGTATTTGGCGATGTAGCGTTTCACGCGGAAGTTGTCGGTGCCGCGCTCTTGGTCTTCCGGCAACAGGCCGCGCTGTAGGCGCATTTTGTGCGCGGTTTGCCAGGTGCGGCACACCACTTCACCGATACGACCCATGGCTTGGGAATCCGAAGAGATCATCGAAATCACCCCCAGGTCGTGCAGTATGTCTTCGGCGGCAATGGTTTCGCGACGGATGCGAGAATCAGCAAAAGCCACGTCTTCTGGAATATTCGGATCCAGGTGGTGGCATACCATCAGCATGTCGAGGTGTTCATCAACCGTATTGATGGTGTACGGGCGCGTCGGATTGGTGGACGACGGCAATACGTTAGGCAGGCTACAGGCGACGATAATATCGGGCGCGTGACCACCACCGGCACCTTCGGTGTGATAGGTGTGAATACAACGATCTTTGAAGGCCGCCAGAGTATCTTGCACAAAGCCGGATTCGTTGAGGCTGTCGGCGTGAATGGCGATCTGAATATCGTAACGATCGGCCACATCCAAGGCGTTGCTGATGGACGCGGGTGCGGCGCCCCAGTCTTCGTGAATTTTTAGGCTCATGGCACCGGCTTTGACCTGTTGCTCCAGTGCTTCTGGCGCGCTGGCGCTGCCTTTGCCGAGAAACCCGATATTGATCGGTAAATCGTCCACCGCCTGCATCATTTTGCCCAAATGCCACGGGCCTGGGGTGCTGGTGGTCGCCAGAGATCCGGTAGCTGGACCGGTGCCGCCGCCGATCATAGTGGTGAGGCCGCTCATTAGCGCTTCATCCACTTGCTGCGGGCAAATATAGTGCACGTGGGTATCGACGCCGCCAGCGGTAAGGATATGACCTTCACCGGCGATGATTTCAGTACCCGGCCCGATGACGATGCTGATATCTGGTTGGGTATCCGGGTTACCGGCTTTGCCGATGGCCGCGATGCGACCGTTTTTCAGGCCCACATCGGCTTTAACTATGCCCCACCAGTCGATGATGATGGCGTTAGTGATGACAGTGTCCATCACAGCGTCGTCGCAACGCTGGCTCTGGCCCATGCCATCCCTAATCACTTTGCCGCCACCGAACATTACTTCTTCACCGTAATGGGTATGGTCGTGTTCTATTTCGATCCACAATTCGGTATCAGCCAGACGGATCCTGTCACCGGTAGTCGGCCCATACATATCCGCATACGCTTGCCGAGAAATCTTCATGTTGCTGTTCCTTCTTTCGAGCTCTTATCTAGTGGTCCCATCACCTCACCACGAAAGCCGTAAATGTGGCGTAGGCCGGAAAACGGAATCAAGGACACTTCACGGTGTTGGCCCGGTTCAAAACGGATCGCCGTACCCGCCGCAATCGCGAGGCGGTAGCCATAGGCTTGCTCTCGATCAAAGCGCAACGCCGAATTGGTCTCAGCAAAGTGATAGTGGGAGCCGACCTGTATAGGGCGGTCACCTGTGTTGGCGACACTGATGTTGATGCTTACGCGTCCGACGCACAGTTCAATGTCATCGCTCTTCAGTTGGTATTCACCAGGAATCATGGCAAACCTCTTCAAACAATGGGGTTATGAACGGTGACCAGCTTGGTACCGTCGGGAAAGGTGGCTTCGACCTGCACGTCATGGATCATTTCGGCAATGCCGTCCATTACGTCGTCACGGGTCAGAATTTCTCGGCCGGCACTCATCATATCAGCCACGGTGCGGCCTTCACGGGCGCCTTCCATGATGGCGCAACTGATCAGCGCAATCGCTTCGGGGTAATTCAGCTTAAGTCCTTTGGCCTTGCGGCGTTCGGCAAGCAGCCCCGCGGTAAACAACAGCAACTTATCTTTATCTCTTGGTGTTAATTCCATTGCTAACTCCGTAGCCGTCGACGTTCTGTAGTGATGACCTATGCCATTTAACCGGCATAGATGATGTTCGGCGTCAAAGCAGGTGCTTTGACGTGAGTATTTAGGTCAGCCAGATCCGAGGTATGGTAGCCTCGTGTCCGGTCAGCCGCGGGCGCAGAATAACTCGCGCCTGCTGAAACAAATCCCATATTTCGTTGCGCTCATGGCCGAGGTAGCGAACCAGCAGCACGCCTCGGCGATAAGTTACCGCCCAGCGACTGCTGGCGGGTAGCTGGGCACGCAGCGCTTCGATAGCTTCAGCGGGATCGGCCAAGCCCATCGCCCACAAAGTAGCGTGCACGGTCGCACCTCCTTGGCCCCATTTACCGGTGAATCGGCGATGGCAGGGGTCCAGAGACTGGCGCTCTAACCATAAGGGACGGCCATTGCGGGTAACCTGAAAGCGTTGTTCGAGGTGGCCGTTGACGAACGGTAGCTCGCTGGCGGGGCGGCCGAGGCCAAGAATTTCCCAGCCCAAGCACTTGGCGTCGTCTTCCAGTTCGATAATGAAGGTTTGCTTGCCGCGGGTACCGTCGAAAGCCAGAGTTTCCTGAGGCAACCACTCCAGCGTAGCACTAGCAGCCACTTTCAGGTGGGTGTGTTGAGTCCAAGCGACGCCGTTAGTGTCGGCTCTATAGAGTTTGTTCGCGGAAGGTGTGGTCAACAGGGCATGAGCGCCTGCCGCCACTGTGACATCAACGTTGAGCGCATCACCGCTGACGAGGCCACCGGGCGGGTGTAATAGATACACATGACAGCAGCCGTCACGGCCTTCTGGGTAAAAAGGCCGCTGCACGCGCAACGGCCCAAAATGATGGGCTTTGATCATACTGGTGATGGTGGCGTCGCCGTTCGAGCGAGCAGCAAATCCCAGTGTTAAAGACGCCGCCCAGTGGCGGCCAGCATCAAAGCGATGCCCAGAATCCACGACTGGCCGTTGTTTTACAGGCATAAAAGATAGAGTCGTCATGTCATCGAACACCTTTTGATAAACCTAGCATCTCTGCTTAAGCAGCAGTCGATTTTCCCGACAGGCAGGAATGTAAACTGAAGATAACAGAATGATCTCGAACGTCCACGGTTAGGTTGACGGGTTCGGCTTAATCTGCCGCCGACAGTTATCAGCTTGCGAGCATTCATTTTTGGAAAATGGTATAGATAAACTTCGTATATAGATTAGGGCGGAGACGAACGTCTCTGGGTGTGTTTGCCAATTTGAGGAACTCAAAGGCCTGAAAAAAACAGACTTTTCGAACCACCAGCTGTGCCCTGTGCCGATGATATCGCAATGATAAATAATAATCTAGGAACTAGGTCGCAATTTTGGGAAATTCATCTACCAGCCTTGGCTGCAGATAACTCGGAACTCAAGAATAGGCAATAAAGCTCGTCTCTGAATCTCAGGATTAAATACCGACGAATCTAACTTGAGGCGTCTGTCAAACAGGATGCAGCTTGTCCGTTCTGCTTGGCGCATTAACTAATAGATAGTCAGTAAACCGTGAAGTATTTATTTGAACTCCGTACGCTTTTGTTTTTTAAGTTAATAGTATGTTGGTTTTCCGTAATAAGACTATTGAAGGTGGCGATGTTTCCTGCTCTAATCGCGCCCGTTTCTTCACTTTTTTTTGCAAGGGTCCCTGTCCATGGGTCTGTTGTTCTCACTGCTGAATTCTATCAGCCAGATCTACTTTGTTAATCGTCCGATATCTGGTTTATTGATCACGCTTGGTGTGTTCTGGAGTGCCCCTTTCATGGGGCTGGCCATGGCGATTGCCACCCTAAGTGCCGTGTTATTGGCCGAAATACTTAAGTTTAATCCCACATTACAAGCAGAGGGCCGCTATGGTTTTAACGCCGCCTTAGTCGGCTTGGCGTTGGCGTTATTTGCTCCACCTAGCCTCTGGGTATTAGTGGCGTCTGCCGTGCTAGGCGGTTTGTCCGGCTTAATTTATGGTCTGTGGAATAAGCATGTGCAGTTTTCTTGCTATACCTTACCCTTTAACTTATTGATTCTGCCTTGGTTATATTGGAACGGTCAGCGGATTGCCGATGAGGTACCCCATGATTATGAGTTTCCACTATCTGCAATCGGGCAGGTGATTTTCTTGCCGGACACGGTGCCTGCCATCATGGTGTGCGCGGCTTTATTGTGGGCTGGTATTGGCATACTGGGCTGGGCCTTTGTGGGTGCCTTAGTGGCTAGCGGCACCGCCACTTTTTTGCTGATTAATCCTGAATACATTAACTTTGGTCTGACCGGTTATAATGGCGTGTTAGCCGCCAGTGCCATGTTTTGGCATCGTTTGAAACCATATTGGAGCGTAGCCGCCGCCGTGATTGCCGGTCTGATGACGGCTTTAGTGCTAAAAACCGGCCTGCCGATGTTAACCATGCCGTTTGTGTTGGCATGCTGGCTGTGTTTAGGATTACGCAGTATTTTTTGTTATTACCAGCATAAATTTATGCCGAATAAGGATTATTTATCATGAAGTTAGGATTTATTGGTATAGGTCTAATGGGCAATCCCATGACCCAGCGCTTATTACAAGCAGGCTTCGCCGTTACCGTATGGAATCGCAGCGCCGACAAGTTGAGCGAAGTGCAGGCCGCGGGCGCCACTGTAGCTAATTCTATCAAAGAGTTAGTTGAGCAAGTGGATGTGATTTTGCTGTGCGTTGCCAATACCGAAGTGGTAGAAACTGTGGTGTTTGGTGCCGGTGGCGTTGTTGAATCTGGCCGTGCCGAGCAGTTGCTGGTGGATTTTTCTAGTTCAGATCCCACCGCCACACGCGAGTTTGCCGCCAAATTAAAAGCCGCTTGTGGCATTAACTGGGTGGACTCGCCTGTTTCCGGTGGTGTGGTGGGGGCAGAGCTTGGCACGCTGGCCATTATGTGTGGCGGCGAAGCGGCAGACATAGAGCGTATTCAACCCATTTTGGCGCCACTTTCACAACGTGCTACCCACATGGGGCCAATCGGTGCCGGCCAAGTGACTAAAGTCTGTAACCAGATGATAGTGGGCTGTAACTTACTGGTCTTGGCCGAGATGATGGCACTGGCCAAAGCCTGCGGTGTGGCGGCGGATAAAATTCCTGAAGCACTGGCGGGCGGTTTTGCCGATTCTAAGCCGATGCAAATTACCGGTCCGTTAATGGCCGCTGAGTCAGACCCAGATCCTAAGTGGCATGTGCGTACGCTACTGAAAGACTTAGACATGGCAGTTAGTCAAAGTAAGCTCGAAGGTACCGCAGTGCCTATGTCTGGCTTGGCGGCCCAGCTAATGCGCCAACACGGTAGCAAAGGTTTCTTAGAGCGCGATCCAGCCACTTTGATTAAGCTATACAAAGACTAATCGCGACGTTAAACAGATTAGATAAAGGAGCCGCAAGGCTCCTTTTTTATTTTACGGTTCAGACTTGTCTTATTTAGTGAGTTTCTAAACCCGCGCACCGAGGCAACTGGGTAGTCCACTCCGACACGCTTCGTGCACTTCCTTGTGACGCTCAGCACATGACGTCCCTGTCATGTGATGGTCGGCGTAGACTATCCCTGCAGCCTCTTTATAAAGTTAAGAATCATCGGCTGGCAAAGTTAACAGATAACTCAGGTGTTAATGGGAAGGCAGAAGGCCTCTGCTCAGCCGACCATCCGCGTCAGGGATGACGAGGTTGAGCCTACAGGGAAGTATTCACGGCGAGTCGGAGGGGTATGCCTTCTGCCTGACTTACGCCACAAATATCAGAAAAATGTATAACCAATAAAAAAGGAGCCCTGCGGCTCCTTTATCGTTGTACTGAACATTGCATTTAATTAAGATTTTTGCAGCTGCACCGTCGTTTTTTTGGCTTCAGTTGCAGCAGTTTCTGATGCCGCCACTGAAGCTGCAGGCCCTTCAGCTTTCGCAACTACAGCTACCGCTTTGGTGAGCGCTAAGCCTTGGCGATAATAGTCGTTGGCTTGCTTCACATCTTTACGCTGCTCGGCCAGGCTGGCTAGCAAAATGTAATCATTGGCCGTCGGCTGCAACTTGATAGCTTGCTGCAAGTGCTGCTCGGCAAGCTCTGGCTTATTATCTTTTAAATACAACTGACCTAAGGTCGAGTGCAGTTCGGCAGAAGACTGCTTCTTGGTTTTCTTCTCTAGGTTAGTCAGCAGAGGATGATAATCGCTGAGTTGTAACTTAGTGAGGCAGGCTAAGAATCGTGGATCTGAGTCTTTATTAATGCCCTCTAACAATAACTGCAATGCTTCTTGATGGGCTTTAATTGCAATTAACCGCTCACACAAAGGCACTAGAATATCCGCTTGGTATTTTTCTTTGCGACCTAAACCTTGCCATAGAGCGATTAAGCCAGTGCTGCCTTCGGTGTTAGCCACACTATCAAACCAGCCGGCATAAGCTTGCTGCTTAAGTAAGCGGTACTCAGGCGCTTCAATTAAGCCTTCGCTGGCTAAGGTGTCGATACTGGTCATCAGCTCAGGCCATTGGCCGGTTGCTAAGTAAATATCTTTTTGTAGCTTCAACAGTGCCGGATGACGGCCGTACTCTTTGCTTAATTGCTGTATGCCAATTAAGGCTAGATCGAGCTGGCCTTGCTGATACTGCAAACGAGTCTGAGTTATGCCGATTGCCAATCCGGCTTGTGGATTCTTCTCCTGAGCCAAGCGCAAATAATCATCGCGCTTAGCCTCATGGCCTAGCTCTTGGGCGGCGTTGGCGGCACTTAAATAGTTAAGCAGTGCTAAGTCATTATCCTTAGCGCCTTTCAACAACATCTTTTCTGCTACTGCATAATTTTCGGCCACCAAAGCCTGCATACCGCTTTGAGTGTATTTCACTGCTTTGCGGCGGCGACGCCCCACAAACCAATTGCGGGTCTTATGGCCTATGCCAAAGATGCGGCCCAGCAACCATTCTATAAACAGCAACAACACATAAAACAATACCAAGGAGACCACAAATACGGTAGCCGTGGTTTCTATGGTATAGCTGCCAACCGCTAATAACATATAGCCTTGCTGGTCGGTAATGTTAGGCCCAATAATTAGGCCGGCGGCCAGTATGGCGATGATAATCGCAAGACGTATCATGGATTTCCCCTTACTTGCCAGTTAACAGGCGTTGTAATCTGTCATCCAGCAACTGCTGCAATTTATCTTGCGCACTAAACTGCTGTGGATACTCGACCTTGATGGTTTCACCGGCGAGCTGCTTGATTTGCTCCAGCATAGTTTGACGAACGCTATCATCGGCAAAGTAGGTGGTTAACCAAGCACTGGCCTGAGCAAGTGAGTTGTCATAAATATCCTGCTGACCGCGATACACAGCCAGCTGCGCTTGCAATAGTGTGCCTTTTAGATTTTCAGCTAAGTACCAGTGTTGCTGTGGAGACAATAAGGCTTCCACCTTGCCATCGCGACGGCGCACGGTCACAAAATTTTCGCTGAAGCTATTCCAGCTTTTTTGTAAGTTGGCTTTCCAGTCGCTTACCGAGTTCGACACGCTAAAGTCTGGCTCTTCAGTTTCGGCCATAATCACCTTGTTTAACTTTAGCTGGTCTACTTGATTGCTGAGGCTATTGAGCTTGATCACTATACCGTCACGGTCGACGCTGGGTAACGCTTTAATGGCGGCGATGTCCGCAGACAGTGCCTCTCGAATTGGCGTTAGGCTGGTGTCATTTACTGCAGCCAAACGGCTGTCAGCCTCGGCCAACATCATGGCGGCAGATTTACCGTCTTGCTCTAGCCACAACTTACGGCCCGCCATACGCACTAAATACTCGGCTTCTGCCAGCATCCAGTCGTTGGGGCGCTTGGTGTCTAGGTCTATTACCTTGCGCGAGACCCCAGCAATTTGCTCATTTAAACTCTCTTGCTGACTGGCGATATGGGCTAATTGCTTGGTTTGTTTCGTGTCGGCGGTGTTCAGCGCGTCTTGTACTTGCTGCTGTTGGGCTTGTAGCTGTTGCTGTAATTGCTGGAGCTGTTCGGCTTGGGCTAGGGAAGCTTGATGGCCATGCCAATACACAATAACGGCCAAAATTATGGCGATGACGATGGCGATAATGGCCAGTATCTTGCCGGAGCCTGAAGATTTAGCTGCTTTATCGGATGCAGGAGGTGGCTGTGGCGGTGAGTTGGCGCCACTGGTGCTAGGGCCGCCCATGTTAGTACTACTCTTAGGGCTGGCGGCTTTTAGGTCAGCGGCTGTGCCTTGAGCCTGAGTGCTGGCGCTCAGGACAGCTTCTGGTTTGGTGTCTGCATTATTATTGGTAGCTGCACTGGCAGGCGCCATTGCCGGCGCACTCGCAGATGTACCTCTACCCGCAGTAAGGGGAGTCTTGTTTAGTTCAGCGGATCTTGTATTCGAAGATTTCTGCTCTTGGGTGTTATCAGTCTTGTCTGTCATTGGGTTTCCTCTCATCCAGAGCGGCAATCAGAGCCTGATTGGATGCACCTTCTGCATTTATGAGCTGAGTGAAGCCCAGCTCCTTGGCTTCTTCTAGTACGCGTATGCTGGGCACAATCAATAAACGGCTTAGTAGCCAGTCTTTTGTGCTGGGCGTTGCCAATTGCGCTATATGGCTTAATAAACCACCACTGGTGATGATAATACTGTCCACACCTTGGCTCTGCCAGCTTTTCAATAATTCCCTTTGCGGATCAGCACTATATTGACGGCGATAGACTTCACAATAGTCGACGTGAGCTCCTCTCTCGGTCAAGGTTGGCGCTATCATGTGCCGCCCGCCGTTGCCGCGTAAAATGACCACCTTACGCTTTGCTAAAGACTCCAAGCCGGGCAGGGCGATAATACCCTCGGATCTGGGGTCGTCCGGCACAGCCGCACCCTTTATGCCGACGGCAGCAAAGGCATTACCCGTGGCTTCACCCACCGCTATGTAATGAGCTTGAGGCCAAGTTAATCCCATTTTTAGCAATGCATTATGAGTAAAGTTTACTGCGGGTACGCTGACCGCTATCACATAATCGTCCGTCGTCAGCGATCCTAATAGTTCGGGTAAACGGCCTAGCTCGGCACCCTCAACAAAGCTGAGCAAAGGGCTGGTCAGAGTTTGATGGCCAGCCGCTCGCAAAGCCTGACTTAAACTACTGGCTTGGGGCTCGGGGCGTACCACCAGCACACTCATGACTCATAAACCTCGGCGAGTATTTTGTCGGCACCACGAGCTAACAGACGTTTAGCCATTTCTGCACCCATTTCTTTACCTTGAGTGGCAGGCCCGGTCATTTCTTCAAAGATGATTTCGGTGCCATCTGGGCGACCCACTAAACCGCGTAGCCATAATTGATCGCCTTGCAGTTCGGCATAAGAGCCAATAGGCACCTGACAACCGCCTTGCAGGCCTTTATTCATGGCGCGCTCCGCTTCTACTCGTAAACGAGTTTCCTGATGATCTAGCGGTGCTAGCAAGGCCAGTAGCTCGGCGTCATCGAGGCGGCACTCGATACCCACGGCACCTTGGCCGTTGGCGGGCAAGCTGTCTTCTGGGCTCATTAAGCTGGCGATGCGCTCTTCTAGCTCTAAGCGCTTCAGGCCAGCGGCGGCCAAGATAATAGCGTCGTATTCGCCGTCATCCAGCTTGCGTAAGCGAGTTTGCACGTTGCCCCGCAGCACTTTGATTTCTAGGTGCGGATAGCGAGCGCGTATTTGGCATTCGCGGCGCAGGCTGGCAGTACCCACTACGGCACCGGCAGGCAGCTGCTCTAAATGGGTATAGTGATTAGAAACAAAGGCATCACGGGCGTCTTCACGCTCGCAAATTACCGTTAGACCCAAGCCTTCTGGGAATTCTACCGGCACGTCCTTCATCGAATGCACGGCGATATCGGCTCTGTCTTCTAACATGGCTTGCTCTAACTCTTTGATGAAGAGCCCCTTACCGCCAATTTTAGCCAAAGGGGTGTCGAGCAACACATCGCCCTGAGTGGTCATGGGCACCAGTTCAACGGTAATGTGTGGGTGCAGCAATTCCAGCTGCTCTTTAACAAAATGAGCCTGCCACAGCGCTAACAGACTCTTGCGCGTAGCTATACGTATGATGCGATTTGCCATTTGAATATCTTCTCTATTTTCACTAATGAATCGATATTATCATTCCTGTGCCGTCATTACAGGGGTCAAAGCCGCTTAGGTCTGATCTTGGGCGGGATAGTGGCGACATATATTGTCCATCTATTGCCGAATTGTTACCATGATCACACTTTTGACTCGATTCGGGTCTGTGTGGTCCACCAAAGGCCGGAACTTTGCACACTAATATCCATCAGCATTTAGCGCGATGTGAGCAGTTTAATGCGCAAAAACAAGCCCATGCCCTCGAGGTCATGAGCCGTTACGGGCAGCAGGTCTTTCAACTACTGCCGGTGTTGCTGCATTACCATCACCCCCTGTTGCCCGGTTTCGTACCGGGTGATGTGCCTGCGGGTGTGTGCCAATTTCTCCCGAACGAGCGCCAACAAGAGTTTATTGACGACTTATGCCAAGCGGCTAACGGCCACCAAGGCTTAGAATCTGGGCAAAACGAAATTTTTGGTCTGTATTGCATGGGCAGTACTTCTTCTATCGGCCAAAGTCTGGACTCAGATCTCGATGTCTGGGTTTGCTATTCTCATACCCTAGCTCCCGAGCGAGTAGCTTGGCTGCAGCAAAAATGCCTGCTTATCTCCCAATGGGCCGCGCAACGTAAAGTTGAGCTGAATCTGTTTCTTATCCCAGATAACAAGTTTCGCACCGACAATCAGCAGTCGGTGCAAGGCGAAAGCTGTGGCAGCGCCCAGCACTTGTTACTGTTGGATGAATTCTATCGTAGCCACTTAGTGATAGCCGGTAAGTGCCTGGTGTGGATGTTTGCACCCGGGGGCCTAGGCCCACGTTACGACAGCTTTGTGGCGGAGCAATTTGCTAACGGCACCCTCAATCATGATCAATGGCTGGATTTGGGCGGCTTTGCCCGCATTCCGGCGGAAGAATATTTTGGCTCTGCGCTGTGGCAGCTCTACAAGAGTATTGACTCGCCTTATAAGGCGGTGTTGAAAACCATCCTCATGGAAGCTTACTCCCACGAATATCCGGATACTCAGCTGTTGTGCCGGGATCTAAAGGCGCACTTACAAGAAACAGACCGGCTGGATGAGCGCCAAGATCACTATTTGTTGATGCTGGAAAAGGTGACCGGCTATCTAAAGTCGATTAATGATGAAAAACGCCTAGATTTGGTGCGCCGCTGTTTCTATTTGAAAGTGTCTCAAGGCATAGATTTAAGTCAGGATCGCTACGCCAAACGACGTCAACAAATTGAGAGCTTAATTTCGGCATGGGAGTGGCCGGCAGATAAGGTCACCTTGCTCAATAACCGTGACCACTGGAAGGTGGAGCAGGTGCGAATGGCTTATAAAGAGCTGCTCGAAGCCCTGATGCTCAGCTACCGTAATTTAATCCAATTTGCCCAACGTAATCGCATCAGTGAATCCATTAATCCCGAAGATATCGGTATCTTATCGCGCAAGTTATACGCCGCCTTCGAAAATTTACCGGGCAAGGTGCAGCTGCTCAACTTGGGCATAGCGCCGGACTTATCTGAGCCAAATATCAGTTTGGTGCAAGTGCCCACAGGCCGTCTGCACGAGGCGGGCTGGTATCTGTATAAACAAGGGTTAACCGCCACCGAGTTGATTGGTCACCAGCCTCTCGAACACAGTCGTTATGCCAGCAAGTTGGTGGCCTGGGCGCATTTTAATGGCCTCTTGAATAGCGACACCGAGCTGGCGCTGTTTAATCAAGATACAGACGTGAATTTAGCGCACTTACGGGAATTTAGCCGCGATCTGGCAGACTTCTTCCCGGTGCGCGCCCCCGCACCCAGCAATTTGGCGCTAAGCCGTCCTTGTGAAGTACGCGAGCTAGGCATTTTTCTAAATCTAGAATCGGATCCCACTGCCCAGTGGCGCAGTCGTGCCATTAAATTTACCACTAAAACCAGCGATCCTTTTAGTTTCGGCCAGCAAAGAGAAAACCTGATCGGCTCCATTGATATCTTGTATCGCAACTCTTGGGATGAGATTCGCTCCTTAAACTTTAGTGGTGAGGGCGCGGTATTAGATGCCTTAACGGCTATCTTGGGCAAGATGCACCAAGGCGCTACGCCGCCAGAAAGTGTGCGAGTGTTTTGCTACAGTCAGAACTTTCGTATCCTGATTCGCACCCGATTTGAGCTATTAATGAAAGAATGCATCGGCTTAAGACTGTCGCGAGAGCAAGAGAGCACAGTAAAAACGCTACGCTTGGGTCGCAGCGATCACGATATTTTCTTTGAACGCCGCGGCGTGAGTGTGCAAAAACAAGAAATACCTGAGTTTACGTCTTTATCCGACCGCCCAGCCGAAAGCGCAGACACAGTGCAGCTTGACCCACAGCAAGGCAAGCCGGTGCCAGAAATCGTCGACGTGTATGCCAGTGAAGGCTTGATGCAGTTTTTCTTCGAAGACAGCGGTGACGACTACAATCTCTATATTCTGGATGAGGCGAATCGAGTCGAGGTATATCGGCAGGTGGCGGGCAGTAAAGATGAGCTAGTACAAAGCATTAACCGCTTTTACGCTGCTAACCAGCAAGTTGCGGGTCAAAGTCGCTTTGCACATTTTAATCTGCCCCAGTATTACGAAATTGTTGAGCAGCAAGGGCGGCAGAAAGTGCTGCCCTATAAGACGATAAAAGAGGGCCGAGACGATGCCCAACCCCTTCGGGGAGCGATAAGCTTTAAGCCGTAAGTTAAAGAAAAGCAGCCTGAGCACCAAGGTGTACAGGAACGCATGGAAGAGCTTAAAAACGACCAGTGATAGAATTTTGCGGGGTAAGATTTTATCCCTAATAATTTAGCTCTGTTCGCTGTTCTCTCTATTTTTCCGTGCGTTCTGTGTTCTTCCGTGGCAAATACATCTTTAGTCTATAAATTTACAGCGCCAGTTCAGTTTTACCTTGATGCTTAGCTTGTAAACTCAGCCAGCTTAGTAGCTCGTGACCTTGACGATTATCGATCCATTTATCGTCTTTTAGCGCAAAATGATGGCCATTTTCGCGCGTCGCTAGCCAAATTTGATGCAGCGGCTCTTGGCGATTAATCACAAATTTAATATTGTTTTCAAAGGTCAGCGTCATCACGCCGCCTATGGTTTCGCAGTCAATATCGACACCACTGTTATCAATACTGGTTTCAATGTGTTGGTAGATGGCGTCAGCCAAGGCATGAAACTCACTGTCTTTCATGATCTGCTTCCTATTGCTTTTGAGGATATGAATGAGATTATAAGAGTCTGTAACCATAAGCACAGTCATCCTATGAAGATATTCAAGTTAACCACATTGATAGCATTATGCCTAAGTTTGTCGGCATGTGGTCTGAAAGGGCCGCTAACTTTGCCTGAAACTGAACAGCAACCCTCTCACCTTGAGCAGTCGTAAAGGAATACACCTTGGATTATTTTAATTATCAAACTGATGGCCGTCTTTACGGTGAAGCCTGCGATTTAAGCGCGTTAGCCGAGCAATATGGCACTCCGTTATATGTTTACTCTCGCGCCACGCTGGAGCGCCATTGGCATGCCTTCGACCAAGCCGCCGGTGACTTTCCGCACCTGATTTGCTACGCGGTAAAAGCCAACTCCAACCTAGCGGTACTCAATGTGCTGGCCCGTTTAGGCTCAGGCTTTGACATCGTCTCTAAAGGCGAACTGTGTCGCGTGCTGGCCGCGGGAGGCGACGCTTCCAAAGTCGTCTTTTCTGGTGTGGGTAAGCGCGTCGATGAAATCGAGTTTGCGCTCGAGCAAAACATCTTCTGCTTTAACGTGGAATCTATCGCCGAATTAGGCCGTATCAACGAGGTTGCCGGCCGTATGGGCCGTGTGGCACCGATTTCGATTCGCGTAAATCCAGACATAGACGCCGGTACTCATCCTTATATCTCGACTGGCCTCAAAGAAAATAAATTCGGTATTCCCATCGAACAGGCGCAAGACATCTATCGTCAAGCGGCGGAAATGAAAAATCTGGCCATTCACGGTTTAGATTGCCACATTGGCTCCCAATTGACCGAAGTTGCGCCATTTTTAGAGGCGGTTGATAAGTTATTGGTGCTGATAGACGCGCTGGCTGCAGATGGTATTCACATCAAGCACTTGGATGTGGGCGGCGGTTTGGGTGTGCGTTACGACAATGAAACGCCGCCCGAGCCAAAAGACTACGTGCAGCAAATTAAGACCAAACTGCAAGGTCGCCAGTTAACGCTCTTGTTTGAACCCGGCCGCGCCATCGCCGCTAACGCCGGTGTATTACTGACTCGCGTTGAGCACTTAAAACCCGGAGAAGCGAAAAGCTTCGCCATCGTCGATGCTGCCATGAACGACCTGATTCGCCCGGCCTTATACAGCGCTTGGCAGGCGATTATTCCGTTGGATAAAACCCTAGTACGTGAATCCGCCATCTACGACATAGTGGGCCCGATTTGCGAGACCGGTGACTTTATTGGTAAAGACCGTGAACTTTCCATCACCGAAGGCGACTTACTGGCGGTGCGCTCGGCCGGTGCTTATGGCTTCGTGATGGCGTCTAATTACAATAGTCGCCCAAGAGGCGCTGAGATTATGGTTGATGGCGATACTGCCACTGTGGTGCGTGAGCGTGAACAACTCACCGACTTGTGGCTAGGTGAGCACCTGTTGCCCGAGGCTTAAGGGGAATTTGTGATCCACTTTTCCAAAATGCAGGCCCTCGGCAACGACTTTATGGTGGTCGATGGCATCACGCAGAAGGTATTTTTTAATCCCGAGGTGATTCGGCAATTAGCCGATCGTCATTTTGGTGTGGGGTTCGATCAGCTGCTGCTGGTTGAGCCGCCCTACGATCCGGATCTAGACTTTCATTATCGTATTTTTAATGCCGATGGCAGCGAAGTGCAGCAGTGTGGTAATGGCGCTCGTTGCCTAGCCCGTTTCGTGCGTCTCAAAGGCTTAACCTATAAAGACCGCATTAGCGTCAGCACTCAAAACGGCCATGTGACGCTGACCTTAGAAAAAGATAATCAGGTGACGGTCAACATGGGTATCCCAGAATTTGACCCCGCCAAGATCCCCTTTAAGGCTCAAAAGGCCGAAAAAACCTATTTGGTGCCCTCGAGCTTACAAACTGTGCTTTGCGGAGTGGTGTCTGTGGGCAGCCCGCACTGCATCATCGAAGTGGACGACATTAGCTCCGACTTAGTGAAAGCCTTGGGCCCTGAATTGGCAAGCCATGAACGTTTTCCGGAGCGGGCGACCGTGGGTTTTATGCAAGTGGTGAATGGCCGAGAAATTAAGCTGCTTAGCTACAGTGCGAATGCCGGCAAGGTGTTAGCCAGTGGCAGCAATGCCTGTGCCGCCGCCGTAATGGGCATGTATTGGGGCAAGCTTAGCGATCGGGTGCAAGTGCACTTTACCCACGGCAGCCTGACCATAGCTTGGCAAGGCCCAGGCAAGCCTGTGTATATGACAGGCTCGGCTGAGCATGTGTTTGATGGACAAACTAATTTATGAGCAAGCAAGTCGGCGCTACCTTAGCCGATCCTTTATTAGCGGCTGAACCCTTGTTAGCGGTTGAGCTTGAGCTAGCAACTGAATTCGGCTTGAGCGATGCGCATATTGTCGATTACCTTCAAGCCGAGCCCGACTTTTTTGCTCGTCAACGCGGCTTGTTGGCGCAACTGCGAGTGCCTCATCAAGAGCGCGGCAGTGTGTCTTTCGTGGAAGCCAAGCTTGAGCAGCAAAAATTACGTATCTATGAGCTCGAAGATGACATTACCGGGCTGTTGACGGTGGCTGGTGAAAATGAGCGTATTTTTCGGGTGTACATGGATCTCATGCCCCAAGTATTCGAATGCCTGACGGTGACTGAACTTGAGCTGTGCCTGCGCCGCTGCTTGCAAGAACAATTACGTATTCCTGCGTTGCGCTTGATTGTGGATGCCCGTACTTTTCCTGCAGCGGCCAGCCCGGCTAGCGAGCAGCTGGAACGCTTGTATCGCGAGCGCATGGCCAGCCAAAGTGAATACCTTGGCCGACTGGGTAAAGAAGAAAAATTACGTTTATTTCAAGACTCATTGGTGAACTCTTGTGCCTTAATCCGCTTGGGCGCTAAGGGGGAGCTAGGCTTATTGGCTTTTGGCAGTACAGATGCGGGCCACTATGGCTCAGATATGGATACCTTTTTGATCAGTCAATTAGCCGATGTGGTGGCGCGTGTCTTACCAAGGCTAGTCGCTGCCGAGTTTGACGCTTATGACGGCCGCTGAAGCTCAAGATAATACTGACCGCGGGTCGATGGCGCTAACGGTGGCTATCGAGGATTTTCTCGAATATTTGCGCGTTGAGCGACAGTTAAGCGTGAATACTCGCACCCATTACGGCCGCAATCTCAAGGCCATGGCAGAGCAGTTAAGCGAACTGTCTTTGCCTTCTTGGTCTGAGCTCACCATTAATCATGTGCGCGGCATCGCCACGCGCATGCACAAAGGCGGGTTATCGCCGCGCTCCATCGCCACCAAATTAAGTGCGCTGCGTAGTTTTTGTGACTGGCTAATCATCCAAGGCCGGCTGCAGGCTAATCCGGCGCGCGGCGTGAGTGCGCCCAAACAAGGCCGACCGTTACCGAAAAACCTCGACGTGGATGAGCTGCACCAATTAATGGATATCGATGAGTCAGACCCACTGGCGATTCGCGATCGTGCCATCATGGAGTTGATGTATTCTTCAGGCCTGCGCTTGGCGGAATTAGTCGATTTAAATCTGGGCGATATTCAGTTTGATGAGCGCCAAGTACGCGTTATTGGTAAAGGCAATAAAGAGCGAATTCTACCTGTGGGCCGTATGGCGCTGGAATGGCTAGAAAAATGGCTAAAGGTGCGCGATATGCTGGCCGGCGGCGAACAGTTTGCCTTGTTTGTTAGCCAGCGCCAGCGGCGCATCAGCCATCGCAGCGTGCAGCTGCGCATGGCCGAGTGGGGCGCTAAGCAGTCATTATCCAGTCATATTCACCCGCACAAATTACGTCATTCATTCGCCACCCATATGTTGGAGTCCAGCGGTGACTTGCGTGCGGTACAAGAGCTTCTCGGCCACGCGGATCTTGCCACCACCCAGATCTATACCCATCTGGATTTTCAACATTTAGCCAAAGCCTACGACAACGCCCACCCTAGGGCTAAGCGCGATAAAAATGAGTAATACCAGCGTGAGCTGGTAATTATTGTCAAGGAGGCAGCAAGATTGCCTCCGCCAACACGCTAACCCACATCCATGTGACGCTCGTCAAATGTCGTCCCTGATATTTGACGGTAGGCTACGACAATTCCTACTGCCTCTTAAGGCTTAGCCGTCTGCAGATTGCGTTATCGAGATACTCAGTGGCATAGAAGGGATGAAGGGAGCTGCTCCCCCGACCATCAGATAACAGGGACGTTATGTGTTTGAGCGTTACAGGGAAGTACTTGAAGCGTGTCGGAGGAGTAGACCCTTTATCTGATTTTTGATGGCTAAACAAAGTAGAGCCGTTATGTAATCGGTTTGATGGACATATTTAAAGGAAACCCCTATGCGCTTTTATAAACGACTGATGCCGGTCAAGGTGATCAGCTTCGACTTAGACGACACCTTATATGACAACGTGCCTGTGATAACGGCGGCGGAGGCTTGGTTATTACAGGCGCTAAAAAATCATCGGCCTGAGTCCACCTTATTGGATGCCAATAATTTGGCCGAGATTAAGCGCCAAATATTAGCGGCGGAGCCAGAGCTGAGCCACGATGTGAGCGCACTGCGACTGCGGGTATTAACCCAAGGCCTACGCCAACAAGGCGTGGATCAGGCGGCGGCCGCCACCATGGCTGCAGAGTTCTATCAGGGCTTCTTAACCGAGCGCGGCAAAATTGAAGTGCCTGCAATCAGTCATCAAGTGCTCACCGAGCTCGGCCAGCGCTATCAATTAGCGGTGATCACCAATGGCAACTTGCCAATAGAGAACACCGCCTTGGCGCCTTACTTTAAGACGGTATTACGCGCCGGCATCGATGGTCGCATGAAGCCGGCTGCCGACATGTTTAATCTGCTCGCCGCACAAACCGGCGTGCAAGTCTCAGAAATTCTGCACATTGGCGATCATATTAATACTGACGTCTTAGGTGCCGTGCACGCGGGCTGCCAAACTATTTGGCTAAATGACCAAGGGCGCTCTGCCAACGATTTACAGTGTTTACCTCATGTTGAGCTGGAACGGTTGGAGCAAATGCTGGAGCTGTTATAATCCCCGCCTACTGTAAATAAACTCAGGAGTTGTAATGGATGTATCCAGACTGCTTGACGGCATGAACGACGAGCAAAGGGAGGCGGTGGCCGCCCCCGCCCAGAACATGCTAGTGCTGGCCGGTGCCGGCAGTGGCAAGACTCGGGTGCTGGTGCATCGCATTGCGTGGCTGATGCAGGTAGAAAACGTGCCTGCCTCGGCAATTTTAGCGGTGACCTTTACCAATAAAGCCTCCGCCGAGATGCGCGGTCGGGTTGAGCAACTGCTGGGTGGTCGACTGTCTGGCCTTTGGTTGGGCACCTTTCACGGCCTAGCCCATCGTTTACTGCGCGCCCATCATCTGGATGCCAATTTGCCCCAAGATTTTCAAATCCTGGACTCAGACGATCAACTGCGCCTGCTGCGCCGCATTCTGAAAGGCATGAATCTGGATGAAAAACAGTGGGCGCCGCGGCAAGTAGCGGGCTTTATTAATGCCCGCAAAGACGAGGGCTTAAGGGCCAAAGACATTCAAATCTTGCACGATCCTGTGCAGCAGACTTATCAGCGGATTTATCAGGTTTATCAAGATACCTGTGACCGTGCCGGTTTGGTGGATTTTGCCGAATTACTGCTGCGTGCTCACGAACTTTGGCTCTATAAGCCGCATATTCTGGCCCATTATCAAGACAGATTCCGCCATATTTTGGTGGATGAGTTTCAAGACACCAACAGCATTCAATATGCTTGGCTGCAGATGCTGGCCGGCACTCAGGCGCGGGTGATGATAGTGGGCGATGACGACCAGTCTATTTATGGCTGGCGCGGCGCTCGGGTGGAAAATATCGCTCGTTTCTTGCGCGACTTTCCGGGCTCGGCCACCATTCGCCTCGAGCAAAACTACCGCTCCACCGCCACTATTCTCAAGGCCGCCAATACACTGATTGCCAATAATACCGAGCGCATGGGCAAAGAGCTGTGGACCGAAGGCGAAGCGGGCGAAAAGGTGTCTATCTACGGCGCTTATAACGAGATGGACGAAGCGCGCTTTGCGGTGGGGCAAATCCAGCAATGGCAGCAACAAGATAATGTGCTGAGCGAAGTGGCGATTTTATATCGTAATAATGCTCAGTCTCGGGTATTAGAAGAGGCGCTTATTCAGGCGCGTTTGCCTTATCGCATTTACGGTGGCTTACGCTTCTTCGAGCGCCAAGAAATTAAAGACGCGCTCAGTTATTTGCGGCTAATGAATAATCGCGGCGATGAAGCGGCTTTTGAGCGTATCGTCAATACGCCCACCCGTGGTATTGGTGAGCGCACCCTTGGGCTGGTACGAGAAGCCGCGCGCGATCGCCAACTCACTATGTGGCAGGCCGCTTGGGCCTTGGTTGAAGAAAAGGTGTTGAGTGGTCGCGCAGCTTCTGCGGTGAGTCGCTTCTTGGCTTTAATCAATCAATTGGAAGACGAGACCCGCGAGCTGCCATTACACGTGCAAACCGACCGCGTGATCGAGCTGTCGGGCCTAAAGGCCATGTATCAGGCGGAGCGTGGCGAAAAAGCTCAAGCGCGGGTGGAAAACTTAGAAGAGCTGGTGAGTGCTACTCGTCAATTTACGCCCTCGGAAGACGATGATATGTCTTTGTTATCGGCGTTTTTATCTCATGCGGCATTAGAAGCGGGCGAGGGCCAAGCCGATCAGTTTGACGATGCGGTGCAATTAATGACGCTGCACTCGGCCAAAGGCTTGGAATTCCCGCTGGTGTTTATGGTGGGCGTAGAAGAGGGCATGTTCCCCAGTCAGCAGTCCGCAGAAGACAGCCAGCGCCTAGAAGAAGAACGCCGCTTGGCGTATGTGGGCATGACCCGCGCCATGAGCAAATTATTTATTAGCCACGCAGAAACGCGCCGCGTCTATGGTAAAGAAATGTTTCATCGCCCTAGTCGCTTTATAAAAGAGCTGCCGAATGATTGCTTAGAGGAAGTGCGCCTCAAAGCCTCGGTGAGCCGTGCCATGCCCAATGGCCGTTTTAGCCAAGACCGTGTGCAAGAAACCTTTAATGAAACTGGTTTTCGTTTAGGTCAGCGGGTGCTGCATCCGAAATTTGGCGAAGGTGTGGTGTTAAACTACGAGGGTGCCGGCGATCACAGCCGCGTACAAGTGAACTTTGAAGATAACGGCAGTAAATGGCTGGTGACTGCGTATGCGCGGCTAGAGGCGCTGTAACACTCAGTTCTAAACCGCCATCTTTAAGCTGCCAGATAAAAAAGCACCAAGCATTAAGCTCGGTGCTTTTTTATTGGCCAAGGTTGGTACTCGACGCTCACGGCTATCGGCTAAGATTTTATTTAGAATATAAACACTGCTCGTAATGGAGATAAGGCCAATGAAAATTCTTAACATTGTGTGGGTGGCGCTAACTTGCTTGTGGTTAATCGCCTGTAGCCAAGGTGATAGTGGCAAAGGTATCAGCGTGGCTGACCTGCAAGGTCAATATAAATTCGAGCTTAAGCAGGATACTGGGCAGACGCGAGCAGAGTTGGGTTCTGGTTTTAAGGGAACGGACTTTAAAAATACGGGCGTTCAAGATAAGGAGATTTTGTTTACCTTAGGTCCCAATTACATTGCCTTTGGCGACGATAAGCAACCGCTCGATCAGATGTCGGTGCAAGAGGTAGGCGATGAAAAGCTCCTAGTGCTCAAGGTTGCCGATAAAGAGATGAATTTAAAAATTATTGATAAAGAAACCTTGTTTTTAAAACAAGGCTCGGCGCTTGGCATCTTCACCCGAGTTAAATAACAGTGATTAACTGCTGAAGTCTAAATAAGGAGCAGTCGATAAATTCATATTTAGCGCTTGCAGCACACTGCCGTCATTAATTGAATGTTTAGCTTTAAATCAATCTGCGTGGCAGGATTAGAAAAAGTTTACTTTTTATCACACAGCCTCGTCTTTACGGCTGCGTTTAGTGTAAGACACAGTCGATGGAGTGTGGAAATGTCGTATGGACGCGGAATAAAAATGGGTGCGCTTTTACTCGCCGTGCTGGGCTTCACTTGGCCTGGTATCAGTGGTGCGGCAGAGTTAGTGCCCTCTCAACGCTTCGTGATGGTTGAAGATGTAGACTTGCCTGGTGGCGATATTAGCTCGCAGTTTGATACCACTTTAGCTGCCTGCCAAAAAGCCTGCATCAGCAACACGGCCTGCGCCGCCATTACCTTTAATAAGCGTAACGGCTCCTGTTTTTTAAAGGCCGAGTTTAGTGAAACGCAACCCTATGCCGATGCACTCTCCGCTTATCTACTAAAATCCGCGCCCGGTGCGACCGCCGTGGCGCAAACTCGAGCCAGCGAGTTGAGCTTCTTGCGCGGCACTGATCTTGCTCAGGCTTATGAATCGGCTATCGGCCTTGCCGTGCGCCACCCTGCTCGCGAAGGCTCGGCTGCCGACTATGCAGTGCTGGCCGAGAAGGAAGAAGCCAGCGGCAATATGCTGCGGGCCAGTGAA
Organism: Candidatus Oceanisphaera merdipullorum; assembly: GCA_018883865.1. Taxonomy (GTDB): domain Bacteria; phylum Pseudomonadota; class Gammaproteobacteria; order Enterobacterales; family Aeromonadaceae; genus Oceanimonas; species Oceanimonas merdipullorum. Next base: position 26,310 of record JAHLFI010000078.1, read on the forward strand.
CGGCTAGGTGTCGCCTTAAATATGACAGATGCGCCCTCAGATTGGGCGGAATATGGTCGATTATTACGGCGGGCGGCGGCGCGGGATGACAGCAAAAAAAGTGAATTGCAGCAGCGTGCGCTGCTGGCCACCATTAATGGCTATTTACGTGCCGATACCCCAGATTTACGCCATCGCCTGTTAGTGCAACTGGCGGACATTTTAGAAGACAGCGATCGGGGCCTAGAAATGGTACCGGCACTGCGTCTTGCCCAGCAAATAGAAAAGCGCACCAGTACCCAAAGCGCCCTAGATGAAGCCATTGGCAAATATGGTTTTAGAGTGACAGAGCACGACGTGCAATCCGACAGCGCACAGCCGCGTATTTGTGCGCAGTTTTCTGATGACTTAGCCAAGACAGACGTAGCATTCGATAAGTTTGTACAGCGGGATGCGAAGGGCCTAACGGTGGAAAAAGTAGGCGCGCAAATGCTGTGCGTAGAAGGCGTAAGCCACGGCGCCCGTTATAAGCTGACTTTTAGAGCCGGCATTCCGGCCGCCGATGGCCAAACTACCACTAAGCCGGTGACCATTAACGCCTATGTGCGCGATCGCAGCCCCACTTTGCGTTTTTCAGGTCGCGCCTATGTGTTGCCCAAAGTGGGTAAAGATGCCGCGCTGCCCATTGAGGCGGTGAACACGGCCAAGGCCGAACTCACGCTATTTAAAGTCACGGATCGCAATATCTTGCGTGCCATACAAAGCGAATATTTTGGCGAGCCCATGTCTTATTGGCGTGAAGAGGATTTTTCTAGCCAAGTGGGCGCCGAAATTTGGCAAGGCCATGCCGATCTTGCCATGGAGGTGAACCGCGATATGACCACGCGCTTGCCGATGGCGGATGCCTTGGCGGGCCAAGGCGCGGGTATTTTTGTATTACGCGCCAGCATACCCGGCAAAGAAAGCTATGACGTGCCTCCCGCATGGCAGTGGTTTGTGGTTTCGGATCTGGGTATCAGTACCTTAAGCGGCACCGATGGTTTGCATGTAGTCGTACGCAGCTTGGGCACGGCCAAGGCCAAGTCTAAGGTGGCGGTCGAGCTGCTGAGCCGTAGTAATGAGGTGTTAGGCACGGCCACCACAGACAGCCAAGGTTATGCCAGTTTTCCTGCGGCACTGACCCGTGGCGTGGGTGCGCTGGCGCCAGCCATGGTGGTTGCTAAAGAGGGAGCAGCTAAAGAAGGCGAAGCGGACATGGCCTTCTTGTCGCTCACAGATCCCGAATTTGACCTGTCGGATCGGGGTGTCGAAGGGCGTGAGCCTGCGCCGCCGATTGATGTGTTTTTAACCACGGATCGTGGCGCCTATCGTGCCGGTGAAACGGTTTATGCCACGGCACTCAGCCGAGACGCCAATGCCAAGGCGATTGATAGCTTGCCGCTGACTGCCATTGTTAAGCGCCCAGACGGCGTGGAATATTCCCGCGTGGTAGCAGACGATGCCGGCAGTGGCGGCCATGTATTTGCCTTACCCGTGGCCGGTAGTGCCCCGCGCGGCGTGTGGCGACTAGAGATAAAGGCGGATCTGGATGCACCTGCATTAGCCACGCAAACCTTTTTAGTGGAAGACTTTTTACCGGAGCGCATCGATTTTACCCTCAGTCTGCCAACGACCGCAGTGCGCCTAGGCGATAGGCCTACGCTGACGTTGGATGCCAAATATTTGTTTGGTGCCCTAGGTGCAGATTTGAGTGTGGAAGGATCCGTTACCTTGCGTGCTAGCCAAGGGCTGAAGGCGTACCCCGGCTATCAGTTTGGCTTGGTGGATGAGCCGTTCCAAACCCAGATGGAAAGCTTTAGCGGCACGCGTACCGATGCCAAAGGGCGTGCCGAGATAAACTTAACCCTGCCCGATGTGGCCGATCCCTTGCGGCCATTAGAAATGACGGTAGTGGCGCGCGTAGCTGAAGGCTCAGGTCGACCGGTGGAGCGCCACCTGACGCGCGCAGTGCAACCCAGTGCGGCCATAATAGGTGTGAAACCCTTATTCGATGGGGTGGTAAAAGAAGGCACTGATGCGCGCTTCTCACTGCTGGCCGTCGGGCCTGATGAAACGGCCACGGCTATGTCAGTTACCCCCATGGCGGTCATCTGGGAATTATCACGCATTAATACCCACTATCAGTGGTATCAGGAAGACGGTAACTGGCGTTGGGAGCCGGTGAGCAGCCGTGAGCAAATTAGCAGCGGACGTGCCGACCTAAAAGACGCGGTTGAGATAGCCGCCGCCGTTAGTTGGGGTGAATACGAGCTGGTAGTGCGCCAAGCGGACGGGGGCGATGCAGCTACCTCCAGTCGTTTTTATGCGGGCTGGTATGCACCGGCAGACGTTACCTCAACCCCGGATACGCTGGAGTTATCCTTGGATAAATCTGCCTATAAACCCGGCGAGGTGGCGCAGTTACGACTGGTGCCCAGAGCCGCGGGTAAGGCGCTGGTTTATGTATTATCCAACCGCTTAGTCGCCATGAAAGTGGTGGACGTCAAGGCTGGCGAAAACACCATCAAACTGGATGTGACCGACGAATGGGGCACGGGCGTTTATGTGTCGGCGACTGTGCTCAGGCCCATGGATGTGGCGGCTGGGCGCAATCCGGCCCGCGCCTTAGGCTTGGCTCATGCCGGCGTGGCACCGGGTAACAAGGCGCTGACGGCTACCGTAGACGTGGCGGCCGAAGTGGCGCCTCGTGGGCCTATGGACGTGGCAATTAAGGTCGAAGGCGTCGCTCGTGGTGAAACCGCATACGTCACTATTGCCGCCGTGGATGTCGGCATTTTAAACCTCACCGCCTTTACATCTCCCGATCCCAAAGGTCATTACTTTGGCCAGCGCAAGTTAGGGGTGGGGATGCGTGACCTATATGGGCGTTTAATCGATGGACTAAGTGGCGCGGTCGGCACTGTGCGCTCCGGCGGCGATGCGGCGGGCCAAGCCCGCATGCAAACCCCACCGCCGACCGAAGAATTAGTGGCCTACTTTACCGGCCCAGTGACGGTTGATAAGGACGGTTACGCCCGTACTAGCTTCGAACTGCCGTCTTTTAACGGCACGGTTAAGATAATGGCGGTGGTGTGGTCGAAAACCGGTGTCGGTCAAGCCAACGCCGAGGTGCTGGTGCGTGATCCGGTCGTGGTTACCGCTTCCGTGCCGCGCTTTATGGCGCCAGGGGATGAAAGTCGCATGCTGCTGGAAGTGATCCATGCTACTGGCCCTGCAGGCAAAATGGGGTTAAGCGTCTCGACCAAAGGCTCGACAGCAGGGGCGGCCATTGGCTTGACCTTAGGCGAAGTGCCTTCGAGCTTTGAGTTGGCCAAAGGCGGTAAAGCTAAATTTTCCGTGCCCATTACGGCCACGGCCGAAGGGTTACAAAGCGTGACGGTTAACTTAACCACGCCCGACGGCAAGTCGTTAACCAAACAGCTGCTGATACCGGTGCAAAGTGGTGACCCAGAAGTGGCGCGCACCCAACGGTTAGAGCTGGCCGCAGGCGATAGTTTCACGCTGGATCAGTCGGCCTTTAGCGACTTTATCGTTGGCTCTGGCTTGGCCACGCTGGCGGTCGGACCCATAGCGCGCCTAGATGTGCCCGGCTTGCTGGCGGCACTGGATCGTTATCCTTACGGTTGCACCGAGCAAGTGACGTCGCAAACGCTGCCCTTGTTGTACTTCGATGACGTGGCCAAGACCATGCAGCTGAAGGGCGCGGATAATCTCGCGCAGCGTATTAAGGGTGGCGTGAGTGAAGTGCTGACCAATCAAAGCGCAGAAGGCGGTTTTGGCTTGTGGGGACCTAGCTCAGGTGATTTTTGGTTGGATGCTTATGTGACCGACTTCTTGAGTCGTGCCAAGGCGCAAGGCCACGAGGTGCCGGATCTGGCGTTTCGCTCGGCGCTCGATAATTTACGCAATCGCGTCAACTACACCGCCGATTTTGACAACGGCGGCGAGGCGCTGGCCTATGCGCTTATGGTGCTAGCCCGTGAAGGCGCGGCCACCATAGGCGACTTGCGCTACTACGCCGATGTGAAAGGCGATGCCTTTGCCACGCCTATGGCACAGGCGCAATTGGGAGCGGCGTTGGCGAGCTATGGCGATCAAAAACGCGCCGATGCCATGTTTACTAAGGCAGGTAAGCGAATTAAGGGGTATCAGTCACTGGGTGAGGGACAGACTTATCGCACCGATTACGGCAGTCGTCGCCGCGATGTGGCCGGCGTCTTGGCCTTGGCGGCAGAAGCGAAATCAAATGCGCTGGATACCGAAGCGCTGGCGCTCGCCTTGCTTGCCAATGGCAATACCTTATCGACCCAAGAGGCCAGCTGGACCTTGCTGGCCGCTCACGCCTTAATTGGGCAACTGGGCAGCGACGGTGTTACCTTAAACGGCAGCCCAGTCGACGGGCCTTTGGTGCGCGTGTTAAAAGCAGGCGCAGACTTGTCCGAAGAGAGCAAGGCGCTAACGGTCAGCAATGGCTCGACACGCCCAAGCACACTCACGCTCACCACGTATGGGGTGCCTAAAGTACCGGGACCCGCCACAGGCAATGGTTATGCAATTAACCGACAATACTTCACCATGACGGGTGAGCCGATTAACTTAGATGGCGGCGTGAAAGCCGGCGATCGCATGGTCGTTATCTTGGAAATTGAACCCTTTGGTAAGGCAGAATCGCGCTTAATCATGGCGGACCCACTGCCTGCCGGATTTGAGATTGATAACCCTAACTTGTTGCGCAGTGGAGAGCTACGCGGTGGCGAAGCAGGCGGGCTGAATTGGCTGGACGTGCAAGAAGATACCGAGCATACCGAATTCCGCCAAGACCGCTTTATTGCCCAAGTGGATTGGTCTGGCAACAAGACACTGCGCCTAGCCTATGTGGTGCGCGCCGTGTCACCGGGTAGCTTCCATCATCCCGCGGCGTCAGTTGAAGACATGTATCGACCCAATTATCGCGCGCAAACGGCCGCTGGCCGCGTGACCATAGCCGAGTGATGATACGGGTTTGGCGATTATCGGCTTTAGCTTCCCCGCTGACCTTGGTGCTGGTGCTCTGGTTTGCCGTCGAGGCATTTGCTGCTTGGGTAGCAGCCACTGAGTTGCCCAACTTAAGCGTGGCAACCTCGGTTGAAGTATTGGCCCGAGATGGCCGCTTGCTGCGTGCTTATACGGTGGCCGATGGTCGCTGGCGCATGGCAGTATCGCCTGATGCCGTAGACCCTGACTTCACCACCATGCTGATCGCCTATGAAGATAAGCGATTTTACAGTCATGGCGGCGTTGATCTGACCGCCATACTGCGGGCACTCGTGCAAGCGGCACGCCAGCGGCGCTTGGTGTCGGGCGGCTCCACTTTGACCATGCAAGTGGCGCGCTTATTAGAAGACAGCGGCACCGGCCAACTCAAGGGCAAGCTGCGCCAAGCTCGGGTGGCACTGGCGCTGGAGCGCCGCTTAACTAAGGCGCAGATTTTACAGCTGTATTATCAGGTGGCGCCCTATGGCGGCAACCTTGAAGGTGTGCGCGCCGCGTCTTTGGCGTATTTTGGCAAGGAGCCGCAGCGCTTAACCACAGCCCAAGCCGCACTCTTGGTCGCTTTGCCCCAATCGCCAGAAGGCCGTCGGCCAGACAGATTTGCCAAAGCGGCCGCGCTTGCTCGAGAAAAAGTGCTGGCGCAGGCGGTCATGGTGAGGGTGATTCAGGCCGAGCAAGCGCACGCGGCCAGCGGCGAGGCTATTCCTGCCCGCCGCCACGCGTTTCCTGCACTGGCCCCGCACCTAGCCGACCGCATAGTGGCGGCGGCCCCTAGCATGCAACGGCACCACACCACGCTAGATGCTGCCTTACAAGTTCGCCTCCAAGAATTAGCCACCCAAGCGGTGGCCGCCCATGGCGACCGGCTGCAGGTGGCAATAGTGGTGGCTGAGCATAAAAGCGGTGCAGTGTTGGCCTCGGTCGGCTCGGCGGCGTATCGGGCCGATGCCCGCTTAGGCTTTGTCGATATGACTCGCGCCGTGCGCAGCCCAGGCTCTACCTTAAAGCCCTTAGTTTATGGCTTGGCGTTTGATGAAGGCTTGGCCCACCCCGAAACCTTAATCGAAGACAGAGCCATGGACTTTGGGGGTTATGCCCCACAAAACTTCGATAAAATCTTTCGTGGCGAAGTGCGTATTCGTGATGCGCTGCAGCTGTCGCTCAATCTGCCAGTGGTGGCACTTACAGATGCCTTGGGGCCGGCCAAGTTAATGGCAGGATTACGTCGCGCCGGCGTAACGGCACGCGTGCCGGGCGGTAAACCTGGCCTCGCCGTGGCACTGGGCGGCGTGGGCGTGAGCTTAGAAGACATGGTGGGCCTGTACGCTACGCTAGCGCGCGGCGGCGTGGCGAGACCTTTGCATTTTACCCAGCAAGCCGTGGATAAAGATGCGCCAGGGTTACGGGTCATGTCAGCGGTGGCGGCGTGGCAAGTGGGTGATATTTTGTCGGGCGTGGCGCCACCCATAGGTGCACCGGTCAACCGCTTGGCCTATAAGACCGGCACCAGCTATGGTCACAGAGATGCTTGGGCCATCGGCTTCGATGGTCGTCATGTGATCGGCGTGTGGATGGGCCGAGCCGACGGCACGCCGGTGCCAGGGGTGTTTGGCGCAGACTTAGCAGCACCTCTGTTGTTCCAAGCCTTCGCGCGGGTGAAGCGCAAGTTAGACTCGTTACCCTTGCCGCCGCCCAGCACGCTTATGGTGGCCAATGCCAGCTTGCCACAACCACTGCGCAAGTTTAGGCCACGGCACGCGGCCTTTACCGCCGCCGATGCTCCTAAGGTGGATTTTCCGCCCGATGGTGCCGAGGTCGAGCTGATGGCTGAGGGCATATTATTACGCGTGCGCGGCGGCGTTGGCCCCTTTACTTGGTTAGCCGATGGCAAGCCGGTGGTGGTCAGCGCCCGCGGGCGAGACCAGCTAGTCAAGATGCTGGGTCCGGGATTTGTGGAACTATCGGTCATCGACAGCAGGGGCCAATCGGCACAGGCCAAAGTAAGATTGCGCTAGATCAGCAGGAATAAAAAACCGAGCATTAAGCTCGGTTTTTTATTTCGCAAAGAGCTTAAAGTGGTGTGCGTACTGTCTGTTTTTTTCGCTGTTTAATGCCATCCCAGCTATAAATCATCAAGGAACACCAGATCAGCGCGAAGGTAATAATCTTATCTGTAGTCAAAGGTTCGTCGTAGAGAGATACGGCCACTAAAAACATCAGGCTGGGGCCAATATATTGGAAGAAACCCAGGGTTGATAATTTGAGCCGTTTTGCGGCACCGGCAAACAGCAACAAGGGTACCGTGGTCACAAGACCAGCTGAAATTAACCACAAATTAGTATTAAGTGAATTAGCGCCAAGATGGCTAGTGGGGGTGTCGGCAATAAAGAATAAATAAATGGCCGCCAAGGGTAGTAGTACTAGGGTTTCTAGCATCAAACCGGCAATGGGATCGACAGGCACTTTCTTACGGATTAAGCCATATAGACCAAAGGTCATAGCCAGCACTAAGGCTATCCAAGGCAAGCGACCAAATACTACTAATTGCACCAGCACCCCGCTGGTAGCCAAGGCCACCGCAAACCATTGGATCGGTCGAAAACGCTCCCCTAAAAACAACATAGCCAACACTATATTGAACAGCGGATTTATGTAATAGCCAAGACTAGCATCCAAGATATGGTTGCTATTCACCGCCCAAATATACACCAGCCAATTTAAGCCAATAATCACAGATGACAGCGTGAGCAACAGCAAATTCTTCGGCTGGCGTAATACTGCGCGCACGCTCGGCCATATCTTTAGCGCACTGAGCAACAGCATTAGTAGTAAAAAAGACCAAATGACGCGATGGGTTAAAATCTCATAAGCGGGGATCTGGGTCAGCTGCTTAAAATATAAAGGTGCTATGCCCCACAGCGTATAAGCACCGATCGCATACAGAGCACCGCGTGTCGCCTGATCTTTGTCCATGACTCTATCTTTAACAGTAAAATAGTCGGCTATTGTAGCGAAATTTTCGTTAACGCACCTGCAATTTTATGGCATAAGATATCGTTTATATGGTTAAGCGAAATGTAATTAAAATTAAAAACTATAATAATTAATGTCGTGAGGGTATTTTGTCAACTTTTGTCGTAACTACTTTATTTTTTTAATTTTTTAGAAAATAGCGGTGGAGTTTAGAGATGCTTCTAGACTAATCTTACTGCTGGATAAAACGGTGGTAATACATTAATCCTTAATTTAATTCTGAAGGTTTATCTGACGCTGTCACTATGTGCTCCATAACGCTATATGTATATTTATTAAGTGCTTAATAGTGGGTTTTAATTTTTATGATGGTGCCACTTTTATTTGTGGTTTGCCGATGGTTTATTTTATCTAGGTGATAAAACGATGAAATTATTTTTAGCAGTGCTGTGTAGTAGTTTTTTATTCTCGAACGCATGGGCTAGCGAAGTGGAGGCGACTAACTTTGTTAGCTTAAGTGCCGAACAGGCCAATACTGCAGTTTTCTATATAAAAATGCCTACCGGATCTGTGGCCACAGTGTCGCTCGCAGGAAACGACAAGTTTGTCAGCTCCTCGGGTGCCGCGGGCGTGGGCATAGAGTTCGAAGATAAAATTGCCTTCATCAGAATAAACGACATTAGTAAGGTATCGGTAGGCTTAGCTACTGAATGCGGGCTTGGGCTTTCCATCGTTATTGAGCAAGTTGATAGCGAAGTGGATATGAAAGAAATACAACCTAAGGTACACATTTCTGCTCCCGACGTTTGTCAAAAGTAAATTTTCTACAAGTGCTGCCTAAGCTCCTCTCTGCTGACCGGCAGCTTAACTAGGCCACGTAAGTTGTGTGGCTGCAAAATGCCCGCAGTAATGAACATAGCTAGTTGTTGATAAGCAAAAAATGCTCAATTAAGCGGGGCATTTCTCCAGCTTAGGTGTAAGCGGCTTGGCTTTTATTGAGCCATTTTGCTGCAAGCTTCATTGTTTGGCCCCCCTGTTCTACAATGCAGGTCCGCTTTTACCCTGCAGGTTGAAATGACTCCCTTGACTGAACAAACGGATTCCGTTGCTATTCCCGACACTCCTTTGGCGGTGTTGCAGCAGATATTTGGTTACCAGAGCTTTCGTGATGGTCAGCAAGAGATCATAGATACAGTGATTGCCGGGCGCGATGCCTTGGTGATCAAGCCCACGGGTGGCGGTAAATCCATCTGTTATCAAATTCCTGCCTTGTTGCGCCCTGGCCTCACTATTGTGGTCTCGCCGCTGATCTCTTTAATGAAAGATCAGGTGGATAGCCTAGTGGCCAATGGCGTGGCGGCGGTATATATCAACAGCACTCTTAGTCGTGAGGTGATGCACAATCACTTAACGGCCATGCGTCGTGGCGAAGTAAAATTGGTCTATGTGTCGCCAGAGCGCTTGCTGCAGCAAGAGTTTATGGAGCGACTGGGCGAGCTGGAACT
>JAHLFI010000079.1 GCA_018883865.1 Candidatus Oceanisphaera merdipullorum
CCGCGCAACAATAGGCTCCAAATCACCGGACGAGGCAGTGGGCATTGCCGGAGCCAACCGTCAAATGCCATGGACGGCATTTGCCGAGCGTCGTAGGGATACGGGTTAGCGCGTTGGCGGAGGTAAGCCTACGGCCTCTTTAGTGTCTTACATACTTGTGACTAAGAGACAGGCTAACGGCTTCAAGCTGACCGCTATGTTTTACGCTTCGTAATACAGCACGGGCTCGGCTTGAGCGGCAATTTGCTCATGCAGTTCAATTTCAGTCATTTCATCGGGCTTTTGGCTTATGCCGCTAGGGCGCAGGCCTAAACGCTTGAATAGCTGCATGTCACTATTTTCATCGGGATTAGGCGTAGTCAGCAACTTGCACCCGTAAAAAATCGAGTTAGCGCCGGCCATAAAGCACATGGCCTGCATTTGGTCGTTCATCTTTTCGCGCCCGGCGGATAAACGCACGTGGCTTTGCGGCATCAAGATGCGGGCCACGGCGATAGTGCGAATAAAATCAAAGTCATCCAGATCTGCTTGGTTTTCCATGGGCGTGCCTTTGACTTTTACTAGCATATTAATGGGCACACTTTCGGGCTGGCGCGGCAGGTTTGCCAGCGCTTGCAGCAGGCCCGCTCTGTCTTCAGCACTTTCACCTAAGCCCACAATGCCGCCGGAACAGACTTTCATGCCGGAATTACGCACGTTTTCAAGTGTATCTAAGCGATCCGCATAGGTGCGGGTGGTAATAATATCACCGTAGAATTCGGGGCTGGTGTCGAGGTTATGGTTGTAATAATCCAAGCCTGCATCGGCTAAGCGGCCTGCTTGGGAGTCATCCAACATGCCCAGTGTCATGCAGGTTTCCAGACCGAGGGACTTCACCTCTTGCACCATTTTGACCAAGTAGGGCATGTCGCGCTCTTTGGGATTGCGCCACGCAGCCCCCATGCAAAAACGGCTGGAGCCATTGGCTTTGGCTTCTTTAGCACGTTCTAACACGTTTTCCATTTCCATTAACCGCTCAACTTCGAGGCCGGTGTTATAGCGGGCACTTTGTGGGCAGTATTTGCAGTCTTCTGGGCAGGCGCCGGTTTTAATGGATAAGAGTGTGCTGACCTGAACTTCGTTGGCATCAAAATGCGCCCGGTGCACTTGTTGAGCTTCAAATAAGAGATCAAATAGAGGGCGATTAAATAAGGCGAGCACCTGTTCGCGACTCACTTGCTCACGGCTCACTTGTTTCGGGCTCACTTGTTTACGGCTAACTTGTGTAGGGCTAACAGTGGCTTGGCTCATGGTCTACTTCCTTATCAGTTTAGCGGTGCTTTTTTTGTTGGCTAGTGTAAGCACCAATGTTAGCCTGTCAACCATAAACACCTGATCACGTTGACGTTTGATTAAATTATGAGCGACCTTATTTTGAATAACGTACCTGCTGCTGACTCCCTTTCCAGCCTTAGTCTCTCCAACCTCAGCAATGGCGATTTTGACCGCCAACATATGTGGCACCCTTATACGTCGCTCACTAGCCCCCTCCCCTGTTATGAAGTAGCCAGTGCCAAGGGTGTGCACTTGCAGCTTAGTGATGGCCGCAGGCTCATTGATGGCATGTCCTCTTGGTGGGCCTGTTTGCACGGCTATAACGTGCCCGAGCTCAATGCCGCCGCCACTACACAATTGGCCAAGATGTCGCACGTCATGTTTGGAGGCCTAACCCATGAACCCGCCATTAACTTATGCCGAGCTTTGAGTGACGTTTTACCAACAGGCTTAGATCGCTTCTTCTTGGCAGACTCGGGCTCTGTGTCGGTGGAAGTGGCGCTAAAGATGGCTATTCAATACTGGCACGGCAAAGGCACACCTAAGACCTTATTCGCCGCCCTCAATAAGGGCTATCACGGCGATACCTTTGGCGCCATGAGCGTCTGTGACCCCCAAGGAGGCATGCACAGCTTGTACAAAGGCTTCTTGCCCGAGCATGTGTTTATTGACAGCCCCAAGAGCCGTTTTGATGGTGATTGGGATCCCCAAGACTTAGTGCCTTTAGAGCAACTATTGATGGCGCGGCATCAGGAATTGGCGGCCTTAGTGCTAGAGCCCATAGTGCAAGGCGCCGGGGGTATGTGTTTTTATCATCCGGAATTTTTAAAAGGCGCACGTAACTTGTGTGACCGATATCAGGTGCTGTTGATCGTCGATGAAATTGCCACCGGTTTTGGCCGAACCGGCCAGTTATTCGCTTGTGAATGGGCAGAGATTTCGCCAGACATAATGTGCATCGGTAAGGCACTCACCGGCGGCTATATGACGATGGCGGCCACTATTACCACGCAAAAGGTAGCAAACACCCTTTGCAGCGGCCCCGCCGGCGTGCTGATGCACGGCCCGACTTTTATGGCTAACCCACTGGCCTGTGCCGTGGCGCTGGCTAGCCTTAAATTACTGTTAAGCAGCCCTTGGCGGACGCGCATTCAGGCGATTGAAGCGCAGCTGAAACGTGAGCTGGCCGAGGCGAAAGGATTGGCCAGTGTGGCGGACGTGCGGGTATTGGGGGCGATAGGCGTGATTGAGCTACACCAGCCACTGGATGTGGCCCGCGTGCAAGCGCAATTAGTCGAGTTGGGCGTGTGGATCCGCCCCTTCGGTAAGTTGCTGTATGTCATGCCGCCCTACATTATTAGCCCAGAGCAGCTGAATGCATTAACGCGGGCTATGTTGGTGATCTGTAAGGCGTAAGGTTAGCTTGATCTGTGATCCTTACGCCTAGCGTTTAACATTGCTTCAGTAATAGCTCCTGCCCTCGGCCGCCATACGAACCAAGGGGGCACAAGGGGCAAAGCGCGCGCCGTATTGGCGCTCGTAGTGTTGCATTTTATCCACCACGGCATGAATACCCAGCTGGTGCATATAAAAGAAGGGGCCGCCGGTAAAAGGCGGATAACCTATGCCAAAGATGGCCCCAATGTCACCATCGCGCGCCGAGGCGATCACGCCTTCATCGAGCGCCAGTGCGGCTTCGTTCAACATCAGTAACACACAGCGCTCGGCAAGCTCCTCGGCGGGTAATTGGTTCAAAGGATTTATCTGCAGCAATTTATAGACACTTTCATCGACCGGTTTGAATTTTTTAGGTCGTTTCTTCGCCTCGTAGCGATAAAAGCCACGGCCATTTTTTTTGCCTTTACGGTTGTCTTCCAGCAGCTGGTTAAAAGCCTCGGGCGCGATAAAACGCTCTCCCAGCTCAGTCGCTAAAATGGGCGCAATTTTGTGGGCAACATCTATGCCCACTTCGTCCAGTAACGTCATGGGGCCCACCGGAAAACCATATGCCACTAGCGCACGGTCGATGGCATCTATGGGCTCACCGCCCAGCAACAGCCGAGCCGCCTCATTTAAATAAGGTGCCAAGATCCGATTCACGTAAAAGCCGGCCTTGTCTTGCACCACGATCGGCGTCTTACCTTGGGCTCTGGCCAACTTCAACGCCGTGGCTACCGCTGTGGCGCAGGTACCCGCATGAGGGATGACCTCTACCAAGGGCATTTTATCCACAGGGCTAAAGTAATGCAGACCCAACACTTGCTCGGGTCTGGCGGCGCCGGCTGCAATCTGATGAATAGGCAAAGAGGAGGTGTTAGTGGCAAACACTGTACTGGGCGCACAGTGGGCTTCTACTTCGGCCACCATTTTTCGCTTCATCTCTAGGTCTTCAAAGACAGCTTCGACGACCATCTCAATGCGCTCAAAACCGCTGTAATTCAGGGTGCCAGTAAGATGGCCCAGCTGTTTGTGCATCTCGGGCGCACGCAAGTGTCCTTTTTTCACCTTAGCCATTAATAAGCCATGCGCACTCTTCATAGCCTGATTAATACCTTGATGTGAAATGTCTTTAATGCGCACCGGTAAACCGGCGTGAGTGGCGCTAACATAGCTAATGCCGCCGCCCATTAGGCCTCCACCCAGCACGCCTATGTGGCTGAGCGAGTTGGGTTTAGCACCCTGCCATTGGGTTTCTTTTTTCTGCTCGGTAGTGGCAAAAAATAAGTGACGCAAGGCCGCCGACTCGCGGCTCATAACTAATTCACCAAAGGCCTGCGCTTCGGCAGCCAAACCCGCTTCCATGCCCTCTTCTAGACCAACCTTAACCACCTGCAGCAAGGTAAACGGTGCCGGATAATGGTCACCGGTTTTGGCTTTCACTCGGCGCTCGGCCTGCTCAAACACCAGCTTACGCCCGATGGGATTACCTTGCAGCGCCCATTGGCTGAATGATGATGAATGTTTGCGTTGTGGGCCAAATTTAGCTTGGCCTGCCATCTTAATGGCGGTGTCGAGTAAGATGCTCTCCGCGACCATGTCATCCACTAAGCCGCATTTAAGTGCTTGTTTGGCTCGTAGCTGTTTGCCGGTTAGCATCATATCCAGCGCCGTGGTTAAGCCAACCAATTGAGGTAAACGTTGAGTGCCACCTGAACCAGGTATTAGGCCTAACTGCACTTCAGGTAAACCGAGGCGCGTGCTAGGGGCATCACTGCACACTCGGCCATGACAAGCCAGCGCTAGCTCTAAACCACCGCCTAGGCAAGGGCCATGAATAGCCGCGATAAGGGGAATATTCAGTGTCGCCAGTTGGTTAAATGTGCCTTGCCCCGCTAGAGATAACTCTCTTGCTTGCTCGGCACGGGTGCATGCCGCCAGCATGTGGACATCGGCACCCACGATAAAAGTGTCAGGTTTGCCCGAGCGCAGCACTAAGCCTTTAATGTGCGGGTTGGCCGCTATCTCAGCCAACAAGGCAGCAATTTCAACCACGAAACTTTCGCGCAGCGTATTCATGCGCTCACCGGGTACGTTCATGGTGATAATGCCGATGTCATCTTGCAGCTGCAGGCTAAAAGCAGACGCAGCTGTGTTCGCTATGTCGCAGGAGACCTGAGGGTCGATAATTTGCTCTGTCATTGGGCTGCCTCCAACACCATGGCCACGCCTAGGCCACCGGCGGCGCAAGCCGTGGTGAGCGCCAAACCGCCGCCACGGCGATTAAGTTCGGTCAACGTTTGCATGATCATGCGCGCACCTGTGGCGGCAAACGGGTGCCCGTAGGCTAAAGAGCCGCCCAATACGTTAAATTTAGTCATGTCTACCTCGCCAATGGCTTGGTTGCGATTCAAGTGCTGCTGGGCAAAGAGCGGGCTGGCAAACATCGCTAAGTTAGCCAAAGTTTGGGCAGCAAAGGCTTCATGCATATCGATTAAGTCCATGTCTGCCAAGGTACAGCCTGCCTTATCCAGTGCCAGTGGCGTGGCATAGCTTGGACCCAGTAACATGTCGTGTTGCACACTGATGGCGGCATACGCATAACTGCGCAAATAGCCCAATGGCATGAGCCCAAGCTCCTTGGCTCGGCTTTCCGTCATCATCAAAATAGCGGCTGCGCCATCGGTGAGCGGCGTGCTGGTGCCCGCGGTTACCGTGCCGTGGCGGCGATCGAAGGCGGGTTTAAGTTTGGCGTAATCGGCAAAGGTCGACTCGGGGCGAATATTATTATCTTGCTCAAAGGCGGCCTTAAACGGCGGCACGTAACAAGCCATCACCTGCTCGCTCAGTCTGCCATCTTGCCAAGCTTGCGTAGCCAATTGATGAGAGCGCAGGGCAAATTGGTCTTGTGCTTCACGGCTAATGCCATGACTTTTTGCCATTTGCTCTGCGGTTTGGCCCATCGTGAGTCCTGTGGAGTATTCGGCTACCGCCGGCGGCACAGGGGCCAAGTCCGCCAATTTTAAGCGGCGCACTATGGCAAATTTAGCGCTCAAGGTTTTCGCCTTGCTCAAGTCCAGCAAGGCTTCAGCCAAACCCGCAGACACGCCAATGGGCAACACAGAAGACGAGTCAGCACCGCCCGCGATGCCCACTTGCAGCTGGCCGGCCAACATAGACTCGGCTAAGTTTGATACCGCTTGAAAGCTGGTAGCACAGGCGCGCGTCACGCTGTATGCATCCGTGGTAACGGGTAAGGTACTGGCCAGCACTATTTCGCGCGCAATATTAGGTGCGGTGGGCATTTGCACGACCTGACCAAACACCAGTTGTTGTACTTCGGTGCCAGACATGTTTGTACGCGCTAGCAGCTCGTTAACCACCAGAGTGCCCAGCTCAAGAGCAGGAATACCGCGAAAGGCAGTCGCTTGGCGGGCAAAAGGTGTTCTCAGTCCCGACACTATGGCGATGCGATCGCCGTTGAGGGTAAGCAGTGGGTTTTTCGCCGCCATGCAGGCTCCTTTATGGGCATCAATAATAAAACTGAGGTAATGAGTGCTAGCCGCTAAAAATTAACCTATTAACCTTATATCAACTAAACAGGCATTAATAACAGGTCTGACCTCAAGCTATGCTAGCAAAGAAAATTGCACGGGAAAACTGGCCCAACTTAACTCAGGTCACATATTGTTAACAAGCTACACCAGAGATTTGCCCTGCCCTGCTTAAGCCATACTTAGGCTTCAATTAGGCTTCAATTAGGCTTCACTCAAGCTTAGCTTAGCCAGCCCTCGTCTGAATCCGGCATTAAGGGGCGTCTGCTATATACTCGCATGGGGCTTTAATTATGCGTAAACTCCTCTTAGCCAACCTATTTCAACGGTGAGTAAATGATTTCTTTATTTAGGCGAAAGCAGACAGAGGCCGACTCGGTCTCTAGCACTATAGCCTTAAAACATCAGCGTTATGAAGCTCTGGTGTATGCTGTGCACGGTGATTTGTTTCGCTATGCGTTTTGGTTGTGTCACGACCGCCAAGTCGCCGAAGACTTAGTGCAAGAAACGTTTTTACGCGCCTGGAAATCACTCGACAGCTTGCTGGACGATAAAGCGGCTAAAGCTTGGTTGATCACTATCTTGCGCAGAGAAAATGCTCGGCGCTTTGAGCGTAAGCGGTTTGATTTAGTGGATGTTGATACAGTACTGGTGCCCGACCTGCAAAGTGTAAGTTTGGAACAAGGTATGGAAAACGAATGGCTGCGTCGGCACATAAGCGCGCTTGCCGAAGAATACCGTGAACCTTTATTGCTGCAGGTGTTGGGTGGTTTTAGTGGTGATGAAATAGCCGAGATCTTAGATTTGAACAAAAATACCGTGATGACCCGCCTCTTTCGCGCCCGTAATCAATTGAGAGCGGCGCTGGATAAAGATCCACAAGTAGGAGGTCAGGATAATGGATGAGTTAACGTTTCGGCAACGCGCTTATGCCAACCCTCAGGATGCGGAGCCGGATTTTATCGCCGCCACGGCTAGCACTGAGTCTTATCAAGCCTTGGTAGAACAATTACAATTGCTTGATCAGCACCTTAACTATGCCTTGCAGGAGCCGGTTCCTGAGCACTTGGCTGCCACTTTGTTGGCCATCCCCGATAATGACGCCGCTCAGCCCAGCGCCGTGTTTGGCCGAACTTTGGGTTGGCGTCATTTGGCCATAGCGGCTTCGTTGACTTTTGTACTGGGTTTTTCGACCCGTTTTATCTCTTTTAATGAACCCAGCCCCACCTTCACCAGCATGAGTCAAATTGCCATGGAGCATGTCTATGCAGAATCCGCATTCACATCAGGGATGAATGAACAAGTAACGCTTACGGCGGTGAATGCCAAATTACAACCTTATGGTACTCAGCTGCAAAGCTTGGCCGAAGTGGGCCACGTATATTATGCCAATCATTGTTTATTTGGCGATGGCCAAGCGGCGCACTTGGTTATTCAGGGCGAGCATCACAAAGTGCATGTATTTATCGTGCCCCCTAAGCGCGCGCTCGACGTTATAACCCGCTTCTCAGATCAACAATACCATGGCGAAATCGTGCCCATGGCGATCAATCATCTGGTGGTGATCGGCGAGCAGGACGAAGACATTGATAAGATGGCTAAAAAAATTCAAGCCTCCTTAGAACAATCTATTTAAGCAGCCCAATCGATTCCGTCAACGAATAACAGCAACGCTATATGCCTAGCGCTGCTGTTATTCATGCCTTTAATAGACTTGCCCGATTATTATTAAGATACGTTTTCTGCGTGTATGTAGCAGATAAGCTGCGTTTAAGGTTTCACATGCTAAGCATCAGGTTTTAAGCCTCTTTTATAAACTAAGCTGGGAGCTTGCTTACATCGTCTGCTATTCCTCGATACTCGACTCGATACCCCAGTTAGCGTGTGGCCAAGATCACAGTAAACAGCTGCGTGTCCAAAAGACTACGGACAACCACAGCAGCGCGACATAAAGTTAGGGCAATCGAGAGTTATTCGACTTTATGAGATAAGATCTTGTTTCACATGCCAATGTAATAGGCATCCTCGTCACTTTATCTTTCCTTTTCATGGCAACGCACACGCCGCTCGGACCACAGGAATCCGCTATGACCATAGAAACACCCATTCTTCTTACCTTTATCGGTTATTTGGTACTCACCATGCTGATTGGTGTGATGGCCTATCGCGCCACTAGCTCGCTGAGTGATTATATTTTGGGTGGCCGCCGCTTAGGTCCTGCCGTCGCCGCCTTAAGTGTGGGTGCGTCAGACATGAGTGGCTGGCTATTATTGGGTTTGCCCGGAGCCGTGTATTTGTATGGAATTAATCAAGCTTGGATTGGAATTGGCTTAGTAATAGGGGCTTGGCTTAATTGGTTATTTGTGGCTAAACGACTGCGAGTCTATACAGAGCAGGCCAATGACTCACTGACTATTCCCGACTTCTTAGAGAATAGACTGGCGGATCGCAGCGGCCTGATCCGCGTTATTTCCGCCATTACTATCTTGGTATTTTTTATTTTTTATACCGCTTCCGCCTTAGTGGGCGGCGCCATTTTATTTGAAAAAGTATTTGGCCTGCCTTATGTGGCAGCCTTGCTACTAGGTGGTGGCGTCATCATGGCCTATACCTTTATGGGCGGTTTTTTGGCGGTATCTTGGACTGATTTCTTTCAAGGCTGTTTAATGCTGTTGGCGCTTATCGCGTTACCTTGGGCGGTGATGAACGAGCTAGGGGGTATTAATCAGACCTTAAACACACTTAATGGCATGGACGCCACTAAGCTGGATTTATTTCATGATTTCTCCTTGCTGGGCGGCTTAAGTTTATTGGCGTGGGGCCTTGGTTACTTTGGCCAGCCGCATATCTTAGCTCGCTTTATGGCTATCGACTCGCCAAATTCAGTGCCACTGTCGCGCCGCATTGCCATGAGTTGGATGATATTGTCCTTGCTCGGTGCCTTAGCGGTAGGCCTAGCAGGCGCTGTCTATTTTGCAGGTGTGCCGCTGGAAAATTCAGAAACTGTGTTTTTAGCCCTCTCACAAACGGTGTTTAACCCTTGGGTCGCCGGCTTACTGATTGCCGCCATTTTGTCGGCCATTATGAGCACCATAGACTCGCAGTTACTGGTGTGCTCTTCCGCCATTACCGAAGACTTTTATAAGCGCTGGTTTCGTCCCCATGCCCATGATAAGGAGCTCGTGTGGGTCGGCCGATGCGCCGTGGTTGCGGTAGCCGTATTTGCCATGCTTATCGCGCTGGATCCAAAATCGTCGGTACTGGACCTAGTCAGCTATGCGTGGGCGGGCTTTGGCGCCGCCTTTGGACCCGTGATCATCCTAGCGTTGTACTGGCCTCGTCTTACACGTAATGGCGCTTTAAGTGGCATCGTATTGGGTGCCATTACTGTGATTGGCTGGAAACAACTCAGCGGTGGCCCGCTCGACATTTTTGACTTGTATGAAATCGCACCCGGCTTTGTGATTGCCAGCCTTGCTTGTGTGTTCATCAGCCGCTTGGGTACGCCGCCAAATAAAACCGTGGTGCTCAGCTTTAGACGCATGGAGTCAGAGCTTTAGAGCAAGCTAAATTATATTTAAACTTTAATTGATGCTCAGTATCACATCAGCATCAAAAAAGGAGCCTCTGGGCTCCTTTTTTTAAACAAACGTTTTACTTTTAATTAACAACTTCCTATGCTCGTCTTTAGTTAGGTTAGGGTACGGTTTGGCAAGGATGCTGAATAAAATCAAATAATAAGCGCACATCGCCGTACATAATTCACTAATACTACTTTGATGAGAGAGTCCTTCATGAGCAAATACCTACTCAAGTTGTCCCTTGTTGCTGCAGCCACCACCTTGGCTACCGGGCAAGCTCACTCTGCCGCATTTCAACTCGCTGAACAAAATGCCACTGGTATCGGTCGCGCCTATGCTGGTGAAGGTGCGATTGGCGATAACGCCTCCGTGCTGGGCCGCAACCCCGCCGCCATGACACTGTTTGATCGGCCTGCACTATCGGTCGGCGCCACTTACATTAATCCGGCGGTGGATGTAGAAGGTAAGCCGACGCAGCGTCAAGCAGCTGGCGCCACGCTTACTGGCTCACCGACCTCGTCTCAAGATATTGCCGATGATGCTGTGGTGCCCTTCTTTTATTACGTGCAACCGGTTAACGAACAATGGGCGGTGGGCTTTGGCGCCTTTACTAACTATGGCCTATCAACCACCTACCAAGAAAATCACTATGCGGGTGCCGTAGCCGGTAAAACCTCACTGAAAACCTTGAATTTAAATCCTAATATTGCGTTTAAAGCCAATCCTCATTTATCACTCGGCGCTGGGATTAATGCCGTGTATGCGGATGCGGAACTTATTCGCCATAAAGGTATTCTTAGCGTGCCTCCCGTAGCGGGTGGATTTGGTGGCGCGGCTAGCGATGAAATCGTGCGCCTAACAGGGGACGACTGGGGGTACGGCTGGAATATTGGCCTCTTGTTAGAGGCGGATGAACATAATCGTTGGGCTTTTGCTTATCGCTCTAAGATAGATTTAACATTAGAAGGCAACTACTCCAGCACTCTTCCTATTGGCAGCCAAACTCTTGACCCTAGCCTGCCAGCCGGCACTGGCGGTATTAGGCAACCGGGGAAATTAGACTTAAGTTTACCGGCCATGGCCGAATTATCTGGCTTCCACCAAGTTCAACCCGATTGGGCATTACATTACAGCATGCTCTGGACTGAGTGGAGCACCTTCAAAGAGTTGCGCGCGCTTGATCCACAGG
Source organism: Candidatus Oceanisphaera merdipullorum (assembly GCA_018883865.1). Lineage (GTDB taxonomy): Bacteria > Pseudomonadota > Gammaproteobacteria > Enterobacterales > Aeromonadaceae > Oceanimonas > Oceanimonas merdipullorum. The sequence continues at coordinate 11,076 of JAHLFI010000079.1, forward strand.
GTGGCACTTATTTTGATAAGCAAGAGGGCTTTGAGAACAGCTGGCGCATGAGTGCTGGGGCCACTCATCAGCTCAATGATCAATTAACCTTGCGCGGCGGTATTGCCTACGATAAGTCGCCCGTACCAGAGGGCGCACGCTCTATCTCTATTCCAGACGTAGATCGTACTTGGTACACTGTAGGGGCTACTTATGCGGTCAATGAAAACTTGAACATGGATGCCTCTTTTGCCTTCTTAGATGGCGAAAATGTCGATGTGCAAGAAAGTGGTTTTGCTTTTAAATCCGGTGGCGATGCCTACTTATTCGGCGTACAGATGAACTATGCATTTTAAATAATACGCGGTTAAGTGTGAGACACGATTACACTTAGTCTGCTTGTTTAAGTGGCATAATAAACCATGATTGGCGCTCAGCAATGGGCGCTTTTTCATGGTTTTGTTTATCCAAACGCAATACTGTATATTTACTCGGTTGTTTTTCTTTTTCGGGATCCTTATGTACTGTTTTGTAGCCAGACAAGCTATTTTTGATAGCCTCGGCAATCCGCTAGGGTATGAATTACTATTTCGTACCAGTCTCGAAAATCGCTTTCCCAACATAGACTCGGAGCTGGCTACGCGGCGATTAATGGCTGAGCAGTTTTTAAGCCAAAAAATCGAAGATCTCGTGGGTGACGCGCTGTGTTTCGTCAATTTTCCCGACGCACTATTACGGGAAGGCATGGCAGAGTCTTTTGACCAACAACAATTAGTGATTGAAGTACTAGAAACAGCGACCCCAGATGAAGAGCTATTGACGAGCGTTAAACAGCTAAAAGAATTAGGCTTTCAAATCGCCCTTGATGACCACATTCCCAGTACAAAGTGGGATAAGTTTTTACCTTGGGTAGATTATATCAAGATGGACTTGCGCCAAACCACAATGCAAGACTGTAAGAGCTTGATTAAACGTAGCCAAAAGTATACTCAGTTACGCTTTATTGCCGAAAAAGTAGAAACGCAGCAAGAGTTCATAGCATCTCAGGACGCAGGTTTTAGCTTTTTCCAGGGCTATTACTTTCAACAGCCGCAGGTCATCAGCCGACGTATTCTCACCACAGACGAAATGACCGCCTTCGAGCTGCTCTCTGCCATCAGTGAAGAAGATATCGATTATAATCGCCTCACCCAACTGTTTAGCCGCGATTTATCTTTGTCATATTATCTATTACGTTATGTAAATAGCTTACACGTCGGCTACCGACATCAAAACATCGATAACTTGCGTAACGCCATCGTATTTCTGGGCCATGAGCAACTTAAACGCTTTACCGCTCTTATGATGGCGGCCTATATCAGCAAAAATAAAAACGTAGAACTGTATCGGCTTTCCATGATACGGGCTAAATGGTGCGAACTATTGTCAGCAAAAGTCAGCCCTAGCCTGCAAAATGATGCCTTTCTTTGTGGTTTGTTTTCTTTGTTGGATGCTCTGCTAGAAAGGCCCATGGCCGACATTTTGCCCCACTTATCTGTGACAGAGCCGGTACGCCAAGCACTATTAGAGCAAAAGGGTCAATTAGGATTTTTAATGGGCCTGATGCAAGATCATGAACAAGCCAATTGGCCGATGCTACAACAGCGCTTAGACTTTATTAATTTAAGCGCAAACGACAGTAACATGTTTTATGAAGAAGCCATCAAGTGGAGTAAAAATATCACTCAGCATCATCCGCTTTAAGGGCAAGGCGATAACTGGCATCAACTTACTGCCTAACTACCTGAGTCACATAATGCCTCAGGCAAAAAAATAGTTATGACACCCCTCTTTGCTGCCACGACCAAAACACCAATACCAAGATAAAGGCCAGTGTTGCCGCCAGAAACCCTAGCAGCACAGATGCGCTGTAACCGAGAGCCACATAACCCACTAGGCTAACCACAGCAATCGAGAGCGCATAGGGCAGCTGAGTAACCACATGATCCATATGATGGCAAGCCGCCCCAGTAGAAGACAAAATAGTCGTATCTGAAATAGGTGAGCAATGATCACCAAACACCGCACCCGCCATCACAGCCGACATAGCAGGCAATAAGAGTTGAGCATCGATAGCCATGGTCATGTCGGCGGCAATGGGTAGCATAATACCAAAAGTCCCCCAACTGGTACCTGTGGCAAACGCCATCATTCCCGCGAGTAAGAACAACACAGCTGGCAATAAGAACAATGGCAAGCTCTGTTGGACTAACGAAGCCAAATATTGGCCGGTCTCTAATTGGCTTATTAACCCCGCAATCATCCAAGCCAATAACAATATATAAATCGCCGGCAGCATGCCTTTTACACCCATAGCCAGCGTCTGGCGCCACTGTGCAAGAGACACACTCTGTTGCACCATACCAAACACACACACCAGTGCGCCTGCGATGCCACCAAACACTAACGAACGCCCAACATTGGTGTGTTCTAATGCACCCAGCAAGCTAAACTCAAGCCCCTCTTGCTTCAACGCATGAGCCCCAGTAAGCAGCAAGCCGACCACAGTCACTAACGTTAAGGTGGCAATGGCCAATAATAAATCTAAGACTCGCCCTACTTGCTCACTATTATCCTCAACCCCAGGAGGAGTGCCTTTACTGTTATCAAATAAACTGCCCTTTAATGCCGCCTGCTCATGGCGTGCCATGGCACCTAGATCCCAGCCGCCTCGGATCACCAGCAGCACCATAATAAGCGTAAATATCGCATAATAGTTCATGCTACCCATCACCAAGAACGCGCCTAAGGCAGAGTGTCCTGTAATGCCATGACTGACTAAAATACCGCCGACTAAGGCGATAATATAGGCTCCCCAAGAGGACACGGGCATTAACACGCACACGGGAGCGGCGGTAGAGTCTAATAAATAAGCCAACTTGGCGCGTGAAATTTTAAAACGATCGGTGACGGGGCGGCAAATAGTGCCCACAGATAAACTATGGAAATAGTCATCAATAAAAAATATAAAGACTAATAGTCCAGTCATCACCTTAGCTTGACGTCTATTTTTAATGTGCCCATGGGCCCATTCAGCAAAAGCCAGCGTGGCACCAATGCGGCTTAACATGCTGATAATACAACCTAATAACAGCAAGAAAGTCAGGATGTTAACATTCCATTCGTTAACCGCATTCGCTGACCAAAAAAGAGCCCACGCGCTGCTTAACAGCAACTGCACTGTGCCAATGGCACTAAACTGCTGTAGCAAAAGCGCCGCTAAAATAATACCTAAACCCAGCGCTAACAGCACTCGACGGGTGAAGACAGCTAATACTATGGCGAGTAACGGCGGTAACAAAGACCAGTAGCTTTGAATAAAAGAAGATTCCACGACAACACCTAACACTGAGTTTTAATATAACGACGGATATCATCACCAGCAGTCACATGCTGGCTAGCGTCGGAGTCAACAAGGTTACAACTTAACGCATGCTATAAAGCCTATAACTTAAAATATATGGCGTTAAGTGTGCGACATACACTAAGGGCATAACACCAAACCAGACGGCTCCTATTTTACCTGCTAGGATGATTTTTCTGGTGGCATCCCTCAGTCATGCCCTCTCACTAACGATGAAAAATATCTACGATATACTAGGTTGAATACCTAATCGCGTATTGAACAAGCACATTTACCAATAGCACAAACGGCAGCCTAGAGGCCGGATTAGTGAGCAAGTGATGCAACTAAAAAGGGTAAGCCGGTGGATCTTACTGGCTGAGCACCAAAAATCAATATTTTTAACCTAAAATGTCCTATCAGACTGATTTTTATAGGCTTAATACTGAAAAAAATCCCTGCATATTGTAAATCTTTAACTATGATTATCTCGGCATATATACAATTCTTATATTTTAACTCAGCTGAGTCTGCATCATACCGAGCTGTAAGTTAGAAAAAAGATGACGAAACTGCGCCTTTAAACTGAGCAGTAGACCATTTGTTTTAATAAGCAAATAGCATTCGCAAAATGCAAAGCTATATTAAGCTCGCGGCTACAAAAAATGGCTTATAATTACTGAGATAAAAGTTTTCTTTCTAATTAACTTGCTTCATTTTAAATGAAGATGTAACTTTAACTCATAAAAAATTATAACCATTAGGTGGATGCAATGACTGAATTCTTGAAAACACTACTGAACATCCGTAGTTTACGTGCAGCAACTCGTGATCTAACTCTGGATCAAATGGAAGAAGCCCTAGCTAAACTGTCTAGCGTTATTGAAGAGCAACGCGAAACTAAAGCCGCTGAACAAGCAGTTGCCCAAGAACGTGAGCGAAAGCTGAAAGAATACATGGAACAAATGGCCGCTGACGGCATTGATTTAAGTGATTTGCTACAATTAGCAGAGCCCGTTAAAAAAGTAAGTGTGCCTCGTAGCAAGCGCCCAGCTAAGTACGAATACACTGACGAAGCCGGTGAATACAGAACTTGGACTGGTCAAGGCCGTAAGCCTTCACCAATTAAAAATGCCATCGATAATGGCAATAAAACTTTAGAAGATTTCCTTATTAAAAATTAATATAGACTATCTGATAAGTTTAAAAGGGCCGTTAGGCCCTTTTTTATGCCAGAAATTAAGCATGTCGCAGCCATTGTCGTCTGAGTGCTTCATTGATAAAAAAGCTTATTTATCTAGTTTTCAATAAGCCATACAGAGGCTCGGCTAGGCCGTTATGCTTTAACTCATAGATAAGCGCCAATTCTGTCCCTATGGAGCCGTTTGGCCAGCCTTGACGTTCTAACCAGCACAAATACCCTAACGGTAAGGTAAGCAGCGCTTGTCCACTATGCTTACCAAATGGCATGGGTTTATTAATGATCGTTAATAGTTCTGTCGTGTTCAAGCCCACGTCTTTTTATTCCTTAAATTCAATTTTTTTCATAAAAAAAGACGCATATATTATATGCGCCTCTGTGACAAAGACATATCCGCAATTTTATAGCGCTGTTACAAGCTGTTATTGATAGCAGCCAGTGCCTGAGCAGGATCCGACGCTTGGGTAATAGGCCGCCCTATTACCAAATAATCACTGCCTGCGGCTAAAGCCTGCTCGGGCGTCATAATACGACGCTGATCGCCAGCATCACTGCCTGCGGGGCGGATGCCGGGTGTGATGAGTTTAAAATTATGGCCCAATTCGGCTTTTAATAAACTGGCTTCTTGAGCCGAGCATACTACGCCATCCAAGCCTGCATCACGCGTTAAACGCGCTAAAGCTAACACCTGCTCGGCAGATGAACGCAAGATACCTACTTCGGCCAAATCCTCATCTGTCATGCTGGTGAGCACGGTTACCGCGATTAACAAGGGCGCCTGCTCACCATAAGGTAATAACGCCTCACGGGCCGCCGTCATCATGCGCGTACCGCCGCTGGCGTGTACATTGACCATCCATACGCCTAACTCAGCCGCCGCTGCCACCGCCTTGGCCACCGTATTAGGAATGTCGTGAAACTTAAGATCCAAAAATACGTCAAATTTCGCTTTTATTAATGTACGCACAAACTCTGGGCCAAACAGGGTAAACATTTCTTTACCGACTTTTAAGCGACAATGAGCCGGATCCAATTGCGCAACCAGAGCGAGTGCGGCTGCTTGATCATCAAAGTCGAGTGCAATCAGAATTTTAGGATCATGTTTGATGGAAACTTGCATACTGGTTACCTTTCAGTTTTAAAATAAGCCGTCTCGGCAGCTATGTTTACGATGTTTGTCTTTTACTGACAGCGTACTTTACTCCCCATCTAAACCGCGCATGGGTCTTATGCTGCCCCATTGCTTACAAGACGGACACTGCCAGAATAAAGAGCGCGTTGAAAAACCACATTGGCTACATTTATGGCTAGGCTTTAATTTCATTTGCTCAGCCACTAAGGTACTAAGCATATTCAAGCTTTCGCGCGCTCGCCCCTGCTCCGCATTGTGCGTCTGATAAGACATTAAGCGATGAAAGCCTTTCATAGTCGGATGGCGTTGTAATTGGGATAACACCATTTGCTCGGCCGCGAGGGATCCTTGCCGCTCAGCCACATAATCGGCCAGCATTAATACCGCACTGGCACCGCTGTCCTCAGCTACCCACAAATGCAGCTGACGAATAAACTCGGCTTCATTATTTAATTGCTGATAACACTGCTGCAAGGGATGCAAGACTTCACTGATGAAATCGGCATCTTGCTCGGTCACCTGCAACAAATGTGTTAAGGCTTGAGACCAAAGTTGTTGCTGCATATAAAGTGCTCCTAAGCGAATATTCGCTCTTACACAAGCAGCGTCCGCCTTTAGCGCTTTCTTTAACTGTAAAATCGCCGATTTAGTGTCTTGTTTATGCCAGTGCTGCTCGGCCAGTTCACAGTGAAAATGTCCAATTAGCGTCAGTGCTTTTAATCCTTGGCGTTTTTTTAACCGCTCGGCAATGGCAACCGCTTGCCCCCAATCTTTGAGCTGCTGATAAATGACTAACAGTAAATTTAATGCCTCTTCTTGATAATCCGGATCGCTTTTCAGTTCGACTAAAATATGCTCTGCTCTGTCTAACAAGCCCGCCGCTAAGAAGTCGCGTGCGAGCTCCAGCATGGCTAAATGGCGTTGCTCCCACAATAGATTAGGCCGAGCCACTAGGTTTTGATGAATACGAATCGCACGATCGACTTCGCCTCGGGAGCGAAATAAGTTGCCGAGGGCGAGGTGCGTTTCTATGGTTTCGCTATCAACTTGCAGTAACTGAATAAAGAGATCAACGGCCTTGTCTGGCTCGTCAGACAGCAAGAAATTTAGCCCGGCAACGTATTGTCGAGAGAAGTGATTAGATTTTTTTTGATCGTCCTGCCGGACCCCTCTGCGTCCCATATACCAGCCATAGGCCGCAGCAACAGGCAGCAGCAGAAATAACAGTTCCAGCATAAAGCTTATTAATCCTTAAGGGGTAAGGCCCTAAGCTCTGTTAACTCTTTTTGTTGACGCTCAATTTTTTTCTGCAAACCTTTATTGTTCATTTTTAGGCGCAGTAACACCACACTAAATACCAGCCAGCCAATGACAAAGCCCGCGATAAAAATAACTGCCAATAATGAAGAAAGACGATACTCGCCTTGTGCTAGCAGATAGTTTACCTGTACTAGCTGATCGTTTTGCGTACCGAGTGTAATGCCCACGGCAAATAGTATCGCTAAAATAATGAGGCCGATAATTATTTTCACTTAACCCTCGCAACTTCCTGATTTTTAGTACTCGCATTATCACGGAAAAACCGCATAGCTGCCAGTAGCCTTACTGTAAAAAGTGATACCGCGCGCTGCTTAATGTTAAATCAGTTAACTTACCTATTATGGAGCAAGAAATAAGGCTCAATAATAGGGCTAACAATAACGCCCATTAATTAGGGTTAACACGCTCACGTAATTCTTTGCCGGGTTTGAAGTGCGGCACGTGCTTACCGATCAAGTCTACTTTTTCACCGGTTTTAGGATTACGACCTTGGCGCGGTGCTCGGTAATGTAATGAGAAACTACCAAAACCACGGATCTCAATACGATCCCCACCCTCAAGGCTGGCTGACATTTGCTCAATAATTTCTTTAATAGCACCTTCTACTTCTTTAGCAGAAAGATGGCTGTATTGTTCGGACAGTCTTTCAATAAGATCGGATTTAGTCATTATCTGTACTCCTGATCAACACACAACAAAAAGGGGCCGCGAAGGCCCCCTTTTACATTCGGATAGGCTTATTCGCCTTTGGCTGCCTTGAAGGCTTCAGCCATTGCACTTAAACCAACATCTTCTGGCTGTTGTTGGTTAATGTTATCCAGAACGACTTTATCTTCAGCTTCGTCTTTCGCACGGATAGACAAGCTTAAAGTACGGTTCTTGCGATCCACACCCATGAAACGTGCTTCGATTTCTTCACCTACTGTTAATACAGTTGATGCGTCTTCGATACGGTCACGAGAAATATCAGCAACGCGGACATAACCTTCCACGCCTTCTTCCATCTCTACTACTGCGCCTTTAGCGTCAACAGCGGTGATAGTACCTTTAACGATAGCACCTTTCTTGAGCTCAGCTAAGTAAGCATTGAACGGATCTTCATCGATCTGTTTAACACCTAAGCTGATGCGCTCGCGCTCTGGGTCAACTTGCAAAACAACGGCGTCAATTTCGTCGCCTTTCTTGAACTCACGTACGGCTTCTTCGCCTGCGCTCCAAGAAATGTCTGACAAGTGAACCAGACCGTCGATGCCGCCGTCCAGACCGATGAAGATACCGAAGTCAGTGATTGACTTGATCTTACCGGACACACGGTCACCCTTGTTGTGGGTTTCCGCGAACAGCTGCCATGGGTTCAGTTTGCACTGCTTCAGACCCAAAGAGATACGACGACGTTCTTCGTCGATATCCAGCACCATCACATCTACGTTGTCACCAACAGAAACCACTTTAGATGGGTGGATGTTCTTGTTGGTCCAATCCATTTCAGACACGTGCACTAAGCCTTCAACGCCTTCTTCGATTTCTACGAAGCAGCCGTAATCGGTCAGGTTAGTTACGCGGCCAGACAGACGAGTGCTTTCTGGGTAACGGCTAGCGATTTCAACCCATGGATCTGCGCCCAACTGCTTAAGGCCCAGAGACACACGAGTGCGCTCACGATCGTACTTCAGAACTTTAACGTTGATTTCGTCACCTACGTTCACGATCTCACTTGGGTGCTTAACGCGCTTCCAAGCCATATCTGTGATGTGCAGCAGACCATCTACGCCACCCAGGTCAACGAAAGCACCGTAATCGGTCAGGTTCTTAACGATACCCTTAACTTCTTGACCTTCTTGCAGGTTCTCAAGCAACTGCTCACGCTCAACACTGTTTTCAGTTTCGATCACAGCACGACGAGAAACAACTACGTTGTTGCGCTTTTGGTCCAACTTGATGACTTTGAACTCAAGCTCTTTACCTTCCAAATGCAAGGTATCGCGTACTGGACGTACGTCAACCAATGAACCTGGCAGGAAAGCACGGATAGTGTTCACTTCTACAGTGAAACCACCCTTCACCTTGCCGTTGATCACACCAATGACGGTTTCCTGATCTTCGTAGGCTTTTTCCAGCTGGATCCAAGATTCGTGACGTTTTGCCTTTTCGCGGGAAAGCAGAGTCTCACCGAAACCGTCTTCTACCGCGTCCAGTGCTACGTCTACGACGTCACCAACGCTAACTTCCAACTCGCCCTGAGCGTTTTTAAACTGCTCTACTGGGATAGCGGATTCAGACTTCAGGCCTGCATCTACCAGAACAATACCGTTCTGAATAGCAACTACAGTACCTTTAACAATGGAACCTGGACGGGTTTCAAGTTCTTTCAGAGACTCTTCGAAGAGTTGAGCAAAAGATTCAATCATATTTAATGAATACACTTTTTAAGTTGAACATCCAAAGGGCAATCCGGCACCTAAGGGGTGATTAGTATAGACCCGTTCCATCCTTGGCACGGGCAGAGTCAAGACCATCTTGACTAAACGTATTGGCTTTAAAACCGTTTCAAACGAAATAACAGTAGCAGTTTATTTAGCTAACTGCAGACCTGAGATATTAGCTTTAGCGTGGTTTAACACTATATCTAGCACTTGTGTGATAGATAAATGTGTCGAATCAATCACTAAGGCATCATCTGCCGCTTTCAAAGGCGCAGTGGCCCGATTACGATCTCGGTCGTCACGGTCTTGAATTTCGCTTAAAAGACGGTCAAAACTAACATCAAAGCCCTTAGCTTGCAACTGTAGAAGACGGCGCTGGGCCCTTTCTTCGGCGCTGGCATCGAGAAAAATTTTCACCTGCGCATCCACAAACACCACTGTGCCCATGTCACGACCGTCAGCAATTAAACCCGGTACCACTCGAAACGCGCGCTGGCGACGCAGTAATGCCTCACGTACCCGAGGAAAGGCCGCCACTTTACTGGCATTATTGCCCATTTGCTCGGTGCGTATGGCGTGCGACACGTCTTCGCCTTCGAGAATGGTTTTTACGTGACCGTCCACTATCGGAAATTGCACATCTAAATAGGCCGCCAGCGGCACGAGTCCAGCTTCATCATCGAGCGCCACATTATGATGCAAGGCTGCCAATGCCAATACCCGATAAATGGCGCCCGAGTCGAGCAGTTGCCACTGCAAATTTTGTGCAAGCAATTGGCAAAGGGTGCCTTTACCGGCCCCGCCGGGGCCATCTACGGTAATGACGGGAGCTTGTTCTGTCATGGCTTTCTCCAGAAGATCATTAGCTTGAGCACGCGGTTGGTCTGGTGCTGCACGGCGTCAGTATACCTAAGTCGGTTATTAAAAAGCAGCAATTCCCCTTTTTAAGCGCACAAATTCTAGCCGCTCATCCGCTTAGCCCATATTGCGTCTATACCTGTGTGCACTTCCGCTTTACAATGAAGGTCATTTTTTGTTGCGTCTCAACTAACTTAATAACTAAAGAGGAACGCCATGAGCAGTGTTACCCGGATGGCAAACTCAAAACTGCCGACCCGCTGGGGCACCTTTACCCTGATCGGTTTTGAAGAAGTAGGCACAGGTAAAGATCATGCCGCCCTAGTGATGGGCACCCTAGACGACCAGCAACCGGTACTGGGTCGGATACACTCTGAATGCCTGACCGGTGATGCACTGTTTAGCCTGCGTTGCGATTGTGGCTTCCAGCTGCAAGCCGCCATGGAACGCATTGCCAAAGAAGGTCGCGGTATCCTCTTGTACGTGCGTCAAGAAGGCCGCGGTATTGGCTTGCTCAATAAGATCAGCGCTTATAACCTGCAAGATCAGGGTAAAGATACGGTAGAAGCCAACGTCGAACTGGGCTTTGGCGCGGATATGCGTGACTACACCATTTGTGCCGATATGCTGCACGATCTAGGTGTCAAAAAAATGAAGTTAATGACCAACAACCCGCGCAAAGTCAAGGCGCTGGAAAGCTTTGGCATTGAAGTCACGGAGCGTATTCCATTGGAAGAAGGTCGCAATCCGTTTAATGAGCACTATTTAGACACTAAGGCCGATAAGCTGGGCCACATGTTCAAAGACTGATGACTCATTAATAGCCAGTACCACCCTAGCAGTAAGCCGCGATATCCCATTGAACGGGTTAACGCGGCTTACTGCTTTACAGTCCTGGCTTTATTCTTCAGCCATTAAGGTAGTACTTCTTGGCCATCCCACGCCCAGACTCGTCCCGACTGCTCAGCCGTTACATTATCTAATACCTGCAATAAATGTTGCGCCGCCTGCAGAGGCGTGTGTAATTGCCCCTCACTCAAGCTTGCTCTAAACGGCGCCGATAACTCGGTAGCGACCGTACCCGGATGCAAACCCACTATATAGGCGTTAGGAAAGCGGCGTTGCCATTCGATGCTGATGGTTTTAATGGCCATATTAAGCGCGGCCTTGCTGACACGATAGCTATACCAACCGCCAGCGCGATTGTCGCTGATGCTGCCGACGCGCGCAGAAAGTGCGGCAAAATGCAGATGGTCGGTACGCGTTAAGCGGGAGGAAAGATATTGGGCCATGGCCAGAGTCGGCCACGTATTAATGTGCAGGCTGTTATGAAATGCCGCCTCGGTCACTTGCTCGATGCGCTTCTCGGGTTGTTGGGAACCTTGCTGCAGCATGCCGAGGGTATTGATCACAGCATCAGGCAAGGCAAGTTCATTACAGATCTGAGCCAAGGCGGCACTGTCAGCATTATCCACCGCGTGCCATTCCACAGCTGCCCAAGCCAAGTCTGACAATCGGGGCTGAGCTCTGCTAAACAATAATACGCTATCGCCCCGCGCCGCCAGCGTTTCGGCTAAGGCACAACCAATGCCGCCCGCGCCCATAATCCAATATTGCATGGCCCTCTCCTCTGGAATGACTCCTCAATCAGCGTAGACCGAGTCGGAAGACATGCTCTTTCTACTTATTCGCAATGCGCGATTATTAATAATGCACAATAGTAACGATCAGCCGGCGGTGTTAGGGCTGAGAGTACCGAGCAAACTTGCAGCCCAGGACGTCAGTGCGCCCCCCTGACACAAAAAATGCTCGCCAACCGTTAACGGCGCGCGTACGCAAACAGCCTGACCTTGATAGCTAAAGCTAAGTTGCCATGCATGTAAATAGACGCGATCGGAGGCCGTACCGCCATAGCGGGCATCGCCTAATATCGGACTTCCTTGGCTTTTCAGTGCCACGCGCAATTGATGAGTCTTACCCGTGAGTGGCTGCAATAAAAAGCCGCGCAGAGGATTAGCAAACGAAGACTCCGCTGACAAACCGTCTAATAAGCAGCTATGAAAACGGGTAATGGCGGGATTATCTTGGCTGCGGCTGAGTTTCCAACTGCCACCACGGGCTTTTTCCATGTCACCTTTGATCAAGCCCTGCTTTTTACTCGGCTTATGATCTGATAATGCCAAGTAGCATTTACCCACTTTACGCTCGGCAAACTGCAGGCTGAGATCACGATTAGCTGCTACATGGCGCGCCAGCAATAGCACGCCGGTCGTGACTTTATCGAGACGATGCACCGGATACAGGGTTTCGCCCAATTGTTCGCTCAACAGCCGCACTATACCGGGCTCATCGCCTTCTTGATGCATGCCGATGCCGGCGGGCTTATTAATAACTAAGTAATCCGACGTGCTGAGCAGTATGTCCATCTTTAAATCTCATAGCAGCTGTTGACGCGGGTACCTGCCAGCAGCCCGCATATGCAAAAAGCCCGCTGCGTGTTAACGCAGCGGGCTTTTTAGTTGTATGGCGGAGGAGCAGGGATTTGAACCCTGGATGGGCTATAAACCCATGCCGGTTTTCAAGACCGGTGCATTCAACCACTCTGCCACCCCTCCGACGCCGTGCATATTACTCAAAGCAGCGGTTGCTTGTAAACTACTAAATCATAATTTATTGGTGAATGTATATAAAGCACGCAAATTGCCGAATCGCTAACCAATATACGACTTGCGTATGCAACACAAAGCTCGACACGGCGGTCATCTTGTGTCCAAATGGTGTAATATTCTTACATTTATGGGTTTTGTTTTGCCGCAGTGTACGAGAAAATCCAAGCAGCAAACCGATAAACGAATTAAAGCCTAAGGAGTTTTACATGCGTTACCAAAATTCGATACCTCACACTCAAACGGGTGAATTGGCGACCAACAAAGTACTGCGTAACACCTATATGCTGTTAGGCCTCACCCTAGTGATGGCTTCATTAGCAGCGGGTGTGAGTGCCATGATGAATTTGCCACGTCCTGGGTTGATTATTACCTTGGTGGGTTTTTACGGTCTTATGTATTTAACCGAGAGAAATCGTGATTCTGGTTTGGGCCTGTTGTTTATCTTCGCCTTTACTGCGTTCACCGGTTACACCATAGGGCCCATCATCAATCACTACCTGAGCACGGCTAATGGTACTGAAACCGTGATGTTAGCGTTAGGCGGCACAGCATTAACCTTCTTATCACTTTCTGCTTATGTGCTGACCACCAAAAAAGACATGTCGTTTTTGGGCTGCATGATGATGGCCGGCTTCGTGGTGCTGCTGGTGGGTATAGTGGCTAATATCTTCTTCCAGCTGCCCGCCTTAAGCCAAGCGTTGAGTGCACTGTTTATTTTGTTCTCATCAGGTGCCATCTTGATGCAGACCAGTGCCATCATTCATGGGGGTGAGCGTAACTATATCTCGGCCACCGTGACCCTATATGTGTCGATCTTTAATATCTTCTTAAGCCTGCTGAGCTTGATCGGTTTAAGCCGTGACTAAGCCGTGACCAGCGAAGAGTAAGCTAATACTAAGCCCCGCAAGGGGCTTTTTTTATGGTGTTTAAAAAAGCTGTTGCTGTTCATTGTTGATAACTCACGTATTATCAGAACCTTGGTGTTTTTTTGAATTATTCCTTATTTTTCATGACGGGTTTAAACAACACTATGTTTACTGCTTCCTCAACGTCAGCCTTAATGCTCGCCTTTAAGAACGTGCTCAACAGCAGTCACGTTTTTTTTGCGCTTAAAGTATTATTAGCCATGGGCGGCATATTCCTGGCAGGCTTAGCCATGGATCAAACGCCAGCGGCGGTGACGCTCACCCTCGGCGTAATGGCCGGCGCCTTAAGTGAAGTGGATCAAAATCCTAAAGGCCGACTGCGTCATCTCTTGATAAGCCTGTGTTGTTTTTTTATCGCCATTACCTTAGTCACGCTATTACTCCCCCACCCTTGGGCTTTTGGCCCGTTATTAGTGCTGGGCACCTTGGTGTTGATGCTGATGGCGGCGTGGGGAAATACTAAGGGCAATCTGGGCTTTGGTATCTTGTTGGTGTCCCTGTATGCAATGCAAGGCCATGCGGACAGCCCGTCCTTTTGGTATCAGCCTTTGTTATTAACGCTGGGGGCAGCTTGGTATGGCCTATTGTCTTGGCTTATCTTACTTATCTGGCCTTATAAGCAAGTACAAGAACAACTGGCTCAGTGCTACTTTGCCTTAGCTCGTTATTTAGTCGACAAGTCCCGCTTCTTCGACAGTCCACCGGAGCAACATCAAGCACTGCGTCATCAATTAGCACAAGTAAACATAGGCTTAGTCAGCGCACTGGAGCACACCAAACGCATGCTTAATCGCCGTCGCAACGCAAGCGCCCCAGACCCTGAACTTAACCGTTTGTTAGCCTTGTATTTGTTAGTACAAGAGATGCACGAACGGGCCGCGTCCAGTCATTATTCTTATCAACAATTGAATCACGACTTACATCAAGATCCCGTTTTACAGGGCTATCAAGTGTTAATGGTCGAGCTTGGCGAGTCTTGCAAACAATTGGCCTACGCTATTTTGCATCATCACAGCTATCAGCACAGCAGCCGTATCAATTGGGAGCTAAGCGCATTACAAAATCAGATCGACTATCGCCATCTAAAACAGCATTATCCCGCCTCCTTGGCGAGTGCAATGCGTTATTTAGGCCGTAATATCAGTCATTTGCATCAAGCTTTGCTACGCGGCGAAACACTCACTCAACCTCAGCCAAACGATCGACTGCTGAACGACCTCGCCGTGGAGCTGGCACAAGTGCCGCGTCAGGCGTTTTGGCCCAAACTTAAGGCACTGTTACACCCAAACGCCCTATTATTTCGCCACTGTATCCGCCTGTGCGCCTGCTTTGCAGTAGGTTATGGGGTGATCTGCTATTTCGAACTCGCCCGCGGCTACTGGATATTATTAACCATATTATTTGTGTGCCAGCCCAGTTTTAGTGCCACTCGCCAGCGGTTAATACAGCGCACCTTAGGTACGCTAGGCGGCATACTGGTAGCGGTGCCGTTATTAGCCGTATTCCCCAGTGTGAGTGCGCAAATTGTCATTTTATTGCTCTGTGCCTTCATATTCTTTACCCAGACTAAAGTGAATTACAGCTGGGCGGTGGGCTTTGTCACCTTGTTTGTATTGCTAGCCTTCAACTTACAAGGCGGCGCCAGCGAGCTGATTTGGCAACCGAGATTAATGGATACCTTACTGGGCTGTGTACTGGCCTTTGTGGCGGTATGGTGCATTTGGCCGGATTGGCAACAGCGACACTTGCCCCGCTTGTTGGCAGATGCCATGGACGCTAATGCCAATTATCTGGCGGCGATCGCTAAGCAGTTTACCGAGGGGCGGATGGAAAGCCGCATAGACAACCTCGACTACCGACTACCACGTAAACAGGCACATTTGGCCGATAACCAGTTAGCACTCGCTTGGCAGCATATTCGCGTGGAGCCAGTAGCCAAATATTGGCTAAGCGTCTGTTTTGATATTGCCTATCGTAATCATGCGCTCTTGTCGTATTTATCGGCGCTGGGTGCGCACCGCAGCCAAGAAGTGCGCTTGTTGGATAACCAAGTACTGCAAATCCAGTATCTAGTGCAGCAACTACAAACGGCGGCTCACGCATTGCGCAGTAATCGCCCTCTGCCTTTGAGCACAACCTTGCCTTGGTTGACGTTAAGTAAGCAGCAGCCCAATCTGCAACCGGCAAATGAGCAAGCACCAAGCGACGCCTTCCCCTGCGCTGACACCCTCATTACCGAGCAACAAGAATGGCAATGCGTCAGTCAGCAGCTGCTCAGTCACATAGCGTTAGTGGTTGCCGATTTATACCAACTGGCAGAGAATTTTCCGCATCCTGACACGACGACAGATGCGCGCCCCCTCTGAGTTAGGTAATATTACCGTCAGAGAAATATGGTTCAAAATGCAGGAATAAAGGAAAGAAGATGTTTGAATTTGCAGGGCGTACCATAGAAACAGATACCCAAGGCTACCTTAAGCAGCATCAAGACTGGCAACCCGAAATGGTGCCCTTATTGGCAGAGCAAGAAGGCATAGTGTTAAGTAACGAGCATTGGGAAGTGGTACAGTTTGTGCGGGATTTTTATCTTAAGTACAACACGTCGCCCGCCATGCGCGCCTTAGTAAAAGCCATGGCCAATGAGCTAGGAGCAGATAAAGGCAACAGCCGTTATTTATTCCGCTTATTCCCTCAGGGCCCGGCTAAGCAAGCCACTAAACTGGCGGGTTTGCCCAAGCCGGCAAAGTGCTTGTAACTAACGATTTACGCTATAAACCGTACGCTATAAGTCACAAAACGGTGCTCGTCTTGAACATAGCGCGTACGGAATATGGCTTACCGCTATTTTTTATTCTTGCTCTGGCTTTGGATATTTAGCGGCGGTTTCGGCAATTAATGGCTTAAGCTCGCCCTGTTGGAACATCTCCATGATGATATCGCAACCGCCTATTAGCTCACCATCAACCCACAGTTGTGGAAATGTCGGCCAATCGGCGTATTTCGGCAATTCGGCGCGGATCTCTGGGTTTTGTAAGATATCTACGAAGGCAAAGGGTTCACCACAATTCATCAAGGCTTGTGACGCTTGCGCGGAAAAACCGCAGCTGGGGAACTTAGGCGAGCCTTTCATATAAAGCAGGATCGGATTCTCGGCGATCTGGGTTTTAATCTTCTCAATTGTTTCCATGTGCACCTCAAGTCGGCTACTTATTCGCAACCAATTAAAAACAGGCAAGTCATCAAGATGACAATTCAAGCGTCTATTCTACGTTATCCCTCAAGGGTCACAAGTGCACAGCACGAAAATTACCGCTCAAGGTTAATGTCTAGCTATTAAGTAAGCGCGATTGGCCGAGCATAACTGCAAATGATAAATATTCCAGTGATGACAATACCTTACCCTTACAAACGCTGGTGTTGTTTAGCCATCCAGCTAGCTGCTACAATGAATTAAGCAATTTAGCAGGCACCACTCTTTTGTTGTGCGTGGTGCCGCCTGATAAAAGCAAGTAGCAATGTCGAGACCAGCCTTAAGGCTGGCACCATCAAAAATGGAGAATATAATAATGGCATTTGAACTTCCCGCCCTGCCGTACGCAAAAAACGCCCTGCTGCCACATATTTCTGAGGAAACTCTGGAGTATCACTACGGTAAGCATCACAACTCTTACGTGGTTAACCTGAATAACTTAGTACCGGGTACCGAGTTTGAAGGTAAGTCTCTGGAAGAGATCATCAAGACTTCTACAGGCGGCGTATTCAACAACGCGGCACAGATTTGGAACCACACCTTCTATTGGCATTGCTTAGCGCCAAACGGTGGCGGCGAGCCTACCGGAGCCTTGGCTGACGCCATTAAAGCTGCATTCGGTTCATTCGATGCCTTCAAAGAAGAGTTCACTAAATCTTGCGTGAGCAACTTCGGTTCAGGCTGGACGTGGTTGGTGAAGAATGCCGACGGTACCGTGGCTATCGCTAACACTTCTAACGCCGGTTGCCCGCTGACTGGTGACGCGACACCTTTGCTGACTTGTGATGTGTGGGAACATGCCTACTACATAGACTATCGCAACGTGCGTCCTGACTATGTAAAAGCCTTCTGGTCACTGGTTAACTGGGAATTTGCGGCAGAAAACTTCGCCAAGTAAATTTTTAGTGTAAAAAACCCCGGCTTGCCGGGGTTTTTTTATACCTGCTAAACAGCACACTGTTTATCGCGGCCTTGTAAACTCAGCCTATCTGCACCGCCCGCTTAACCCTGTTAAACATGCCTGAAGCTATGATAAAGCAGAGCAATAAACCACCAAACGCACATCAACTCGTGCACTAAGGTTGACGGCGTTGTTGGTTATTGCTGTACTGAGTCCGATTTTTAAGGAGTTGGTGAGCGCGAGTTTGACGCTAACAGCTTAAAAGGTTACAAAAAGGATACAAAAACGCCATTTGATAACCCTTAGTATTGATTTCGATCAAACAGCCGCATAAAAACAGGCATTTATGTGACGCGGTCTACACTTTTCAATTTCCTTACGCTATTATCGATAACAATTTATAAACCAAGGATGCTGCATTTAATCGTGAGTGAAACAAAGGACTTATCTCAAACTAACGCCCACAGCGTGGCTTTGAGTTACTCATCGATAACAGAACCGCTTTTCATTGGCTTTTTAAATGAGCCGCGTTTCAAACGCGACCGCCATCTCTCTTCTTTATGTGATCTACCTCTACACTGGAGTCTCTAATGTTAAGACGTACCAAGATAGTTACTACCCTAGGCCCGGCTACCGATCGCGACAATAACCTCGAAGGTATTATCAAAGCAGGCGCCAACGTAGTGCGCATGAACTTTTCTCACGGCACCGCCGAAGATCATATGAACCGCGCCAATCAAGTACGTGAAATCGCCAAGAGACTGGGCGTGCACGTGGCAATTTTGGGTGACCTGCAAGGCCCTAAGATCCGCGTTTCTACTTTTAAAGATAAAAAAATCCACTTAAACCTGGGCGACAAGTTTATCTTGGACGCAGACTTAGGCTTAGGCTTAGGCGACGAAACTCAAGTAGGCATCGACTATAAAGATCTGCCACGTGACGTTAAAGTTGATGACGTACTTTTGCTGGACGATGGCCGCGTACAACTGCGTGTTGACAGCGTAGAAGGCAACAAGGTATTCACGAGCGTGACCGTTGCTGGCCCCCTGTCTAACAACAAGGGCATTAACAAGAAAGGCGGCGGTTTATCTGCGCCAGCCCTGACTGAAAAAGACAAAGAAGACATCATCACAGCCGCTAAAATTGGCGTAGATTACTTAGCCGTATCTTTCCCTCGTACTGGCGAAGACATGCGCATTGCTCGTGAATTGGCTCGCGCCGCCGGCAGCAACGCCAAGCTGGTTGCCAAAGTAGAGCGCGCCGAAGCCGTTGCTTCCGACGCGGCCATGGAAGACGTGATCTTAGCATCAGACGTAGTCATGGTTGCTCGTGGTGACTTAGGTGTGGAAATTGGTGACTCTGAACTGGTTGGCGTACAGAAGAAGCTGATCCGCGCGTCACGTCGTTTAAACCGCGTCGTTATTACCGCCACCCAAATGATGGAATCCATGATTTCAGCGCCACTGCCAACGCGTGCCGAAGTCATGGACGTCGCCAACGCCGTACTGGATGGTACCGATGCGGTGATGCTGTCAGCTGAAACCGCCGCCGGTGACTTCCCAATTGAAACCGTTAAAGCCATGGCTGAAGTGTGTTTAGGCGCCGAGAAGCACCCAAGCATCAACGTGTCTAACCACCGCATGAACTTCACCTTCACCTCGGTTGAAGAAACCATCGCCATGTCGACCATGTATGCGGCTAACCACTTGCAAGGTGTTAAAGCTATCGTGGCCTTAACTCATTCAGGTACTACTCCCCTGCTGCTGTCACGCATCAGCTCTGGTCTGCCAATTTTCTCAATGTCTGGCGAAGACAAGACATTGGCATGGAGCAGCATGTACCGCGGCGTAACCCCTGTGTACTTTAAGCACGACACTGCTTTAAGCAACGCCGAAGTGAGCCGTGACGCCTTGGCGACCTTAAAAGCGGCCGGCTACGTAAACAGCGGTGACTTAGTGTTGCTGACTCATGGCGATGCCATGGAAGTCATCGGCAGCACCAATACCTGTAAAATTCTGACTGTTGAATAAGCTAAAATTTTAAGCTAATCACAGCCAGTAAAAAGCCGCTCTCAAGAGCGGCTTTTTTGATCCTAACGTAAAGAACGTAAGACGCTTTACGCCATACGCTGTCCGTTAAAGATAAAACCAAACCGAACTACGCTTTCCCTAAACGTAGGGCGTACCGCGTAGACGTACGGCTTGCTTTACAACTCACCCGGCTTAAAACTGTCCACGGCGATGGCGTTACGGCGCAGTTCATCCGCATGTTGTAAGCGCTCAATGTCTGCCTCACTGATAATATGGTGCTCTTTCGCTTGGGCCAGTAGCGCGTTAAAGGATAACTTGCGGGCCAAGGTGCCCGCTTTTTGGGCGACACGCAATTTATGCTCGATATCTTGCACGCCCACCATGGCCAAGAACGCCGCCTCTACTTCACCCAGTCCCGGCAGACTGACATCTGGTACATAACAAAGCCTAGTTAAGCGTTGGCGAACATGGGAGCTCGGGGTCATTAACAACTCACTAATGTCTTGAGCATGCTTATCCAGCGGCTTCTTATAATGATTACCAAATGGGAAAATTAAGGCTTTAAGTATGCCGGCCACCACACGATTGGGAAAGTTATCAAAGAAACCGTCCAGCGCTTCGCCAATCAAATGTAAGTTACGGCTCAAGGCATAGTGCACGAAGGGCAATTCATCACGGGTTCGGCCGTTATCTTCAAAAAACTTCAAGGTGGCACTGCCCAAGTACAAATGACTCAGCACATCGCCCAGACGCGCCGATATCATCTCTTTCCGCTTCAAATCACCGCCTAAAATCAGCATCGACATATCCGCACACAATGCTAGCGCTTTGCTCATGCGTGCTAGCTGACGATAATAAACGGCTGTTTCACCCGATACCGGTGAGTGATTAAAACGCGCACCTGTTAATCCCTGCTCCAGAGCACCAAACACGTTACCTATGGCAAAACCAAGGTGCTTAAACAATAACTTATCAAACTCATCCAAGCCCGCTTGCTGATCTGGGTTGGCCGCCGCTTGTAACTCTGCCAATACATAAGGGTGGCAGCGGGTGGCACCTTGACCAAAGATCATCAAGTTACGGGTTAAAATATTGGCGCCTTCTACGGTAATGGCCACGGGTATGCCCATATAATTGTGCGCTAAATAATTTTTAGGCCCCATCTGAATGCCTTTGCCCGCGTGCACGTCCATGGCGTGATCGAGCACTGTGCGCGCCATTTCCGTC
>JAHLFI010000012.1 GCA_018883865.1 Candidatus Oceanisphaera merdipullorum
ATTATGGGCAGCCGCTTATGCTTGAAGACGCCTGCGGGCGCCTTTTTCTTTCGCTGGCAAAAGCGGCATACTGACAGCCACGCTAAAACACAGTGAACTATCACCTTCATCAGGAGAGCAATATGTTATTGGAGTCAGGTAAAGCGGCATTAATGGTTATCGATGTGCAGGAAAAACTGCTACCCGCAATAGAAGACAGCGAGCAGTTACATGCCCGTATTCAATGGCTTATTTCGGCCTGTAGCATCCTTGAAACCCCCATTTTGTTTACCGAGCAATATCCCAAAGGCTTGGGCCATACCCTTCCACAACTTACCCAGTTAGTGGCGCAACCAGAAATTATAGAAAAAATGCATTTTTCTGTGGTCGCCGCCAACTGCCTACCTGCACACTGGCAAGATTATTCTCAGGTAATAGTATGCGGCATGGAAACTCATGTGTGCGTACTGCAAACCGTGCTGGAGCTTATTCAAGCAGGTAAAGCTGTGTTTGTCGTGGCGGATGCCGTAGGCAGCCGCACTGCGCAAAATCGCCAACTGGGCCTGGAGCGCATGCGTGACGCAGGCGCAAAAATTGTTAGCCGAGAAATGGTGGTGTTTGAGCTACTGCGCCACGCCGGTCACGAGCAATTTAAAATCATTAGTAAAGAGTTGTTACGCGGCGAGCAGCCCTAAACGATGAGGTGAGGTGAGATATAAACAGGGAGCACCTTGCAGCAGACGCCGTCCGTCAACAGACGGCGTTGCTCGTTATTTAATCCATATACCTAGCGCGAGTCGTAGGATTTTGCTCCAACGGCTGAGGCGGGCGTGAGTCCAACCAAACGCCCTCTTCTAATTGATCGCGCAGCTCAGGGTATTTAGCCATATCAAAGGTAGGCAACAAACCGAGCTTTCGCTGACCGTTGTAATCTTTGGCCAGCTTAACCACCACATTTGAGAGCAAGAGAATGGCCACTAAGTTAATCATGGCCATCAAGCCCATAGACACATACGCCATCGTCCACATACTGTCTATCTTGCCAATGGCACCAAACATCACCATGCCGAGCGCAAATAGCCGAAAAGTAAATAACCCTGCCGTATTGTCATGCTCTAAAAAAACCAAGTTATTTTCGGCATAGGCGTAATTGGCCACTATGCTGGTGAAGGCAAAAAACAAAATGGCGATGGCAATAAAAGGGCTACCCCAAGCACCGACTTCGTGCGCCAGCGCTCGTTGCGTGAGTTCGATGCCAGTAACGCCAGAACCTGGCTCAAATTGACCCGACAATAAAATAATAGCGGCAGTACAAGTACAAATGACGATAGTGTCAATAAACACCCCTAGCATCTGAATATAACCCTGTGAGGCCGGATGAGGTGGATAAGGGGTCGCCGACCCCGCCGCGTTGGCGGCCGAGCCCATGCCTGCTTCATTGGAGAATAAGCCACGTTTAATGCCGTTGATTAAGGCTT
This sequence comes from Candidatus Oceanisphaera merdipullorum, assembly GCA_018883865.1. Classification (GTDB taxonomy): domain Bacteria; phylum Pseudomonadota; class Gammaproteobacteria; order Enterobacterales; family Aeromonadaceae; genus Oceanimonas; species Oceanimonas merdipullorum. The sequence goes on from JAHLFI010000012.1 coordinate 1,458, forward strand.
GCGACACCGTATAGCCGGCCACGCCGCTGCCGGCTTGCTCAAGACCAAACGCCGATTTCACTATCAGCAATAATACGCTCGGCACTTGTCCAAGATTCATCATCACCACGATTAAAGCGATCAATAAATAGCTCAGCGCCATCACAGGCACAATTAATTCGGCAAAGCGCGCTACGCGGCTCAGGCCGCCGAAAACAATCAAACCCGCCATCACAGACAAGCCCACACCGGTGGCCCAAGTGGGAATATCGAAAGCCACCTTCATGGCTAAACTAATGGCGTTAGCCTGCACCGCATTAAAGATTAAGCCAAAAGCCACAATCAAAAAAATCGCAAATAAGGCGCCCATCCAACGCAGCCCTAAACCCCGCTCCATGTAATAAGCGGGTCCGCCACGGTAGTTGCCCTCTTCGTCTGTCACCTTATAAAGCTGGGCGAGCGCACTTTCGGCAAACGCGGTCGACATGCCAATTAAGGCGATCAGCCACATCCAAAAGATAGCGCCCGGCCCCCCTAAATAGAGGGCAATGGCCACGCCCGCCAAGTTACCTGTGCCCACTCGCGCCGCCAAGCTAGTGCAAAACGCTTGAAAGGAAGAAATGCCAGCCTTACTGGCGCGACGACTGCGTTTAAGTACGGCAAATACATGATTAAAATGGCGAAACTGAATAAAGCCCAGCCGTACCGTAAAGTAAGCGCCCGCCCCCAGCAGCATATAAACTAATAAACTTCCCCAGAGCAGGTCATTAATAAAATTGACCATGGCATCCATAAAGATGCTCCTATTTCGGTTAAAACTTACAGGAATACAGGTCTTTAGTCGAACGTGAATGCGACTAAGTGGCCGAAATTTCTCACATCATACCGTTTGCCGCAACTTTTGGCAGAACTGCTCGCCAAACTAGCCTTAAAAGGCCTATTTTCAGGCATTTTACGCCATATTGAGGCGCACTATATTTTACACGGTGCTGTATTTTTTAGGCCCGTATGGGCGATACTGTGCTCCCGTTTTATGCTGACCCATCAGGACTCTTTCATGACAGATAAGCTGACTCAACTGCGCGCCCTCACCACAGTCGTGGCTGACACGGGTGATATTGACGCTATCGCTAAATATCAACCGCAAGATGCTACTACCAACCCATCACTGATTTTAAAAGCGGCACAAATTCCTGACTATCAACCGCTGATCGTTCAAGCGGTGGCGTGGGCTAAAACTCAACATCAGGACACAGCGCAACAACTGATGGCCGCATCAGATAAGCTGGCAGTAAACATAGGCTGCGAGATCTTAAAATTGATCCCTGGGCGTATTTCTACCGAAGTTGATGCACGCCTATCATTTAATACCGAGGCCAGCATTGCTAAAGCTCGCCAGCTGATTGCCTTATATCAAGACGCCGGTATAGGACGGGAGCGCATTTTAATTAAACTGGCTGCCACTTGGGAAGGCATTCGTGCCGCCCAAGTGCTAGAACAAGAAGGCATTAACTGTAATTTGACCTTATTGTTTAGCTTTGCTCAGGCTCGCGCCTGTGCCGAAGCCGGCGTATATTTAATTTCGCCGTTTGTGGGCCGTATTCTCGATTGGTATAAGCAAAATACCGAACAAAAAGACTATACCGCAGAGCAAGACCCAGGTGTTATCTCGGTCACGGAAATTTATGATTATTATAAGACTCACGGTTATAAAACCGTGGTGATGGGTGCTAGCTTCCGTAATACCGACGAAATATTGGCCTTAGCCGGTTGTGACCGCTTAACCATAGGCCCTAATTTATTAGAAGAATTGAGCCAAGCCCAAGGTGAAGTAACCATTAAACTGCAAGATAAAGGCGTCACTCAAGCTCGTCCTGCGTTAATGAGCGAAGCCGAGTTCCGCTGGCAGCATAACCAAGATCCAATGGCTACTGAGAAACTGGCCGAAGGTATTAGAAATTTTGCCATCGATCAAAACAAGCTTGAAACTATGCTCAGCGCCTTACTCGAGAAATAAAGACGACTAAGCTAAGCTCTGCCTGTTATTAACCCCAAGCCATTTAGCTTGGGGTTTTTATTTTCTAATCAGGATTTACGCCTAGATTAAACGCCGGCCTTTCATTCAGCCTGTCGCTTCGATAATACCAACTCAGCTGCCCATTGTTATCTCAGCCTCAACCCATCGCTGACCTTATAATCGAGATTTTATTTATTAATTAAAGTTTTATTATTCCTCATTAATTTCATCGTGTTTATATGACAGTGGTCACTTCCTTGTAACTAAAATGTAATAAAAATCTTCTACTCTCTAACTTATCGTGATATACCCAGTTAGCACGAATACTGATGGTAAATAGGAGAGAGCACCATGGAAAGGAATAGCTTTAATCAGGATTTTGTTGATGCGCCGGTTAGTCGCCCTAAAACGCGTGAAGCTGCGAAAAAAAGCAGATGGCGCGAGATAGAGGCGTTACAAGACCAAAAAAGACTACAAGCAGAACTACAGCAATACGGTTGCACCTTAGATTTAGAAGAGTTAGCCGCCGAACTTGAACTGTAGCGTACGGGGAAAAATTTAAGCGCCGCAAGGCGCTTTTTTATTGGCTACTTTTTAAGTAATCCTAAAGGCTAAAGTGCACGGATAGCCTTGATAGTTGACGGTTTAACGCTGGTCGCGATTCAAGGAAGTCCCCTTTAAATGTCTGAGTTAGCTACTCTTAACGGGCGTTTACCAATATCATTCGACCTCACCCACAGGCTTGGTGCAAAATAGCCACCGCTTCTTTTAAAAATTAAGGACTTATCACATGCAATTACGTCTAGTTGGAGCCGCCTTACTGGCGTTGGTATTATCTGGTTGTGCAGGCAATTGGGGCTTTAACAGCAATGTGTCGCCTGAGGGTATTAAAGATTATTACAAAGGCGATAACATCACCTTTTACAACAAAGACCAGTTGAGCAACCTCAACTATGTCACGCTAGGCTCGGTTGAAGGCGAAGCCTGTCAGATTAAAACCACGGATGCGACGCCTAAAGAAGCCGATGCCCGTGCCAGCATTCGCCGACGCGCCGCCGATATGGGCGCCAATGGTCTCTTGCTCGACCGCTGTATTCACTTTGCCGATATGCCCGGTTGTTTAGAGCAAGTGCTGTGCAGCGGCCAAGCCCTAAAGGTGGCTAAGTAATGTCAGCACCCTTACTAGGTGAAGCTCTGCCAAGCGAGGGTAAGCCTCGCGAAGGCCAGCCACTGACCTTGGATCCGATCGGCATTATTCGCTCACCCTATAAAGAAAAGTTTGCGGTACCGCGCCAACCCGGCTTGGTCAGCCAAGCGCAGGCGCAACTCGAAATGCTGCCGCCCTATAACGAGCCCAGTGCCTTTCGCGGCTTGGCCGAATTCAGTCATCTATGGCTGGTGTTTGTGTTTCATCAGACTCAAGACCAAGGCTGGAACCCCACGGTACGCCCACCTCGCTTAGGCGGTAACGAACGCGTGGGTGTGTTTGCCACGCGATCCACATTTAGACCTAATCCGTTAGGTTTATCTGTGGTCCGTTTACTGGATATGTGTAAAGACGGCAACAAGGTGTGGCTGGAGCTGGGCGGCGTGGACTTGGTAGACGGCACGCCTGTGGTAGATATTAAACCCTATTTACCTTGGGCTGATGCCGTGCCCGATGCCCACGGCGGTTTTGCGCCGGCGCCTCCAGACTTAAACATGGAAGTGATTTTTACTCCCGCCGCCGAGCTGAGCTGTGCGCGCTCGCACATCCCTAATTTAAAACAGTTTATTAGCGAAGTGTTAGCACAAGACCCTCGTCCCGCTTACAAGCGTCAGCAACAACATTGGCAGGAATATGGCGTGCGTTTGTATCATTACAATGTGCGCTTTGAAGTCTTTGGCCACTTAACGCGGGTGCTTAGCTTAGAAGTATTGCCCGACAATCAATAGCGCCAGTTTACTTTGAACAAGCACAGCACGAGTTTGCGCTTTGGCAGCCGTGAGCCGCCTGTTACAATCAGCCTCTTTCGTTTTCTCGCTTAGCCCAAAGCTCTGTAAGCTCGGGCTAATTAGCACAATAAGGTTTCAGTCATGCGTACCAGTCAATACTTGCTTTCCACTCTTAAAGAAACACCCAGCGATGCGGAAGTGATCAGCCACCAGCTGATGCTGCGCGCAGGCATGATCCGCCGTTTGGCCTCAGGCCTCTACACCTGGTTGCCCAGTGGCCTGCGAGTATTGAATAAAGTAGCGGCCATAGTACGCGAAGAAATGAACCGCGCAGGTGCCATCGAAATGCTGATGCCTGTGGTGCAACCCGCTGAGTTGTGGCATGAAACGGGCCGTTGGGAAAAATTTGGCCCGGAACTGCTGCGCATTAAAGACCGCAACGATCGCGGCTTCGTATTGGGCCCGACCCACGAAGAAGTGATCACAGCCGTGGTGCGCAACGAAGTGTCGTCTTATAAGCAGTTACCACTGAACTTGTATCAGGTACAAACTAAGTTTCGTGATGAAGTACGCCCGCGTTTTGGCGTCATGCGCTCTCGCGAATTCATCATGAAAGACGCGTATTCTTTCCATACCTCTCAAGCCTGCTTAGAGCAGACTTACCAACAGATGTATCAAGCGTACAGCCGCATCTTTGAGCGCATGGACTTGGACTTTAGAGCCGTATTGGCGGATACCGGCGCCATTGGCGGCAGTGCCTCCCATGAGTTCCATGTATTGGCCAAAAGCGGAGAAGACGATATCGCCTTCTCATCAGAGTCTGATTACGCCGCCAATATCGAGATGGCCGAAGCGCTGGCACCTAAGGCGCAAGCCGACGGCGCCACTCAAGAATTAAAGCGGGTGGACACGCCAAACGCGAAAACCATCAATGAGTTGGTTGAGCAGTTTGGCCTAAACATAGAGCACACGGTGAAGACCTTGCTGGTACATGCAGCTGAGGGACAAGAATGTGCGCTGGTGGCCTTGTTAGTGCGCGGCGATCATGAGCTAAACGAAATTAAAGCGGAGAAATTGGCCCAAGTTGCCAGCCCGCTGACTTTCGCCACCGAAGCGGAAATTCGCGAGCTGGTGGGTGCAGGCCCAGGCTCGATTGGTCCGCTTAAACTCAATGTGCCCTTCATTGCCGACCGTTCAGTGGCAGTAATGAGTGACTTTGCCGCCGGTGCTAATGTGGATGACCAACATTATTTTGGCATTAATTGGGGTCGTGATCTTGAGCTGGGCGAAGTGGCGGATTTGCGCAATGTTAAAGAAGGCGACGCCAGCCCTTGTGGCAAAGGCGTACTGCAGATTAAGCGCGGCATCGAAGTGGGCCATATCTTCCAGCTGGGTAATAACTATTCCAGCAAGATGAATGCCACCGTCTTAAACGAGCAAGGCAAGTCCACTATTTTAGAGATGGGCTGTTATGGCATAGGCGTGTCGCGCATCGTAGCGGCAGCCATCGAGCAAAACCACGACGAGCGCGGTATTATTTGGCCTGCAGCCATTGCCCCTTTCCAAGTGGCTATCATTCCGATGAACATGCAAAAATCTCAGGCCGTGGCCGACGCCGCGACCCAGCTTTATGATGAGCTGACCAGTGCTGGCATCGAAGTGTTGTTTGATGATCGCAAAGAACGCCCGGGCGTGATGTTTGCCGACATGGAGCTGTTAGGCGTGCCGCATCACATTATCATTGGCGATCGCAGCCTAGAAAATGGCCTAGTGGAATACAAAACCCGCCGCGAGGGTGAGAAATCCGAAGTGGCCTTAACCGAGATAGTGGCGCAAATTAAAACGGCCATTCAAGGTTAACAGATAGCACTCAGTCTTTAGCGAAATCAAGACACCTCCATGCTCTACATGGAGGTGTTTTTTTATGGGCTAAATCTTAAGAAGCGTCTGCTTGCACTTTGAGCGGTACTTCACAGTTAGGACGCCTGCTTAGAGCTTGGCTTTGTGCTTGATAACCAAACCCTTATACTGGGCGAAAAGGGAGCTATGTATGGACTCAGAAGCAAGCAATGGCTGTGCCTTAGTGCTGACCGGCGGTGGTGCCCGAGCCGCCTATCAAGTGGGCGTGCTAAAGGCCATTGCCGAGTGTTTTCCTCGGGGCCAAGCTATTCCTTTTCCCATATTATGTGGCACCTCGGCAGGCGCCATTAATGCCACGGCGTTAGCCTGTTACGCTTCTTGCTTCCACCTTGGGGTACGCAAACTCGAATACGTGTGGAGCAATTTGCGCACCGAAGATGTGCTGCGCCTGCAAGTAGGCAAGGTAGTCGGCCACTCGCTAAAAAGCCTGTTTTTTGGCGCTCTCGGTAAACCCAGTCAAATCGCCCTACCTTGGTTTGATAACAGCCCGCTGGAACGGTTATTAGAAAAGCTGATCGACTTTCAGCGCATCGATAATAATTTGCTGTATGGCGCACTGGAAGTGTTAGCGGTGACCGCCTCTAATTACAATACCGGTGATTCCACTACCTTTTATCAAGGCCGCCCCTACCATGAGCCTTGGGTAAGATCGGGTCGTTCAGGCCGTTCAGCTATTATTATGCCGCCCCATTTAATGGCCAGCAGTGCGCTACCCTTTGTGTTTAAACCTTGTCGGCTGCAAAATCACCATTACGGTGATGGCTCCATTCATCAATTGAATCCGCTAAGCCCAGCTATTCATTTGGGCGCCAAACGCATCTTAATTGTGAGTCTGGCGCCCGATGAACACAGTGCAGATACCCTGCCCAGCGATCCCAGCAGCTCAGACATTGCCGGTCACTTGTTAGATACGGTATTTACCGATGCGCTAACCTCGGACATAGAGCGGCTACAGCGCGTAAATAACACCATTAAGTTGGTGCCAGAGCGTAAACGCGACCAATTAGGCTTGCGCCATATCGACAATCTGGTGCTCAAGCCCAGTAAAAATTTGGACGAGCTGACCCATCAGCATTTTCATAAATTGCCTTACAATATTCGCACCTTGCTACGCCTATTTGGTGTGAACGCTGGCGATGCCACAGGCCTGTCGAGTTTCTTATTATTTGAGCAGGATTATTGTCGCGAGCTAATCGCCTTGGGTTATCAAGATACCCAAGCGCGAGTAGAAGAAGTGCGTGCGTTTTTAACGATGGAGCCGAGAGGGAAATAAGCTGAAGAGTAAAGTGGACAGGGTTAACCCTAAGCCCACTCGGTCGCTTAAAGACGCTTTCGCTCGCGAGTCGGATTAGATTTGATGCGTGAAGGTGTCTCGTCCTCTTTACCCCTCGCCCTTCACCCTTCACCCTCAATTAAAAACCCAACACTTCTTTGGCGAACGGAATGCTGAGTTTTCGCTTAGCTTGAAACGAGGCGTTGTCCAATAAGTCTAGCGCCGCAAGCAAGGTACTCATGTCTCGCGACAATCGACTGAGTAAAAACCGCCCCACATCTGTGGGTAGCTTAAAGCCGCGCAATTCTGAGCGCAGCTGCAGGGCACTAAGTTTGCCTTCATCATCGAGCGGTTTAAGCTGATAGGCCACTCCCCAGTCGAGACGCGAGGCCAGATCGGGCAGTGCTAATCCTAAATGGCGCGGCGCATTATTGGCACTCACCACCAAGGAGCCCAAGCCCTGCTCATGAAGACGATTAAAGTGGCGACGGTTAAAGAAGTTAAATAACGCCTGCTCCCAAGGCGCATTGCCTGCGACCGCATCCAGGTTATCCAAACACACCAGCGCTAAGTGCTCCATGCCATCCAGCATTTGCGGTGACATTTGGGCATGCAACTCCAGCGAAATATACCCAGCCGTATCCTGCTCACCATCCAGCTCGGCACAGGCCGCGTGCAATAAGTGCGAACGGCCACTGCCCTCTTGTCCCCAAAAATAGAGCAAGTCATCACCTTGACCGATAGCCGCATTCTTTAGTGCCGTGATCAGCTGGGCATTATCCCCAGTATAAAAACTGGCGAATGTTTCATCGTCAGGCAGTTGCACCGCCAGTGCCAGTTGCGTTGGATGATTCGGCTCGTCATCGCTATTCATGTTAGCCAAACTCCTTGCTAGAGCCGCATTTGACAGCGGCGGCACTGAGTCGCAGTAAGCAATTTATCAATATCTATTCGCCATCTTAATAAGCGGGAGTCCATCTTAACTAGCACAGTTTTTACAAACCAGTGGCTTTTGTAAACCAGACTCAGTTAAGACGGGTTTTGGGTAAGATCAGATTCAATAAGATGCCGACTATACCGCATAAGCTGATGCCTTGTAGGCTAAAGCCACCTATGCCAAAGGCCATGCCGCCGATGCCAAAGATTAAAATCACCGCCACTATGCACAGATTGCGCGCCTGCGATAAGTCCACCTGATGCTTGATCAAACTGTTTAAGCCCACGGTGGCGATGGAGCCAAACAGTAAGATCATGATGCCGCCCATTACGGGGGTGGGAATACTCAGCATAAGCGCACCAAATTTACCGACGAAGGCGAGCACTATGGCAAAGCCTGCCGCCCACGTCATGATCACCGGATTAAAGTTTTTGGTGAGCATCACAGCACCCGTGACCTCAGAGTAGGTGGTGTTAGGCGGCCCACCAAAACATGAGGCTCCCATGGTTGCTAAACCGTCACCTAAGATAGTGCGATGCAGGCCGGGTTTCTTCAGATAGTCTTTACCTGTCACTGAGCTGATGGCCAAGATATCACCAATGTGTTCGATGGCCGGCGCTATGGCCACAGGTAACATAAACAGCACTGCCTGCCAGTGCCACTCCGGCGCCACAAAGTGCGGCATCGAAACCCAAGCCGCATTTTGTACCGAGCTAAAGTCCACTACGCCAAAATAGAGCGCCATACCATACCCCACCACAATACCGGCACTAATCGGCACCAAGCGAAACACGCCTTTGGCCATGGTCGACACCAATAAGGTGGTGAGCAGCGCCGGCAAGGACAACCACAGCGCGATATTTTGTGTCATTAATACTGCCGAGCCATCCCCCGTCTTACCGATGGCCATGTTCACCGCCATCGGTGCCAATCCCAGACCTATCACCATGATCACAGGCCCCACTACTACAGGGGGTAATAAACGCGTGAGCAAGACGGTCCCCCGCCAGCGGATCAACTGGCTGAGCAATACATACATAAAGCCCGCCGCCATAATACCGCTCATGGTGGCCGGTATGCCCCACGTTTGTACGCCGTATAAAATAGGCGCGATAAAAGCAAAGGACGAGGCTAAAAATATCGGTACTTGGCGTTTGGTACACAGTTGAAACACCAAGGTGCCAAAGCCTGCGGTAAACAAGGCCACGTTAGGATCAAGACCTGTAATAAGCGGCATCAACACCAAGGCACCAAAGGCCACAAACAACATTTGTGAGCCGGCCAACGCTTGGTGCAGCCGCGACTCGGTTCCCGACGAATTCGGCATCAAATTGTCGGGCCCAGACTTGCTCGACTCTTTAGGCTCTGGCGACTTGGGTAGGGGTGAAAGATTAGGAAGCGGCGTGAGTGAACTCATGGCTATTTACCTTGTAACGAATGGTGCGAGTAAGAGTGCGGTTGAGCGTAAGCAGAAAAAAACCGGCCATTGCCGGTTTCTCGCTTATTTAGTACCAAATATTTTATCGCCCGCATCCCCAAGCCCCGGGATGATATAGCCATGTTCGTCGAGGCGCTCATCGATGCCCGCGCAGTACAGCTCCACCTCAGGGTGTGCGGCGGCTAATGCCTTCAAGCCCTCGGGGGCGGCCACCAGTACTATCACTTTAAAGTAACGACAGCCCTTTTCTTTCAGCAAGTCTATGGTGGCGATCATTGAGCCACCGGTAGCCAACATGGGGTCCACTATCAAGGCGATGCGCTCATCAATATGGCTCACCAACTTATTGAAATAGTGTACCGGCTGGAGGGTTTCTTCATCCCGATATACGCCGACTACGCTGACTCGCGCCCCCGGCATATGCTCCAGCACACCGTCCATCATGCCCAAACCGGCACGCAAAATAGGCACTACCGTCACTTTTTTGCCTTTAAGCTGATCCACCTCTGTGGGGCCATTCCACCCTTCGATGGTGGTTTTTTCGGTCTCAAAATCGGCGGTGGCTTCATAAGTCAGTAAACTGCCGACTTCTCTGGCCAGCTCACGAAAGCGTTTGGTGCTAATGTCGGCTTCACGCATTAGCCCTAATTTGTGTTTCACCAAAGGGTGTTTAACTTCAACGACTTTCATTCACTTTCTCCCACTCGAATTCGCATTAACGACCATGCACAAAAACCGCAAAATTTTAGCACAGAATAATATTCAGCGGCAGGATGTGAGCGCACGCACAGGCCAAGCACTCTCCGGCAAATATTAACGCACCTTTAAACCAGTGACACGCCAGCAATGCTAAAAGTGTGAGGGTGAGCGGTACGCCTGAAGCCTAGCACTGCCTACTGTTTGGTGGCCAAAATTGGGCTAAACATTAACGGCTCACAAGATTTAGCTGCTACAGCAAAAGACGATTTCGCTGTTTTCTCTAACCGATGGCTTAAAGCTTATGGCTTACGGCTGTCAGTTAGGTGGCACTGCTTCGCGCATTAAATTAGAATAGCGACCGAAACAGTGACTCGCAGCTGTAACTGCCATACATAATGCTCATGCCAAACCCCAAATGAGGCCAGCATCGTCGGCAGCCGCAGCGAAACGAGTCCGATCCCCAAAATAATGACAAGGTAACCACTCGTGACGCAGAACAAACCCCTGAGCTACAAAGACGCCGGTGTTGATATCGATGCTGGTAATGCCCTGGTTGAACGCATCAAAGGCGTTAGCCGTCGCACACATCGCTCGGAAGTAATGGGCGGACTCGGGGGCTTTGGCGCTTTGTGCCAGCTGCCCACCGGCTATAAAGAACCAGTACTCGTGGCCGGCACCGACGGCGTGGGCACTAAGCTGCGCTTAGCGATTGACCTAAAACGCCACCAAGGCGTGGGCATAGATCTGGTGGCCATGTGCGTGAACGACTTAATCGTTCAAGGCGGCGAGCCACTGTTTTTCCTCGACTACTATGCCACCGGCAAGCTGGACGTAGATGCGGCGGCGGAAGTAGTCACCGGCATAGGTGTGGGCTGTGAGCTGAGCGGTTGTGCCTTAATTGGCGGCGAAACCGCCGAAATGCCCGGCATGTATCAAGCTGGCGACTACGACTTGGCCGGTTTTTGCGTGGGTGTCGTAGAAAAAAGCGACATTATCGATGGCACTAAAGTGGGTGCCGGTGATGCCTTGATCGCCCTTGCCTCAAGCGGCCCGCACTCCAACGGTTTCTCACTTATCCGCAAGATTTTAGAAGTGAGCAAGGCGGATCTGCAGCAGCCATTAGGTGACGTAACCTTGGCCGACGCCTTGATGGAGCCGACCCGCATCTACGTGAAGCCGGTGTTGGAACTTATCAAGCAGTTCGACATTCACGCGCTAAGCCACATTACCGGTGGCGGCTTCTGGGAAAACATTCCTCGCGTGTTGCCAACAGGCACTAAAGCTATCGTTGATGGTGCCAGCTGGCAGTGGCCAGAAGTCTTTAGCTGGTTACAAACCGCCGGCAACGTAGAAACCAAAGAAATGTATCGCACCTTTAACTGCGGCGTGGGCATGGTGATCGCCCTGCCTGCTGAGCAAGCGGCAGACGCGGTAAAATTTATGCAAGACAAAGGCGAGCAGTGCTGGCTAATTGGCCACATAGAAGCTGCCGCCGAGGGCGAAGAGCAGGTCGAAATTAAATGACCCACAGTCCTGCCATTCGGCCAATGACGCGAATAGTAGTACTGCTCTCAGGCAGTGGCAGTAACTTACAAGCCTTGATCGATCAATCCGTCGCCGGTCATTTAGGCGGCGAGATAGTCGCAGTGCTGAGTAATAAAGCCGATGCCTACGGCTTAGCGCGCGCCAAAGCCGCTGGCATTGCCACTCAGGTGGTAGCGAATACGGATTACGCAGATCGCGCAAGCTTTGATCAGGCACTGATACTGGCCATAGATGAATATCAGCCGAACTTGGTGGTGCTCGCCGGCTTTATGCGTATTTTAACGCCCGATTTTGTGCGTCATTATCAAAATCGTTTGTTGAATATTCATCCGTCTTTGCTGCCCCGCTATCAAGGTTTGCACACCCATCAAAAAGCCATTGAGGCCGGTGATGTAGAGCACGGCTGCAGCGTACACTTTGTTACTGAAGAGCTGGATGGCGGCCCGGTTATTCTTCAAGCGCGGGTCCCCGTGTTTGAAGATGATGATGCCGTAAGCTTAGCCGAGCGCGTGCAAGTACAAGAGCATGCCATTTATCCGCTCACGGTACGCTGGTTTTGCGATGGCCGCGCCGTGATGCAACAAGGCAAAGCCTATCTGGACGGCGCGCTTTTGCCTGCCCAAGGTTACGCACAAGAATAACCTCAGTTACCAGCGCCAAGAAAAACAATAAAATCCAAGCCGTGAGGCTTGGGTTTTTTTATTTATTTAATTTTATAGGCGCACATTTTTAATAATGAATAGTCGCAATACACCATTCTAGAAATTTAGCGGATCATTGTAGTGGTGAAGCTTTTTTAGTTTTGGCCTAGTAGCTGTCATTTTTAAATAAAAGAGCAGTGGTAGGTCAGCTTTACTCTGCTATTTAAAAATAAAAATAGTAACGTATCCTATTTATCTAAAAGAGAGCACCTAACTCCTTAACGAGACGAGTCATTTCTTTACTTAGATTTGTATAAGGTTGTGCTTATAGTCGATTTCGCAACAAATGAAAGGTGCCTACTTGCGAAAAATCGCTGAAACATTACTTATTTTCTGAATGTTGGGCATGTCTCACATCGTTATCAATTCTCAAATTTAAGACTCGCTGTGGTGTTTTTTATTTGTTAGCGTGCGCATATGGGTCCTAAAATTAATAATAACGAGGTGCTGAATTATTTTTGGTAACAGATAGCAAACTGCAATATCTCAATTCACTGTCACATGCAAAAATCATAAAGAGGAAAATTATGCCTATTCATGTCGTAAAGCCACAGCGAGATTCTGAATATATTGATACTTATGCGTCTCAAGAGACAAATAAGCAGTTACCTAAATATGTGTTGCCAGAAAAAAGCACCAATGCAGATTTTGTCTATAGAGTGGTACATGACGAGTTAATGCTGGATGGTAATTCACGGCAGAATTTAGCTACCTTTTGTACTACTTGGGTAGAGGACGAAGTCAAACAGCTAATGGCTGAAAGTGTCGATAAGAATATGATCGACAAAGATGAATATCCGCAAACCGCAGAAATTGAAAGCCGTTGTGTGCACATCATAGCGGATTTATGGAATTCTCCTGAGGCCAAAGAGACACTAGGCTGTTCTACCACAGGATCCAGTGAAGCCGCTATGCTAGGCGGGTTAGCCATGAAATGGCGCTGGCGCAAAGAACGGGAAAAACAAGGTAAGGATACGAGCCGCCCCAATATTGTTACCGGGCCGGTCCAAGTATGTTGGGAAAAGTTTGCTCGCTACTTTGATGTAGAAATTCGTCAAGTGCCATTAACCGGCGATGCCTTAGGCCTGAAACCCGAAGATTTACGTACCTATTGTGATGAGAACACCATAGGCGTAGTGGCAACCTTAGGCGTTACTTTTACGGGTGTTTATGAGCCTGTTGAAGCCTTGTGCAAAGAGTTAGATAGCATAGAGCAAGACACGGGCTTTAATATTCCGGTGCACGTGGATGGTGCCAGTGGCGGTTTTATCGCGCCTTTTATTCAAAAAGATCTGGTGTGGGACTTCCGACTGACTCGTGTTAGATCCATCAATAGCTCAGGACATAAATATGGCTTATCACCTCTGGGAGTGGGTTGGGTAATTTGGCGAACTAAAGAGGATCTCCCTACAGAGTTAATCTTTAATGTGGATTATCTAGGCGGCAATATGCCCACCTTTGCGCTGAATTTTTCTCGTCCTGCAGGCCCGATTATTGCTCAGTACTATAATTTTTTACGGTTAGGTCGTGAAGGCTACACGAATATTCAGCAAGCCTGTACTGATACCGCTCAATGGTTAGCTAAAGAAATTAATCAGTTGGGTATTTTTGAGCTGGTTTACGATGGCCATGGAGCCCTGCCGGCCGTGGCTTATAAATTAAAGCCAAATGTAAAAAACTTTAACCTTTACGATTTATCGGATCGTATTCGCAGCCGGGGTTGGCTCATCGCTTCTTATCCGTTACCTGCAGATCGTGAAGAAGTGATTGTACAACGTATTATGGTTCGCCACGGCGTGAGCTTGGATTTAGCGGCGCTATTAATCGATGATATTAAGCGCGCTATAGATTATTTTGAAAAAAATCCAATTATACATTCGGATGCAAAAGCTACCTTCCATCATTAACCACTGCTAAATAGACAATGACAGGAAATATCCTAGATATATTTCCTGTCATAAAATCATCAAACCAGTAACATCATGATCCATATTTAATAGGGAGTGGTTATGTCTACAACAAGCCCAATTCCGGCAACTAAAAATTTATCGATGCTGGGATTTTTTGCAATTACCGCCTCTATGGTGATGGCGGTATATGAATACCCCACCTTCGCCACATCTGGTTTTAGCCTAGTGTTTTTTTTACTGCTAGGCGGAATTTTATGGTTTATTCCAGTAGGCTTATGTTCCGCGGAAATGGCTACAGTGGAAGGCTGGGAAGAAGGAGGCGTATTTACTTGGGTATCTAATACCTTGGGAGAGCGCTGGGGCTTTGCGGCAATTTCTTTTGGTTATTTGCAAATTGCCGTGGGCTTTATAGCCATGCTTTATTTCGTACTTGGCGCGCTAGCTTATGTTCTAAATTGGCCAGAGTTAAATACCGACCCTATCATTAAAACTATTGCAGGCTTAGTCATCTTATGGGTTTTAGCGTTAACGCAACTGGGGGGCACTAAGTACACCGCCATCATCGCCAAAGTCGGTTTTTTTGGGGGAATTTTAATCCCAGCTCTCGTGCTAGTAGGCTTATCTATCGCTTATTTAGTGAGTGGCGCTCCCTTACAAATCAAGATGGATGCGGCCAGCTTCTTTCCTGATTTCAGCCAGATCGGCACACTGGTGGTGTTTGTTGCCTTTATTTTAAGTTATATGGGCGTAGAAGCCTCTGCTACTCACGTAAATGAGATGAAGAACCCTGGTCGAGATTATCCGATGGCCATGGTGCTCTTAATGATATGTGCGATTGTATTAAGTTCTGTAGGGGGACTGGCTGTGGCAGCCGTTATTCCTCACAACGAAATTAATCTTTCCGCGGGTGTGGTCCAAGCTTTTGAAGCATTAATTAACCATTTTGGCTCGGGATTTGGCTGGGCAATTCGCTTAGTAGCCACACTCTTAATACTAGGAGTATTAGCAGAAATAGCAGCTTGGATAGTAGGGCCTTCCCGAGGGCTGTTAGTCGCAGCACAGAAAGGTTTATTACCGCAACGATTAGCTCAAGTAAATAAAAACGGAGTGCCCGTAGCTCTGGTAGTGAGCCAGCTCATCATCACTACTGTGGCGCTAGTTACACTCACCAACACCGGCGGAGGTGGCAACCTCTCGTTTTTAATTGCCTTAGCGCTAACGGTGGTCATTTACTTAAGTAGTTATTTCATGCTTTTTTTAGGTTATATACAATTAATCCGTAAGCATGCTGATAAAAAGCGGGCATTTAATATTCCAGGCAGCCCAGCCGTTAAAATCAGTGTAGCAGCCATCGGTTTAATTATTTCTATTCTGGCATTTTTGGTGTCATTTGTACCGCCAAGCTCGCTACCTGGGGGAGAACAAACAGAGATATATGTCAGTTTATTAGTCGTCAGCTTTATCGTTGTGTTTTTATTACCCTTTATAATCTACGCGTTGCATGACAAAAAAGGCAAAACTACCAACCATGATCTGGTCCATATCAAAGCCGGTAATGCCCCTGATCACCATTTTTGGGTCAACCCTAAAGCCCGCGCTACCCATCACATAGTGGTTACCGAGGACAAACCTATTAATAGCTAACGCTTCTAGTAATGCCTAGGCCCCTCTTCTTAGATGAAATGGGGCCTTATT
>JAHLFI010000080.1 GCA_018883865.1 Candidatus Oceanisphaera merdipullorum
CCAGCGGTATTAACCTTAATATCGCAAGCCAGCGCGAGCCTTTGTTTCAGCAGCTAGCACGCCTAGCAAATAAGCAATGGCAAGCTGCATCCTTGCTAGCAGAACCGAGCATTGAGCCATTCACTGTTCAGCCGGTACTCAGCCCACAAGATAATCGCCAAGTGGTGGGTCAGGTAGTCATGGCCAGTCCGACTCAGGCAACACAAGCCGTCACTTATGCCCAAGCGGCATTTGTTGCTTGGCGCGATAAACCGGTGAGCGAGCGCGCCCAAATGCTGGAACGTTTGGCGGGTTTACTTGATGAGCATCAAGCGGAACTCATTTCGCTGTGCACCAGAGAGGCGGGCAAGTTATTGCAAGATGGCATAGATGAAGTGCGCGAAGCGGTAGATTTTTGCCGCTATTACGCCAACCTTGCTCGCAGTGTAATGGCGCCGACTCTGTTGCCCGGCTACACAGGCGAGCACAATACGCTGCTCGCCCAAGGTCGCGGCGTCTTCGTCTGTATTAGCCCCTGGAACTTTCCGTTGGCGATCTTTATCGGCCAAGTGAGTGCCGCCTTAGTCACCGGCAATACGGTTATCGCCAAACCCGCGGCGCAAACCTGTTTAATTGCTCATCTGGCCACACAACTGGCGCACCTTGCCGGCATTCCCCAAGCCGTGTTGCAACTGGTGATCGGCGACGGCGCCAGCATTGGCCAGGCCTTAATTGCCGACTCCCGTATCAGTGGCGTTTGCTTTACCGGCTCGACCGCTACGGCGCAGCACATTAATCGCACCTTGGCCGATCGTCCCTTAGCCAAAAAAAATAGTGCCATTATTCCGTTTATCGCCGAAACCGGCGGCCAAAACGCCATGATAGTGGACTCCAGCGCCCAGCCCGAGCAAGTGGTGCGTGACGTAATACGCGCCGCCTTTCAAAGTGCCGGCCAGCGCTGCTCAGCACTGCGGGTACTCTACTTACAAAGCGATATCTATGATCGCGTGCTCACCTTACTAAGCGGCGCCATGGCCGAGCTTAGCGTCGGCGACCCCGCCTTTTGGAGCACAGACGTGGGGCCAGTTATAGATAAATCGGCTCACGCCAAACTGACCGAGCACATCCAGCAAATGCAGGCCGCTGGCAAAACCCTGATCGCCCAAACGCCGCTCGGCACCGACTTTGAACATGGCCATTATATCTCCCCCACTTTGATAGCCATAGAAGCCATCAGTGAACTCAGCCAAGAGCATTTTGGCCCCATTCTGCATGTCGTGCGTTTTAACGCTGACCAAATTGAACAGGTCATCGACGACATCAACCATACCGGTTATGGCCTAACGCTCGGCATTCACAGTCGCAACGAGCGCTTTGCCCAGCATATTGCTAGCCGCGCCAACGTAGGCAACATTTATATCAATCGAGACCAAATTGGCGCCATGGTCGGCGTACAACCCTTCGGTGGCCAAGGTTTATCGGGCACAGGCCCCAAAGCCGGTGGCCCACATTATCTGACCCGCTTCATTACCGAAAAAACCATTAGCCACAACACCGCAGCCATAGGCGGTAATGCCAGCTTGCTCTCGCAAGAAGAAAGATTAGAGGAAGGTAAGCGCACTAATATAAATAATGGAGCTCATGAAAATGAACGGGGTTAAGCATTAAGCACTTACATGCTGCTGTGATTATGGCTATGAGTGTGACTATTACCACAGCATTACTATGGTCTAATAGATAAGTGAAATGGACTCAACTAGGCTGACGGTTAACCGACGAGATTCTATTGTTATGACCCTATATAATCCAAGGGTAATGCTAATAAGAAAGTGTAATCAGCACACAAAAACAACCACCCCTACACTCTGCGTCACAAGGAGAGCGTCATGAGCAATGTCAGTAGACGCGACTTTTTTAAGATCACGGGTGCCACCCTAGCCACGTCCAGTATGGCGTTGCTAGGCATGACACCGACCCCCGCCTTGGCGGCGGCGCGACAATATAAGTTGTTGCGCGCCACCGAAACTCGCAGCACCTGCCCCTATTGCTCCGTTGCCTGCGGCATTTTGGTGTACAGCATGGGCGATGGCGCCAAAAACGCCAAGCCGAGCGTAATGCACATCGAAGGCGACCACGATCATCCGGTTAACCGTGGCACCCTGTGCCCGAAAGGCGCCGGTCTGGTGGACTTTATTCACAGCCCCAACCGTCTGACCTTTCCCGAATATCGCGCCCCCGGTTCCGATACTTGGCAGCGCATCTCTTGGGATCAGGCCTATAGCCGTATCTCAACATTAATGAAAGACGATCGCGATGCGAACTTCATTCAACAAACTGATGACGGAAAAACCGTTAATCGCTGGGTCACCACCGGCATGCTGGCGGCCTCTGCCAGTAGTAACGAAGTGGGTTATATCACCCATAAAGTAATACGTCCCTTAGGGATGCTGGCACTCGATAACCAAGCACGCGTTTGACACGGTCCTACGGTGGCAGGTCTTGCCCCAACATTTGGCCGTGGCGCTATGACGAATCATTGGGTCGATATTAAAAATGCCGACGTTATTCTGATCATGGGCGGCAATGCCGCCGAAGCCCACCCTTGTGGCTTTAAATGGGTAACTGAAGCTAAGGCACATAACAATGCCACGCTGATCGTGGTCGATCCGCGCTTTAACCGCTCAGCCTCGGTGGCTGACGTGTATGCGCCGATCCGTACCGGTACCGATATCGTCTTTTTAGGCGGGGTTATCAAGTATCTGCTTGATACCAATCAGATCCAGCATGAATACGTCAAAAACTACACCGATATGTCGTTCTTGGTCGATGAAAACTTCGACTTCGAAAACGGGATATTTTCTGGCTATGACGAAGACACCAGTCACTACGATAAATCCAGCTGGGATTACCAACTGGATGAACAAGGTGAGGTCATTGCCGATCCTAGCTTGCAGCATCCGCGCTGTGTTTATCAGCTGCTAAAGCAACATTATCAACGTTATACGCCTGAAATGGTGGCGCGGGTGTGTGGCACACCTATCCCTAAGTTTAATCAGATATGTGAGCTACTGGCTTCTACGCATACTCCAGATCGTGCGGGAACCATCCTCTATGCCTTAGGTTGGACTCAGCACTCTATCGGTTCGCAGATCATTCGTACCGGCGCCATGATGCAGCTATTGCTGGGTAACATCGGCATTGCCGGTGGCGGCATGAACGCGCTGCGTGGTCACTCTAATATCCAAGGCTTAACGGATTTAGGTCTAATGACCAATCTGCTGCCGGGCTATATGACACTGCCTAATGAAGCCGAGCAGGATTTTGATGGCTATATTGCCAAACGCACGCAAAAACCGCTGCGCCCAAATCAGCTGAGCTATTGGCAGAACTATAAAAAGTTCCACGTTAGTCTGGCCAAAGCTTGGTGGGGCGATCACGCGCAAGAAGAAAATAACTACGCGTATGATCTGCTGCCCAAGCTGGATAAACCCTATGACATGCTGCAAGTTTATGAGCTGATGAACCAAGGCAAGATGAACGGTTATATCTGTCAGGGCTTTAACCCACTAGCCGCGGCACCGAACAAAGCTAAGATGATCACGTCATTATCGCAGCTGAAGTTCATGGTGATCATGGATCCACTGGCCACCGAAACCTCAGAGTTTTGGCGCAACATGGGTGAGTCGAACGATGTGAACTCAGCGGATATTCAAACCGAAGTATTCCGCCTGCCGACCTCCTGCTTTGCCGAAGAAGACGGCACCCTAGTGAACTCGGGGCGCTGGCTGCAATGGCACTGGAAAGCCGCGGAGCCACCGGGAGAAGCCAAGACTGATATCGAAATCATGGCCACCTTGTATCAACATATTCGTGGTCTTTACGAGCAAGAAGGCGGCGTCTTTGCCGAACCTATTACTCAACTGTCTTGGCCTTACGCCAACCCCTACCACCCTACGTCTGAAGAGTTGGCAAAAGAGCTAAATGGCCGCGCCTTAACCGATCTGTTAGATGGTGAAGGCAAGGTGATGCGCAAGGCCGGCGAGCAATTAGCCAGCTTTGCTGAAATGCGTGATGACGGCTCCACCTTGAGTGGCTGCTGGATTTACGCGGGCTCTTGGACCGAAGCCGGCAATATGATGGCGCGCCGTGACAGCAGTGACCCCACAGGTATCGGTCAAACGCTGAACTGGGCTTGGGCATGGCCGGCTAACCGCCGCGTGCTCTATAACCGTGCTTCTTGTGATCTCCAAGGCAAGCCGTTCGATCCACGTCGATCACTGGTGCACTGGGATGGTAGTAAATGGACGGGGTCTGATGTGCCGGACTTTAAAGGCAATGAGCCGCCAGAAAATGGCATGGGCCCTTTCATCATGAACCCAGAGGGCGTGGCACGCTTTTTTGCGCGGGATAAGATGGCAGAAGGTCCGTTCCCGACCCATTACGAGCCCTTTGAAACGCCGCTCGGTTATAACCCCTTGTTTAAGGACAATGCAAAAGCCACCAATAATCCGGCCGCCCGCTTGTTTGACGACGACAGGGCCACACTCGGCACGGCCGATAACTTCCCCTACGTGGGCACTACTTATCGCCTGACCGAGCACTTTCACTACTGGAGCAAGAACGTGCAGCTGAACGCCATTATTCAGCCGCAACAGTTTGTGGAAATTGGTGCCGAGCTGGCCAGTGAGTTGGGCATTACAGAGGGCGACGTGGTTAAGGTGTCTTCCCATCGTGGCTACATTAAAGCCAAGGCGGTGGTCACCAAGCGGATCCGCGGGCTAGACATAGACGGCAAGCGGGTGCATCACATCGGCATTCCCATTCACTGGGGCTTTGTGGGCTTAACCAAACCCGGCTTCTTAGCCAACACACTCACGCCTTCGGTCGGGGACGCTAACTCACAAACACCTGAGTTTAAGTCCTTCTTAGTCAATGTCGAAAAGGTGTAGGAGGAAGTCATGGCTTCACAAGGAATGGATATTAAACGTCGCTCGGCGACCACCACACCTTCACCCAGCGTGCGTCAATCCCCCGTGCAAGGCGGGGGCGTGGCCAAGCTAATTGATGTGTCGCAATGCATAGGTTGCAAGGCCTGTCAGGTGGCATGCATGGAGTGGAACGACCTGCGGGACGAAGTTGGCAATAACGTGGGCGTCTACGACAACCCGGCCGACATGACCGAAAACAGCTGGACTGTGATGCGCTTTTCCGAATACGAAAAAGACGACGGCGATCTGGAATGGTTGATCCGCAAAGACGGCTGCATGCACTGTGAGGATCCGGGCTGCCTAAAAGCCTGCCCGTCGCCCGGTGCCATAGTGCAGCACGCCAACGGCATCGTCGACTTCAACCAAGAAAACTGCATCGGCTGTGGTTACTGCGTCACCGGTTGCCCGTTTGATGTGCCACGTATTTCTAAAACCGACAAGAAAGCCTACAAGTGCAACTTGTGTGTGGACCGCGTTTCCGTAGGCCAAGAACCGGCCTGTGTAAAAACCTGCCCCACGGGCGCCATCTCTTTTGGCTCCAAAGATGAGATGCACCATCACGCTGCTGAGCGCATTAGCGATCTGAAATCTCGCGGTTATGACAATGCTGGCTTGTACGATCCCGAAGGCGTGGGCGGCACTCATGTGATGTATGTACTGCATCACGCAGATAAACCCCAGCTTTACAGCGGCTTGCCAAAGGCGCCCAAGATCAGCGCCATTGTCTCGCTGTGGAAGGGCCCAGCCAAACCCATTGGCGTGGCGGCCATGGTACTCACCGCCCTGGTGGGGGCTGCGCACTATATTCGCAACCGCCCTTCTGAGGTGAGCAAAGCCGACGAGCTGGCGGCCAAACATGCGGCGGAACTGGTGGCGCTGCAGGCACAAGAGCAGGCGGCCAAGGAGGAAAAGCATGACTAACGAAGAGCAGGAGATCGTACGCTACACGGCTAATCAGCGACTTAATCACTGGCTGATTGCTCTAAGTTTCGTACTGTTGGCTATTTCGGGCTTGGCATTATTTCACCCAAGCCTATTTTGGCTGAGCAATCTATTAGGGGGTGGCACTTGGACGCGAATATTGCACCCCTTTATTGGCGTTGTGATGTTTGTCAGCTTCTTCAGTTTTTCGCTGCAACTGTGGCGAGAAAACTGCATAACGGCGGATGATGTGGAATGGTTAAAGGCCGTGCCTAAGGTTATCTCCCATCAAGAGGCAGGTGTGCCCGAAGCTGGCCATTATAACGGCGGCCAGAAAGTGCTGTATTGGGTGTTAATAGTGCTGATGCTGGGCTTGCTGGCATCTGGCGTTGTGATGTGGCGGGCTTATTTCGGATTTCCGGTAGAAGCAATCCGCTGGGCGTCCATGCTGCATGCGCTGTTTGCCTTAATACTAGTCTGCGCCATTATCGTGCACGCCTATGCGGGTTTTTGGGTGAAAGGTTCGGTGCGCGCCATGACCCGTGGCACGGTTACGCCGGGCTGGGCGTGGAAGCATCACCGCAAGTGGTACCGCAAGAAACTGCGTGACTCGTCACTAAAGTAAACATATGGGTCCTTAATTGGAACACCTAACACGTCGTCAAATGATACCCTTTGTTTGACGGCTTTTTATCTCTTACGTGCTGATGCAGACCCGAGCAGATACAAACAAGCGCCGACTTCACTCAAGGAGTGTTCATGCAACGAATTCTTACCCGTGGCGAAATAGAAACTCTGGATCGCACCAGCATAGTGCGCCTCATACTTGCCGCGCCCGACACCTTTAGCATTCGTGCCCAGCGGCTGCGAGACTTAAGCACAGATAATCCGATTGAGGATTATCTGTTATTGATTGCCCTGCTGGCAGATGCACAGCAAGCGGTATTTGCACAAGACTGGTCGCTAACTGCCATCGACGAAACTCAGCTTGCTCAAGCGCAAGCCCACGGCATGCCACCTTTTAGCCACCGCAGCACCCCAAGAGACCCCGTTTGGCGTGAGATATTAACCGCCATTATCGAGCAGCTGTTAAACGCTAGCCTGCCCGATGCCGTGCGCGAGAACCTAGCACAATTGCTGGATGACACAATAAATAGCCCTGAGCTCATAGAACAAGAAGGCGATGCCTTACTCAATCAAGCGCTCGAAAACATCGATGCTGCCCGTGCGCCCTTTATTATGGCCGCCTTGCAAGTTTACTGGAGCCAGTTAGTGGCAGGGCTCGACAGTAAAAAAATTCCCGCGCACACACCCTTTGGCCTCTGCCCTTGCTGTGGCAGCCAGCCGGTGTCGAGCACAGTACTGCTGGGCGGACCAAAAGAGCAAATTCGTTATGCCACCTGCTCTTTATGCTCGAGCCAATGGCATATAGTGCGCGTGGTTTGCACCCATTGTGAAGACACCAAAAAAGTGGCGTATCACTCGCTGGAGGAAGGCAGAGCCGGCATCAAGGCAGAATCCTGCGATGCGTGTCAGCGTTACCGCAAGATTTTCTATCTCGATAAAGAGCAGTTCGCCGAAGCCTTTGCCGATGATCTAGCTAGCCTGCCGTTGGATATTTTAATGGGCGAAGTGCAGTTTTATCGCGCCAATAACAATCCTTATCTTTGGCAACTGGCTGAATAATCATGAACCTACCCACTTCTTTTCTCGCCACACATCCCCTTGCCCAGCCGGCAGATTTGCCAGCTTTGGATAAAGTGCTGCACAGAGCTGAGTTAGCCGCGGCTCTCACGCAGCATGGGCTCACGCTGGTTACGCAACAACTGCGCTTGCTGTTGAGTGAGCTGCGTATTCAAGCTATTGAGCAGCAGCTGGATAAGAGTGCAGTGGAGCCCTCCCATATAATCGCGCAGCTGATAGAAAAGCTAGACGCATTGACCGCTTCCAAGCTCAAGACTGTCATCAATCTCACCGGCACCGTGCTGCACACCAACTTGGGCCGCGCCTTATTACCCGATTGCGCCATAGCGGCGGTGACGCAGGTACTGAGCCAGCCTACCAATCTGGAATTTGACTTAAAGACCGGCAAACGCGGCGACCGAGACGATTTAATCGAAGCGTTGATCTGCGAGCTGACCGGCGCCGAAGCCGCGACTGTGGTCAATAACAACGCGGCCGCCGTACTGCTAATGCTTAACGCCTTGGCCGCACCAAACGCCGTGGCATCAAAAGCAGAAGTGATCGTCTCGCGCGGCGAGCTGGTGGAAATTGGCGGCGCATTTCGTATTCCCGACATTATGAGCAGCGCCGGCAGCAAGCTGATAGAAGTGGGCACCACTAACCGCACCCATTATGCGGACTATGAGCGCGCCATTTCTGAGTGCACGGCCATGTTGATGAAGGTGCACTGCAGCAATTATGCGGTGGTGGGTTTCACCAAAGAAACCGCACTCAGTGAGTTAGTCAAACTCGGCCAACAGCATCAAATACCGGTGACCGTAGATTTAGGCAGCGGCACGCTGGTAGATCTGTCTCAATGGGGGCTGCCTCACGAACCTACCGTAAAAGAAACCATACAAGCAGGTGCGGATTTGGTGACCTTTAGCGGCGACAAGCTGTTGGGGGGGCCGCAAGCGGGCTTTATTGTCGGGCGTAAAGCATTGATCGACATCATTAAAAAGCATCCCTTAAAACGCGCACTCAGAGTGGGCAAGCTCACCATGGCGGCGCTGGAATCCGTGTTGTCGTTATATCGCAGCCCAGAATTATTACCGGAGCGTTTAACCACGCTGCGGCTGCTGACTCGTGCTCAAACAGACATACAACAGCAGGCAAAAGGCTTACAAGCCAGCTTGCAGCATGCAGTCGGCAGTGATTATTCGGTGAGCTGCGAGCCTATGCTCAGTCAAATTGGTAGCGGCGCCATGCCGATTGACTCTCTACCGAGCTTCGGCTTAGTGGTTCATTATCAAGGCTCAGATAAAATCAGCCGTCAGATCATGTGGCTTGAGCACTGGCTGCGCACCCAAGCCCAACCGATTATTGGCCGCATTCATAAAAACGCACTTTACCTAGATTGCCGTTGTTTGAGCGAGCAACAAGCACAACTGTTGCAAACAACATGGAGCCGCACTCAGTTATGATTATTGGCACCGCGGGTCATATCGATCATGGCAAGACCGCCTTGGTACGTGCGCTCACCGGCGTGAATACCGACCGCTTAAAAGACGAGCAAGAACGAGGCATCACCATTAGCTTAGGGTATGCCTATCAGCAGGTGGCGGAGGATATGACGCTGGGCTTTGTGGATGTGCCCGGCCACGAAGGCTTAATTCATACCATGGTGGCGGGCGCTACTGGCATAAATTACGCCATGCTGGTGGTGGCAGCAGACGACGGCATAATGCCGCAAACTGTTGAGCATATTGCTATTTTATCGCTGCTTGGTTTAACCCAAGGTTGCGTGGTTATTACTAAGCGAGATAAGGCGCAACCCGAGCAATTAGCGCAAACGTTGCAGCAGCTTAGCCAAGCGCTGGCCCATACCTTTTTGGCCGACGCGCCGCAATTTATCGTCGATAGTTTATCCGGCGCTGGTATCGCTATGTTAAGTGATTTTTTACAACAACAAGCTCAGCTGCAAGCCACCACCAATCATAGCGGCCTGTTTCGCTTGGCCATAGACCGCGCTTTTACCCTTAGCGGCCAAGGCACAGTGGTCACAGGTACAGTGCACGGCGGGGAATTCGAGTTAAAAAACCCCCGCAGTAAGCTGCGCTTAATGCCCGCCAACACCCCCATCCGCGTGCGCAGCATTCATGCGCAAAACTTGCCCAGCCCAAACGCACATAGTGGCCAGCGCTGCGCTTTTAATATTGCCAATATCGCCAAAGACGCCATCAACAATGGCGACTGGCTGGCCGATGACCGCTGTTTTACGCCTGCTACGCGCATCGATGTGCAGTTGCAGCTGCTCGGTAATGTAGCGCAGCCGCTCACCACTTGGATGCCGGTGCATGTGCATCTGGGTGCGGCACACGTGATGGCGCATGTGGTACCGCTCACCGCTGAGTCACTCCCATCAGGCGAGCAGGCCTTTGCACAACTGGTCTTCGATAGCCCCCAGTGTGCCATGCCCGGCGATCGCTTTATTATTCGCAACGCTCAAGCCAAGCAGACCTTAGGCGGCGGTAAAGTGCTGGATGCCAACGGCCCTGATAGAAAGCGCCGCACACCCGCACGTTTGGCGTGGCTCTCCGCTCTGTCGCACTATTTATCGGATAAACTGCCAGCGGATCAGCGGCTTTCGCCTTTACTCAGCCAAGCCCCGCACGGCATTAGCGAACCTGACTTGCGCCGCCTGATTGATGAAGAAGTCGAGCAGCTGCTTATTCCCGATACTGCCATGTGGATAAAACCTGCGACGAATAAACAGCTGGCCGTACTCATGGATAAAATGCGATGGGAAGCGCTGCTCAGCCAAATTGAAAGCACGCTGGAGCACGCCCATCAACGCTATCCTGATGAACCCGGCATGGGTGCCGACCGACTAAGGCGCATGACCGCTCACACTTTACCCCTATCCTTATGGCAAAGTGCGTTACAGACCTTGGTGCAAACTCAGCGGCTGCAACGACAAGGCGCTTGGTATCACTTGCCAGAACACACAGTCAGCTTTAGCGAACAAGAGCAGCCATTGGCGGAGCAAATTCTGCATTTAGCCCATCAAGGCCAATACGATCCACCTTGGGTGCGCGACATAGCCAGCTTATTAGAGATTCCAGAACAAGAGATTCGTCAGTTGGCCCATAAGCTGGTGCAACAAGGCAAGCTGTATCAGGTACAACCCGACTTGCTTTATCATCATCAGCATATTGAGGAATTGGCACAGCTGATGCGCCAACGCCCGCAAAATCAGGGCATAAAAGCCGCAGAATTACGGGATCAATTAGTGTTAGGGCGCAAGAGAACCTTACAAATACTCGAATTTTTTCAACGAATTGGCTATAGTCGGCGTCTGCAGGACAGACATGTGATCCGGCCCGACAATCTGCTATTTACAAGCTAGCCTGATGAGTCCATTCTGATAGCCCGTTCTGGTGTGTATGCGTATTTCTATATGCGCGTATGTCCATGAAAAATGGAAAGTAATCGCATCCGGTGGTGCGGCTGGGCTTCAAACCCAGTTGGGGGCGTTAGACGTTCCCGGGTAGGTTCGACTCCTACTACTTTCCGCCATTTATCTGCTCTTATCTTTTCGCACAGGACGCTATATGGACGATGCGACCCTAGATAATTTGGCACCCAGCCACGCCGTCTGCACCCTAGCAGGCACGGCGCATTTCCTCGCCAATGAAGTCCCGCTCGCTATTACCCTCAATGGCGTAAATCATGCGGTAATGATGGTAAGCCCCTATCAGCTAGACGACTTTATCATCGGCTTCCTGCTAACCGAAGGCATCATCCAGCACCACAGAGATATTCACGATCTCGAATTTATTGCTCAGCAAAACGCCATTATCGCCAACGTCACGCTGGCTAATCGCTGCCATCAGCCTTGGCAAGAGCAAAGGCGCAGCCTAGCGGGTCGCACCGGTTGTGGTTTATGCGGTATTGAGTCGCTCGCCGCCGCCTTGCCTAAGTTAGCGCCGCTGCCAGTTAGCGAATTGCCCAGCAATGAAGCGCTCATGGGGCTGCGCGACCAGTTGCCAAACTGGCAAACACTAAATCGAGACTGTGGCGCCCTGCATGCCGCTTTTTTTGCCGACATGCAGGGCCAAATACAACACGCCAGCGAAGACGTAGGCCGTCATAATGCGCTCGATAAACTCTTGGGTTGGCACCACCGTCGGCCTAATACTCTTGCGGGCATGATCTTAGTGACCAGTCGTTGCAGCATAGAGCTGATCCTAAAAATGGTGCGTACTTACAATCCTACGCTGATCACCTTGAGCGCGCCGACGCTACTCGCGGTCGAACAGGCGCGCCTCCATAAGCTCAACTTGATACACTTGCCTTATCAGCAAGAGCCTAGAGTGTATGCGGCGTCCGCCCATTCTCATTACCTCGAATAAAGGAAAACTTGTTTGCAGGAAAACATGTGTGAAGAACAGAAAATAGAAACTTATTTAGTCGGCGGCGCCGTGCGTGATGCCCTTTTAGGCTTAGCCGTTGTTGACAGAGATTATGTGGTGGTAGGCGCCCTGCCGGAGCAGTTGCAAGCTTTGGGCTATCAGCAGGTAGGCAAAGACTTTCCGGTATTCTTACACCCCAAAACTAAAAACGAATACGCCTTAGCGCGCACCGAGCGCAAGGCCGGCTCAGGTTACACCGGCTTTATCTGTGACTTTGGCCCAGAGATCACGCTGGAAGAAGATTTAAGCCGCCGCGACCTGACCATTAATGCCATAGCTCAAGATGAAAACGGCATCTTATATGATCCCTACGGCGGCCAAGCAGATATAGCGGCTCGCACCTTGCGCCATGTATCCGCCGCATTTAGCGAAGACCCGCTGCGCGTATTGCGCGTGGCACGCTTTGCCGCCCGCTTCCATGATTTAGGCTTTACCGTGGCCCACAACACGCTGGCATTAATGCAGCAAATTGCAGCCAGTGGCGAGCTGAGCGCACTGACGCCAGAACGGGTGTGGAAAGAAACGGAAAAGGCCTTAGCGTGTGGGCAACCGCAGGTGTTTTTTGAAGTATTACGCAGTTGTAATGCCCTTGGTGCCTTGTTTCCAGAACTGGAAAGCTTATTTGTTGACCCGCAGCCAAGCATTAATTTAGGTCAGCATGCACTGCAAGCTTTATGGCATTGCACACAACTCACCGCCGACTTGGCTTGTCGGTTTGCCGCACTGACTTTGCGGCTAGACGTGAGGCAAATCACCGAGATGAGCGAGCACTGCAAGGTGCCTAGCGAACATAAAGAGCTGGCGATATTGGCCAGTCGTTGTCATCAACACCTTCATTTACTGCGTCAACCAAGCAGGGATAATGCGGAAGATATTCTGGCGTTATTTCAAGAAACAGATAGCTGGCGCAGGCCCGAGCGTTTTGGCCAATTACTGTTGTGCGCCCAAGCAGATTGGCAAGCCAGTCCCCTATTAGATTCAAGTGTAGGCTCAGAACTCTATCCACAAAGAGCACAGCTCTGGCAGTGGTTTAAAGAGCTACAAACTATTACCGCCGGCCCTTTCGTCGCCCAAGGACTAAAAGGCCCCGCCATTGGCGAGGCCATTAAACAGGCGCGCTTAGCGCAATTGCAGCACTGGTTGACTTAAGCTGTTCGGCGTAAAGTCATTGAGCTTACTGGGCTTATGTTTATTGAACTGGCATTTACTGGGCTTAAGTTAAGTTACTGACCTGCCATTACCCAAATCAGCACGGCGCCTAAGCCTAAGCGATACAGCACAAACGGCAGCACACCGATACGCTCCAGCAAAGCCAAAAACAGATGGATACAGGCCAAGGCACTGAGAAACGACACCAAGATGCCGAGGCCCATCGCCGACCAAGAAATAGCAACTGGGCTACTCAGCAAGCCCACCGCCTGATGGCTACCGGCTAACAATATGATGGGGATCGACATCAGAAAGGAGAAACGGGCGGCGGCGCTACGCGTTAGGCCTAACATTAACCCCGCCGTTAAGGTAATGCCGCTGCGCGAGGTGCCAGGGATCAACGCCACCGCTTGTGCAAGCCCGAGAAAAAAGGCGCCCCGCCAACCAGTTTGATATTCACTCTTCAGGTGTTGCGCGCGTTTATCTGCCCACCATAACAACAAACCAAACACTATGGTGGCGATGGCGATCACCCAACCCGAGCGTAAAAACTCACCAATAAAGCCGCCAAACAAACCCCCGATAATACAAGCCGGAATAGTGGCTAATATAATGCACCAGGCTAAGCGCGATTCGGCGGTGGCGGCGCGCCCTGCTAACGAGCCAACCCAAGCATGAGCCAAGCTCAGCACTTCTTGACGAAAGTAGTATAACACCGCCAATAAGCTACCCAAGTGCACGGCCACATCAAAGGCTATGCCTTGGTCTGGCCAGCCCAATAACACCGAAGGTAAGATCAAATGTGCAGAGCTTGAGATCGGTAAAAATTCGGTAAAGCCTTGGACCAACGCCAGTAATATAGCGTGTACTTCCATCTAATTAACTCTCTTAGCTAATACTGGCTGCATGCTAATCAATCCAGATGACAATTTAATGACGTTTACTGGTGATGTATTAGCGAGCGTTATACTTTACGGGTTCTTAATATCTCTACGCCCACACCGGCGGCATTCACTACCGCATTAGGCTTAGTGAGGCGTACTTTTACAAACTGCACGGCAAACAGGCTGAATATCAGCTCGGCCACCCGCTCGGCCATGGTTTCGATCAGTTCAAAATGATTAAGCTGTGCGAATTCCATCACCGCTTGTGACAAAGTCGCATAATCAAGCGCCTTACTAAGGTCATCATCTTTGGCTGCCGGCGCATTATTAAAGCCCATCTCCAGATCGAAGCTGAGCTTTTGTTTAATGCCCTTTTCCCAGTCATACACGCCTATGGTCGTGAACACTTCCAGACCTTCTACAAACACTTTATCCATCGTCTCTCTCTTCTGTTAAGCTGAACTATATTCGGAATCGAGCAGCGCTTGCGGCAAAGAAGCCTTTGACTGCGCTCGGTTTAAGCTCGCATAGTAAGGGGCCATAGTAACGGATTGACCCCGAGGTATAAACCGCAATGACGGCCCTCATTTTCTTTATGATAGTGCTCGCCTACCTGGGGGGATCCATCTCCAGCGCCGTGCTGATCTCCAGACTCTATGGCCTGCCCGACCCACGCCAACATGGCTCCGGCAATCCGGGCGCCACCAATGTGCTGCGCAGCGGTAATCGCAGTGCCGCGGTCTGGGTGCTGTTAATCGATATTATGAAAGGGACTCTGCCGGTCTATTTAGGCTGGTATCTGGATATCGGCCCCTTGTACTTGGCCTTTATCGGCATGGCCGCCTGCTTGGGCCATATGTTTCCGCTGTTCTTTCACTTTCGGGGGGGCAAAGCGGTGGCGACGGCACTGGGTACACTATTACCGCTCGGCATGGACATGGCCGGCCTGATGATGCTGACCTGGCTGGTGTGCCTAGGCCTGTTTGGTTATTCGTCGTTGGCCTCTTTACTGACCGCCTTAGTAGCCCCGCTGTATGTCTATTTCATTAAGCCCGAATACACGCTCTCGGTGTCGTTACTGTCTTGCCTCATTATCTTGCGCCATCACGGCAACATCAGCCGCCTCTATCACCGCCAAGAAAAGCCGATGCTTGATAGATTTAAGCGGGAAGAAAAAGACAGGGAGTAGCGTCCTAGCCTAGCTTAAAACTAAGAACCAAACTTTTGCCACCACATTCACAAAAAAGCCCCGAACCTGTAGGTTCGGGGCTTTTGTCGTGTTGGCACCGTCATTAATCTTTAACTGGCGCTGTTCTTATACCGCCGTAAGCTCGTCTAATGGCCAGCGTGGTCGTGCGCGTACTGCGAGCGGCTCAACATCACCGGCTTTTAAGCGCTGCAGCCCGGCGAAGGCGATCATGGCGCCATTATCGGTGCAATATTCATTACGCGGATAAAAGGCTTCGCCCTTTAGGCTTGCCATCAGCTCGCTGAGCTGCTCACGGAGCGACACGTTAGCACTCACGCCACCGGCCACGACTAACCGATTCAAGCCCGTCTGCAGCAGCGCCCGTTTACACTTAATAGCCAGCGTATCCACTACCGCCTGTTGAAAAGCATGGGCGATATCGGCGCGAGTTTGCTGATCGTAAGTATCGGCGGCAATTTCTGCAGCTATGGTAGTCGCAGTGGCGGTCTTAAGACCAGAAAAGCTAAAGTCTAAGCCCGGCTTGGCGGTCATAGGTCGCGGGAAGACAAAGCGATTCGGTGTGCCCAGCTCTGCCAGCTTGGCTAAACGTGGGCCACCTGGATAATCTAAATCCATCAGCTTGGCGGTTTTATCGAAGGCTTCACCGGCCGCATCATCTACTGACTCGCCTAAGATTTCGTAGCAGCCAATGCCATCTACGCGTACCAATAAGGTGTGGCCGCCGGAGACTAACAAAGCCACAAACGGAAACTCAGGCGCGCGCTCTTCTAGCATAGGGGCCAGCAAGTGGCCTTCCATATGATGCACAGCCACCGCCGGTTTACCCCAAGCAAAGGCGAGGCTGCGGCCTATGGTCGCGCCCACTAATAAAGCCCCCATTAAACCGGGGCCGGCGGTAAAGGCCACGCCGTCTATGTCGTCTTTGGTGCAGCCCGCATCTTTCAAGGCGGCTTCAATCAAAGGGATGGTTTTACGAATGTGGTCGCGGCTCGCCAGTTCAGGCACCACGCCACCATAGTCCGCATGCAGCGCCACCTGACTGTAGAGTTGATGGGCCATGATGCCGAGTTGGTCGTCATAAATAGCAATGCCGGTTTCATCACAGGAGGTTTCTATACCCAATACACGCATGTCGGTCTTATCACTGGACTATTGAATGAGAGGAGCTTATGTTACACTTCTAGCGGTTTTTTAACCAGCGGAGCGCCTTCGGACTTTACTTTTGGTAAGGCTTCGGAGTAGAATTTCGCACCATTTTATTATAGTCAGACTGGTTTAATAAAAAGCCAGTAAACCGAGGTGAGGCACATGCCAGTAATTAAAGTACGTGAAAACGAGCCCTTCGACGTAGCCCTGCGACGCTTCAAACGCTCTTGCGAAAAGGCAGGTATCCTGTCTGAAGTGCGTCGTCGTGAGCAGTACGAGAAGCCAACTACAGTGCGCAAGCGCGCTAAAGCTGCCGCTGTTAAGCGTCACGCTAAGAAGCTGTCTCGTGAAAACGCACGTCGCATCCGTCTGTACTAACAGTTATTGATCTCATGTCCTTAAAAGACCAACTGTCTGAACAGCAAAAAATAGCTATGCGTGCCAAAAACAAGGCGCGCCTTAGTACGTTGAGAATGCTGCTGGCAGAGATCAATCTAAAAGAGATAGACAGCCGCGAAACCTTGAATGATGACGATGTCATCACCATAGTTACCAAAATGGTAAAACAGCGTAAAGACGCCGCTGCTCTCTATGAGCAGGCAGGTCGTCAAGAGTTAGCTGATGGTGAGCTTCAAGAAATCGTGGTGCTGCAGGAATTCCTGCCGCAACCTCTGAGTGCAGAAGAACTGGAAACTTTGCTCACCGATGCCATCGCTGCTAGCGGCGCTAATGGCATGCAAGATATGGGTAAGGTAATGGCGGTGCTCAAGCCGCAAATCCAGGGGCGAGCAGATATGGGCAAGGTAAGCGCGAGCATTAAAGCCAGACTGGCTTAAGGGTTTACGTTTTATCTTACCAACGGGCCGTGCCTCTTCTTGATGCACGGCTTTGTTTTTTTCGCTACCCCGGTGAATCATGTCAGGCAGAATACCCCAATCTTTTATCGACGACTTGTTGGCCAGAACCGACATAGTCGATCTTATCGATCAGCGGGTTAAGCTGAAAAAGGCCGGCAAAAATTATCAAGCCTGCTGCCCTTTCCATAACGAAAAATCCCCCTCCTTTACCGTCAGTCATGAAAAACAGTTTTATCACTGCTTTGGCTGTGGCGCCCACGGCACAGTGCTGGGATTTTTAATGGAATACGATGGCCTAGAGTTTCTGGATGCCATAGACGAACTTGCCGGTATGCATGGTCTTACGGTACCCCGCGAAAACGCTCATTCATCTCAATCGCCACAGCAACAAGCCGCCGCCAAAGCGATCCGCCAAGACTTATATGAGCAGCTGAATGACATCAGTCGCTTTTACCAAACTCAGCTGCGCCAATCGCAAACCGCCATTCAATATCTTAAAAATCGCGGCCTGAGTGGCGAAGTGGTGAAAAGCTTTAACATCGGTTACGTACCCGAACAGTGGGATGCGGTGAAGCGCCAATTTGGCCGCAATAACGAAGCTGAAGCGCAACTGATTGAAGGCGGCATGTTAATCAAGAGTGAAAATGGTCGCGTTTATGACCGCTTTCGCGATCGCATCATGTTCCCAAT
Organism: Candidatus Oceanisphaera merdipullorum; assembly: GCA_018883865.1. Lineage (GTDB taxonomy): Bacteria > Pseudomonadota > Gammaproteobacteria > Enterobacterales > Aeromonadaceae > Oceanimonas > Oceanimonas merdipullorum. Next base: position 17,962 of record JAHLFI010000080.1, read on the forward strand.
TCACGACCGGCGAGGCCGGGTGATCGGCTTTGGTGGTCGGGTATTGGGTGATGGCACGCCTAAATATTTAAACTCGCCAGAAACGCCCGTGTTTCATAAAGGCCGCGAGTTATATGGCCTCTATGAAGTGCGCCAAGCGCACCGCAATCCAGAGCGTATCTTGATTGTGGAAGGCTACATGGACGTAGTGGCGCTGGCGCAATTTGGCATCGACTACGCGGTGGCAAGCCTAGGTACTGCCACCACGCCTGAGCATTTACAGCTATTATTTCGCACCACCCGCGAAGTGATCTGTTGCTATGACGGCGACCGCGCCGGCCGAGAAGCCGCCTGGCGGGCTCTCGAAAATGCCCTGCCGTTGCTGCAAGATGGCCGCAGTCTCAAGTTTGTGTTTTTACCCGATGGCGAAGACCCGGACAGCCTAGTGCGCCAATTAGGCGCCGAGGATTTTGCCAAGCTGTTAGATAATGCGCAAAACTTTGGCGACTTCTTGTTTGAGCGCCTTGGCCAAGATGCCATGGCAGGCGATGCCGGTCAGCACGAACTCGCCAACCACGCCGCCGAAGCCATCTTAAAAGTACCGGAAGGTTTTACTCGCGAAGGCTTAATTACTCAGTTATCGCGCCAGCTGAATTGGGGCGAAAATGAACGCCGCGTACGTGAGCTATTCAGCCGCTTACAGCAAGATATTAAGCCTGCTAGCTCAGCGGCGCGCACGCCCAGTAAAAAGATTAAGCTGACCCCTATTCGCCGCGCCATTGCCCTTGTGCTACAATATCCGGCTGCCGCTGCCAGCTTATCAACCGCTGACACCGAAGGCGTCGCTATGCTAGCTTTACCGGGGATAGATTTGCTGCAAACGCTGTTGGCGCAAGTACAAGGCCAACCTTTGATGACCACGGCGCAATTACTCGAACATTGGCGTGGCCACAGCTCAGCGCCCGCATTGGCACGCTTAGCAATGGCGGATCAGTTGTTTGCAGGAGATCGCATAGAGCAAGAATTGAAAGATACCTTTGCGGTACTTATCGAGGACTACTTCGCGACGCGCATCGAAGCGCTGCAACAAAAAAGCAGCAAAGGCGGTCTAATTACGGCAGAAAAACAAGAATTGATGCTACTGCTTAGCGAAAGCAAAGCCGGTAGGAACTAAAAAACAGAAAGAAACAGAACATTGAAAATGGGCATGTATGCCCCAATATAGAAACTTAAGCCTGAGATATGGCCATTTATGGGTAATTAGACCCAATTAACGCTGCAACACACTCACCGACATCTAGGCTGGCGTGTTGGCAAGCACACCAACGCAAAATGCATTGGTCAAGTTTTGTTATAATCGGCTATTTGTGCGCCACTGAGAGTGCTTTTTTAAGTGCCAGTGTGCCTCATTGCTTACACCCTCTTGCACTATCTAAATCGGACGAGTTCTATGGAGCCAACCCCTCAGTCGCAGCTTAAACTTCTCGTTGCCAAAGGTAAAGAACAGGGTTACCTGACTTATGCCGATGTTAACGACCATCTTCCTCAAGATATTGTCGACTCAGATCAAATTGAAGATATTATTCAAATGATCAATGACATGGGCATTCAGGTGGTAGAAACCGCCCCCGATGCCGATGACTTAATGATGTCGGAAACTTCCGCCGATGAAGACGCAGCGGAAGCCGCTGCCCAAGCACTGGCTTCTGTAGAGTCTGAAATTGGTCGTACTACCGACCCTGTGCGTATGTATATGCGCGAAATGGGTACGGTAGAGCTATTAACCCGTGAAGGCGAAATTGAAATCGCCAAGCGCATCGAAGAAGGCATTAACCAGGTACAAAGCTCGGTATCAGAATACCCAGCCACCATTACTACCTTGTTAGACCAATTCGATCGTTTTGAAGCCGGTGAGATAAAACTTACCGACATCATCACAGGATTTCTCGATCCAGATGCGGTTGAGACTGCAGCCCCAATGGCAACGCACATCGGCTCTGAGTTAAGCGATAAAGAGAAAGACGAAGACGACGACGAAGACAAAGAAGATGACGAGGACGAGGAAGAAGTTGATACCGGTCCCGATCCTGAATTAGCTCGCGAAAAATTTGCTGTACTGCGTGAACAGTACGACATTATGCGCGCTATGATCGCCAGCAAAGGCCGTACTTCACCAGAAGCGGCGAAAGAAATTGCCGAGCTAGCTTATATCTTCCGCGAATTTCGCCTGATCCCTAAGCAGTTTGACCGCTTAGTGCATGCCATGCGCGACACTATGGTGCGGGTCCGCGTTCAAGAGCGTTTGATCCTCAAGCTATGTGTTGAACAGTGCAAGATGCCGAAGAAAACCTTCGTGCAGGCTTTCTCTAAAAACGAAACTGATGCCGAGTGGTTCAACACTCAACTGGCCACAGGTAAAACCGCTTGGGCGGTACGCTTGCACGACGTAGCCGAAGACGTACTGCGTTCAATTGGCAAGCTCAGAATCGTAGAAGAAGAAGCGGACTTAACCATATCGCAGATTAAAGATATCAACCGTCGCATGAGCATAGGTGAAGCTAAAGCTCGCCGAGCCAAGAAAGAAATGGTTGAAGCGAACTTGCGTCTGGTTATTTCTATCGCCAAAAAATATACCAACCGTGGCTTACAGTTCCTCGACTTGATTCAGGAAGGCAATATCGGCTTGATGAAGGCGGTAGATAAGTTTGAATATCGCCGTGGTTATAAGTTCTCAACTTACGCCACTTGGTGGATCCGCCAAGCCATCACCCGCTCTATTGCAGACCAAGCGCGCACCATTCGTATTCCGGTGCACATGATTGAGACCATCAACAAGCTCAACCGTGTATCGCGTCAAATGCTGCAAGAGATGGGCCGTGAAGCAACACCTGAAGAACTGGCGCACCGCATGATGATGCCAGAAGATAAGGTGCTGAAGGTGCTGAAAATCGCCAAAGAGCCAATCTCCATGGAAACGCCAATTGGTGATGATGAAGACTCCCACTTGGGTGATTTTATCGAAGACACCACTTTGTCGTTGCCTGCAGACCAAGCCACCAGCGAAAGCCTGCGTAACGCCACTAAAGACGTGCTCTCAGGCCTTACCGCCCGTGAAGCCAAGGTGTTGCGTATGCGTTTCGGTATCGACATGAATACCGATCACACGCTGGAAGAAGTCGGCAAGCAGTTCGACGTAACCCGTGAGCGTATTCGCCAAATTGAAGCTAAGGCACTGCGCAAATTGCGCCACCCTAGCCGCTCAGAAGTACTGCGCAGCTTCCTCGACGAGTAAGCAAAGCCAGTAAGCGAATACCACATCCAAAAAGGGCGCAGCAGCGCCCTTTTTCTTTGCCTGATTTTTGTTGGCCCATATTTTGAGCTCCCTCTTTGCTAGGTAAGCTGTTTTTGAGCCCTGTATTAATAAACTGTTTGCGGAAAATAATGCCAACCGCTTAAAAATCAAACTGATATGCATCCAGCCGACTAGACAGCAAGAGTCACTTTACCTATAATCTCACCACTTTTGGCCCCTTAGCTCAGTTGGTTAGAGCACACGACTCATAATCGTTAGGTCCCCAGTTCAAGTCTGGGAGGGGCCACCATATACAGCAAGGGTTAGCAGGTTAATACCTGCTAACCCTTTTTTTCTGTGCCGCCTATGTGCCGCTTTGCGGCGGGATAGTTAGGTAACAACAGCGCACACGTTTAAGTAAAGCTGCCTTGTTTGGTAAGCCTCTAGCGCCAGCCTGCAACGATAAGCCCCACTGTTTAGCCCTGCCTAATACTGACCTCTTAAATCGGCGTGTAAACCGCACTGCCATAGCGCCAGCCCTTGCCCTGCATGGCTTACAAACCCGCGCCTAACTCCGCGCCAGCAATAACAACGGGCAGCCCTGACACTGAACCGCCAAAGGTAAGCGGAACAATCCGTTCACCTAACGAACGGAATAATTCGTTCGTCTTAAAGTGTTCCCCATATTTAGGGTGTGGCGGTGAGTGTAGCGGGTGCGGTTGTGTAGCCCCTGCTCGGTGGCGGCTGGGCTGGGCTTCTAGCTGTTTAGGTGTGGCGGGTGGTGTAGTGGCCAAGCAACAACCAACCACAAAGCCGCGCTCTGGCGCTCGACCATCAATAAAGAACTAAGCGCAACTGTGCGCCCAGTTCATAACGGCCGCAAAGTTACGGGCGTTAGTTTGCGATATGTTCTCAAGGGCGGCTTTCCGCCTTTGGCTGTTAAGTTAACAAGGCAAAACTTAACAAGTAAAAAGTTAACAAGTCGCTTAAAAGAGGATTAAATCTCTAAATGTGAGAAGGTGGGGTTTCCGTGATTGCTAACAAAATACTTTCGACACCCCCCCTCCCTTGTGAGCATAAAAAAGGCGGCCAATGCCGCCTATACCTTAAACTTTAATCGCAAGCAGCTTGATACATTCAGAGTTAACCACGTCACCGCCGACTCGCTCTGTTGCGTAGAAGTTTACGTAAGGTTTGCTTGTGTATGGATCACGCAATAGACGAACACCAGTGCGGCGAGCAATGTAGTAACCACGCTGAAAGTTACCAAACATAACAGGGTAAGCACTCGCTGCAATGTCTGGCATGTTTTCATCAATCTCAACTGGATAGCCGAACAGTGTGTCAGGCTCGCCCGCCGTGGCTGACTCACTCCAGATGTAGTCCCCAGCTCCGTTTTTGAGCTTTGACAGCACGCTGGCTGTCGTATCATTCATCACCCAGGCCGCCCCAGTGCGGTACTTAGCACGCAATGCTGATTTGAGGTTCTTCAAGTCGTCAAAGTCAACTAGGCCGGATAATACAGTTTCAACAGATTGCAAGGAACCAAAGGCACGGACATCGTCTTTTTCAGCCGTCACCGTCTTGGATAGGATTCCAGTGGGCTTATTCAAACCGTCGCCGTTAATCAATGCCGCGCCCAATTGGTCGGCAAACTCACTAGTAATCTCCTCACCGATAAACATTTCAGCATCAAACATCGCATCATCAAGCATAGCTTGGGTCAGCTTAGGATTGGCATACAGCTCACCAACCGTAATATTGATAGAAGCTAACTTGGGTGTGCCTGTTTCTGGCCGGGCATCTGTTTCACCTACCCAACCAGACGCGGTACCGTGCAGGTTAACCAGCTTTTTAAAAGCAGGTCCAGGTGTTAAAACAGTGCGGGCAAGGCGAACAATTGCGGAAGCGTCCTTTTCGGTGCTCTCCACTTCACGATCAAGATATTCTGGTACCGCATAACCACCATCTGATGGATCATCCCCAATCGACATCGATTTGCTCTGTAACTCGGACAGCCCTGATGTGTCACCTTTCGTTATGAATACGCGTAAAGCGTCCTTTTGCACTCGCTCGGCAGTGCCGTGGGCGCTATAGCCGGCAAGACTAGGTCGCTTGAGGCTGGCCAACCCTAATAATTCTTTTTCAATCAGCGCGTATCGATCTTCGTGTTGCGCTTTAAAGTCCGTAAATTTCTGGCTTAGCTGTACGGCTACTTCTTTAATTTCTTCTTTAACTTCGTTAGACATAGGTTGCACCTTATTAACAAGTGGTTAGGTTTATAGTTTCTTGATCTGCTCTGACCTCACGCCGAGCTAAATCAAGTGGATTGCGACCTCTCGCCGCGCCTCCTAAATTAGTTAGGGGCTGGCCACACCGTCCCAGTGTTACCCCTATGCCTTGTCCAGATTTAGGGCTGAACTCCCGTTGAGTTCACGTTAAGGATCAATACAATCCTGCGCGGCCCCTTAACGCTTAGAGCAACTCGAGCCCTCAATCACTCCCGCGCTTTTTTATACCATCCAAGTCACGATAAGCTCTGGCCAGAATTTTGGCTTCTTTACCGCTGAACCCTCTTGAACGCAAAAAAACTTCGTACTCTCGCACCGTATTTATTTTATCCCGCGGCGTGCTCACTTGTTTTCAGGTAGCTGCTTTGATTTAGGATTCTGCTTGCGGATTTCTTCAAGTATCGATTGTTTAGGATCGCCAAGCTCTCCGCACCATCCACCATGCCCGGGCAAATTAATTATTCCTGAGTCAATGTGCTCCTTAATTTCTTTGGAAAGTGCTTCTTGGTTTGTAATGATTAAAATACCCACCATGGCGTTAACGTCACCCGCATCAGCAGCCGCACGAATTTTCTTCATATAATCACGTTGATCCGCCTTGCTAGGCATGATGTTTTTTCCTTCTCTCCCGGCCTTAATGTTTTGCATGTTGCTTGTCCTGTTTATGTTTGAGTAAAGCCATATAATCACACGCACATGTAAAAATCAAATCTCCGATGAATCTCCGGCTAATCTTCGAAACAAAGCATAAGCTAAAATGGCTAATCATTAGCAGGATTAGCTAATAAGTCGGTGAGTATATCGAGCCGCCAATTTTTCGGCCGTTAGCCATGGCGATCCGTGCTGACCTTTACGGCTTTAGTAAAAGGTTTACAGTTTTGGGGAATGTTTCCCTGTTTTGGGGAAAGGTTAAGGGGTGCGCCACTGGCGTATACCCATGACGCAATTTTGCTTCATGTAGAAGGCTGGCTAACTTCCTGCAATGCAGGGAGCAGCAGATTACCGCCTCCTAGCTCAACATTCCCCACTGGGGGAAGTTAACCAGGTGATTTTTAAGCACTGCTCAAAATTGAGCTGAGTTAGGTGGGCACTACAAAAGCTTTGTATTGGGCAAGCTGGTCCTACTTACTAAAAGGTACATTTTAGTAAGTAGGGGTGTTACTGGGAATTGCGCGACATGATCAATGAAGTTCTGGTAGGCAAACGAAAACTTTTCGACACCCACAAAGCCGCTCTCATTATAAATACTCATAAAACTATACATACTGTACACCAGCCTTAAAACCTCATTAATTTCAACTAGTTAAGGTGTGTATAGTTTGGCTTGGACTGTACACCAACTATACACCGTGGTGTACACCTCCCCTTAAAGGGTGAACAGTGGTGTACAGTAGGTGTATAGTTTTAAGTAAACTATACACCCTATAAGCATCTGTTTTAATTGACTTTAATTAACTGGTGTATAGTGGTGTATAGTTTTCAGGGTAATCTAATTTTTAGGGGGGGCCACCAGCCGCACAAATCCAGTCAACGGCCGTATCTTCGTTTAGATCTAGGTTCGTCCGCATGCCGTGCTTGGTTCTCAGCTTAATGTACCTAGCCCCGAACTCAGCCATGGCGTAAGGCATCGCTTTACCGAATGCCGTTAAACTTAAAGGCCGCTGGTGTGCCATGCCTGCCATAAAAGTTAGGTATGCGTGATACAAGAACCGCCTTGGTGCCATCGGGCTAATATTGGCATTGCCCACATATAAGCCATCTGTCTGGGTTGAAGCGATCAAGTAAGAGCAAAAATCTACCAGGCTATCAGCCTCCCTTTTGATTTCTAGCGCCTCGGCTGACTTCTGTTGTGCTAAAAGCTGCTCTTTGGCCAGTTCAGGCACCGCAAAGTGACTCAGTAAATGGCGAATGATCACCGGTAGCTCTTTAGCTATCTTGCTGATCAGCAGGGTATCGCGTTCCGCTTCTGGTACCGCCTCACTAAAGTTAAAAATTACCCGCCGCCGTGATATACCGCCCGACCGATCACTAAAGGCCATAGGGTTATTGTTCACGGCCAATATGACCGCCGGTATCCGTATCGAGTAAGGCGGTTTGTGTTTGGGGTCAACCATTACCGAATCGCCGCCTGTAATAGCCTTTAGCCCTGCCCCGTCCCCCATATAGCGCGGCTGATCTGGCAGTATCGCCAATGAGTAGCCCACCAGCGCCGATCGCTCTCTCGCATTCTCGATCGCGTCGATAGTTGCCGAGGTAGTATTGCTGGCGCCAGCTAACATAGTGCAAACCTCAGCAAACACACTTTTGCCACTCCCACCGGGGCCCGTCACTTCTAAAAACAGTTGCCAGTCGTACCGGTTCGCCAACACCATAAACAAAGCGGCCAGAATGCGGTCGTTCTTGGCCGTTCCTATTCCCCTAGCTACACGGTTAAGCCACTGATAAAAATTAGGGGCATCTTTCGCTAAACTTTCATCTGCCACGGCTTCGACATAATCCACATCTAGGGAATGCGTTAGCCAGTCAGTTTTATTGTGATTGCGGAAGGTACGATCTGACATATCAAACACGCCATTACGAAAACCAATGAGCGCCCGGCTTGGTGATTCCATTACGGGCACCGATAGCCGCATAGTTTCAATAACGGCCGCAATCGCGCCGGCTGAATAGGACGCCTCGGCTTCTCGATAGAGTTTGGCCAGTTCACGGCGTAACACTTTGTCTGCTATCGGCTGCCAGTCAGCACCGCTGTATAGAAAGAAGTCATCCGAGGCATCATCTAGCGCCAGCTCACCGCTATAACGAGCTAACAGCAAATCGGCCTTTTCACTGGCACCCATCGCCTTTAAATCAGCACCACTGAGCGCCGGCTTTGAGATAACACCCGCTTGGTTCATGATTTCCACCAGTTCGCCCATAGGCTGCCCATCTTGGAATATTTCGGCGCCTGGCGCTTGTGTGGCAATAACGCCGATCAATTCTCTAATATGGGATGCGGACACCGGGCCCTGTAATTCAAGGTAAACGTATTTCGTCGATTCATTTGCTAGCGCCACTCGCCTTAATGCAGGTGGGTCGGCTAATAGCTTGCTGCCAACGACTAACGGCGGCTGACTATTCATATCACCATCAATAGCGGCTAAAGGGTCACGGTTCCCTGTGGCTTCCATCAGGACAGCACTGCTACTGAGATTAAAACGCTCCTCGGCGGCCTTCCACGCATTAGGGCCCACAAATATGGTGACGGTGGCCACACTGCCTAACTCACTTAACTGTGTTGGCTTCCAACTTGGTTTCATGCGCTAGCCTCCTGCGTAATGCCAAACAGGCGCAAAGACTCGGCGCCATTCCAGCTAGTAGCCTGCTTAAGCTCTGGCGCTGTCCGACAAATGCCGATATTAAAAAGAACGGCTTTAGGTTTGCAGTTTGCGCCAGCAAAAGCGGCTCGGGTTTCATCCATGATCTGGTCTTGGGTCAGGCTGGTGATAAAAGGGCCGGTCATTAGGTCCGCATTGTCCAGATCAACGGCATGAATAAAAAAGGTGATTTGGTTCATGAGCTCACCTCCTGCGCCGGGCTACGGCTCACGAACACCAGAGAGCCAGCGCCGGCAATAGAGCGGGCCTCATGCTCGGTGCCAGCCAGTACGGTAATAAAGCGGATTTTCTGCATAGCGGCGATCCGCTGCTTGCCTTGGGCAAGGACAAAGGTAAACTTATTGATAGCCATGTTCGTTACTCTCTTAACGGTTGTGGTTAGAAGCCCGGTTAGTGCTCGAACACTGCCGGGCTTTGCTGTTTCTTGAGGTGTTTTACAAGTACAATGGTACTTACCATGTCGGCCATTATGTTTAAGGGTAATTACCATGTCAACACCAAAAGAGAAGCGATCACCACAATACCAAATGCGCTTACCTGAAGAATTTAGAGCGCAATTAGAGGAACAAGCCAAAACTGATGGAGATCCCACTCTCGCGGCTTGGATAAAAAGAGTGCTGCGTAAAGAGCTGCAAGCTAGAGGAGTAGAACCCAAAGGCTGATGGTCTCCGCCAGCCATTACCCTGTTTTCAGGCAAGCCGATCCCCTGAGCATGTCGCCCATGAATAAAATATGTCATTGGTTGGTATCTCTGAGGGGTTAAGCCGTTAAGCCGGTGACTGGTGGATATGGCGCAATAAGCCGGGCAACTTCCGCCAGTTCTAATACTGGCGCTTTGCGTTTCTGGCGCATCTGACTAATTAACCCCGCCAACCGCTCGGCATCGTGGCGATTGGCCACACGGTAACGGTAATGGCTGCCTATGCCGTCAGAATTTCCCACCGCTTCACGGTTAAGCCTGATATTTAGGGTGCGCTCTGCCTTGCTGGCATAGTTCCGACCGGAAGACAGGCGGCAATGCCTGAGAATATCGCCTTCTGTCACGCCGTTAGGCCATGACAAAAGCAGCAAGTAGGCTCGTTCGGTTTTAGTGGCTGGCTTATAGCCGATTGGCTGGCGCTGGTGGTAGGTGCTACACTCGGTAGCGTTATTGTTGTGCTGTGTCATTTGAGGGGCTTGAACCTGTGCCGGGTTCAAGCCCTTTTTGTTTGCTGTCATGCTGTGAACCCCCGCCTTAAACTGACTGCGTGCCGCTTTGCCCATCGAGCCAAGTATCAAGATCGGCTTTCATATAAATAGCCTTATTGCCGCAACGGTGATATTTCAGACTATAGCGGCCAGAGCTGGCCCAGTTAGCTAAGGTTCTTTCGGCCAACCCTAAATAAGCGGCGGCCTCTTTGCGGGTAAAGCGTGGGTTAGCGTCCAGTTCGGCGGCCAAGCGGTGGTTAAATATTGGTTGCTGGTGGCGCATGGTGACTTGCATGTAATACCCCTGTCATTCAGTGAATACGGGGTATTTTCAGGGGGAAGGCTTGGGGATTCTATCGATAACAAAAAGAAGATTTTTATATGCAATCTCGTCTTTATTAAAATCTATGTAAATTCAAAAATTTGAAATTACATATAAATCTAGTTGCTTCATTTTATATACAGCGCCATGTTATCTGACATTTTTCGATCATATTGCTCTGGATTATTATCAAGATAGGTTTTAAATGCCCTTTCGTGACCATTATCTCTAATAGTTTTAATTCCGCGCCGCAATGTCTGCATAACACTACTGCGTAGGGAGTCAGGAAAAAGAGTTCTCTCAAGTAATGCCTGAGTAATTTTTGCCCCCTCTAAGAGCTCCCATATCATCAAATCCATTGCAGGTATCAGACAATCACTCATGATCTTAGGCAAAGTGCTTTCACCAACTCTTGGCTTTTCAAAGACCGGCTCGGGAATGCTCAATTGTTTACGCCACTTGGGCAGCAAATTTTTTAAATTAGCTAGAATCTCTTCATCAGTGGATTCATCTAGCAAAATAGTCGCAATAACATCACAGGCTGTATCGTCTTCATTTACGGGTATCGATACGCTAGAAAGTATAAAATCAGAACGAATAAGTAAATCATCATAGCGATCTATAGACCCCTGCTCGAGAAAAGAAGATGGATCGGCTTTATAAATTCCATTCCTCCTTGCTTGGGCATCCATCATCCATAGTTCCGCATAATACAGAGGCATTATACTGTCACTTTGGTTTAGCCGTGGTCTATCGCCATTTTGCGTCTTATCTTCATGGGGAATGTGGTAGCCGATACCGCCTTTGATAACAACCTCTCCTGATAGTATTTCATCTATGTAGTCCCCACATTCAGCACCGCCATCGTCATCAACGCCGTAAAGCTCCAGCATTAAAAGCGTAAACTTTCGGATTTCCATCTGCTCTAAAAATTCTCGTCCTGTCAAATCTAACAACGCTTGGTATTTCTCTAATTGAAACCATGGAGGGAGCAGTTCGGGACTGTTGATTCGCTTGGTCATCTGGGTATCCATTATTATTTATTATGATCGCTGGCGGTATCGCCGTTAATTTTGGCAGCTAACTCAAACAACAGGCGGCGTTTACTATCCTCGTCTAAATCGCTAACCAATGCCGCCAACTGCCCATCAATCGCACTTTCTGGCCTAGCTATAAGGCCCGCATGTTCTAAAATAGCCCGCTCTATCCGCTCGGCTGGTTCTCTTAACTCGTCAGCACTAAAAGACAAATAACCCTCGGTCACATCGTCGCGCTTGCTCTTATGGTTCATTAGCCGCTTTAGAATATAAGTCCCCACGCCTGCCAGCTCTGCAACACTGCCAAAGGTACGGCGGGCATCGTGGCAATTAAAAGCAATGGGGGCTAAGCCGTGTGGGTTAGGAACAGGCACAGTCTGGACGCTTATCCGGCTTATGGTTTTTCTCGGTTCTTGAATGGGCTTGGTATTGTTAGAGTTCGGGAACACATAGGCGCTAGTTATGCCACACACATTCCACCGGCGGCGAAAAAGCGTTAACAGGCTATCTGTGATCGGCAGTTCCAACGGGTCGCCGTTTTTGGTTTCCTCTATCCAAAAATACCGCCCCCCAAGGCTTACCCGGTCCCACGTTAGGCCGAACACTTCGGAACGCCGCAAGCCAGTAAACACCGCAAGATCTAAAGCGTCACAAATAGCCGCCCTCGTATCTTCTCTATTCGCCATTGCCTCACTGCGCACCTGCTCAACGGCGGCCAGCCAGCGACCTAGATCATGGTTTCTTATTCGGCTGGTTTTACGGGATACGTTGTTCCATTGCCGTTTGGTTGATAACACCATGGTCGGCGGGTCTGGTAGTAGGGTTCTGCCCTCTTCGTCGCGGTAGTGGTCATGGGCAAAGCGATAAACAGCCCGTAAAGAGCGCCCCCATAGATCCGCCTGCGCTTTACTTGGCTTGCGCATATTTACGGCTTGGCCGTCTTGGTTGGTCCAGCTTATGCGGCCCTCGCTTATTGCTTGGTGCCGTTGCTGTACTCGCTCCCGTGTAATGTTGCGCAAGGGCTGGCGCATCCACTCTTGGGAATAATTACCAAGGGCTGACCTATATTGGTTGCCGGTAGTGGCTTTAATGCGATCCCCTCGGCTGGCTATGTATTCCTCTAATGCGCTGGACAAGGTGATATTGGCTTGATTTTGGTTGCGCCGCTCTTGGTTAGGGTGCTGACCTTGCGCCATTTGGGTGCGCACTTCGGCTGCTTTATCTCTCGCCATGATGGGGGATAGGTCGGGGAACGGGCCAAGAGTCACTGTAATATCTTTACCCTTAACCTTGCGGCGTAACCGGTAGAACTTATCGCCGGTTGGCATCACTTCAACAAACAGCCCTTTGGTTTGCGGATCAGGGTATCGGGTGCGCTTATCAGGCACGGGTAGGCTTTTATACCCGCTTTGGTGAACTCAAAAGGTACTTTCATATTGTGCCGCTTACCCCGTTTCTGTGCCGCCTATGTGCCGCTTTAAAAAGTCCTGTGCCGCTATTGTGCCGCTTTTTGGGAGTTATTCGGGCTAATGCTGGCGCTCGCTAGGTAACTATAAGGACATGATATATATAGAGTTAGTGAGCATCAAGGAGCAACGGGTAATATATAAGCGGGTAACTCATAATCGTTAGGTCCCCAGTTCAAGTCTGGGAGGGGCCACCATATACAGTAAGGGTTAGCAGGTTAATATCTGCTAACCCTTTTTTGTTGCCTGCGATTCTGGGGCAAGTAATGGGTCAAGTAAGCGCGCAGCTGTTTGACTCCCTTCGGCCAAAATAAATACTTTTACCTCTACCGCTCTTTTCTAGCGTTTTTCAAAATTTTCACGAGATAACGCGGAAAATCGTCATTTATCCAAGCCACTCCTGTACGGAACCTCGATATTCTTGAACTCCAGTTAATAGAACGAGGCGCAAAATTTATGAAAGAAACATATGATCGGATCATTACCATCAACGAGATGTGTGACTTGGTAGATAGTGTCCCGAAAATGCTGTGGGATGGAGTAAAAAAAGGACTTTTCCACAGCTCATACGTTACAAGGGGCGAGCTATTGGCTGGCGTTGTATAAAAAGCGGGCAGAGTTTGCTCTCGACAGCACCAGCCCATACATCCAGCTCACTACGGCATTGCTTCCTAAATAAGGGAACTATCTGGCGCACCCGAGATCCGAGTCTTCAATCGGCGGATCTTTCCAGGCGCAGACTCGCTATCTCATGCTACAGGACACCAGTCTCATATTTTCCAGATATTCTCTGCAGGTACGCCAGCATCTTTTCGGTGCGCGCCGCACTGGCGATAGACTTATCCTGACACCAGGTGACTATTGGCTCACCACTGCTCACAAGCAAATCCACGGCATCCATGGGCAAGCCGGTATCCAGCAATTCATCAGTCTGCACTACCAATACTAACGCCTCCACAGCAGGGTTCCCGAGCAACGCCGTGCAGCGGGCAAACAGCCCATCCTGCGCCATGGGCATCACGGCACCAGACGCGTCGAACGTAACATTATGGCTCGTCACATAGCAGGCTAGGCTTAGCTCTAGCCTGACTTTTTGACGCTGGCGCGCCATCTGTAGCGCCTGAGTCATACCAACGCAGACGTCGACTGGGATGCGCCCCTGCCCGGACAGCAAAAGACTCAACACCTGCGGCAGTGTTCGTCTTGAGCTGTTACTCTGGCCCAACATAGGTGCCGAGTTCACCTCGTTGATGATGGCACCGTTTTCATGCCAAGGGCGAGTGATATCCGGCGAGATTATGTCGATACCTGCTACGTCGAGATCGAAGAGTGCAGCCGCGAGCTTGGCAATGGCGGCATTGTCAGGATGCAGGGTCGCCGAATAGTCTTCGTCCAATCCGCCCCACTGCGTGGATTCAATACGCCGCAGTCGTGCCCAAGCACCAGCAGGCGGTACGCTCGCCAGATCCCAACCCGCTTCCTGTAAGCAATCCAAGGCCTGCCTATCGCTGGGGAACAGCGGCTCGCGTACCCAGCTAGGCAGCGCCAGTTGGACGGCATTGGCGGCGGCGATCAATTCGCTGACCGTGCGCTGACCATCGCCCTGCACGGCAACCGGCATACGTTTTACTGCGTACAACACCTTGCCGCGCACCACCAGCAGACGGTGGCACACGCCAGTGACTTGGCGCTCGACTAACACCTGCGAGGAAAATTGCTCAGCCTGTCGATAGGCACTACGCAGTTTGGCTTCAGTGGTGATGTCCACCGTCACACCCTCCCCGCGATCACGATCCGCAGGCTTAACCACCAATGGCCAACCCAGCACCGCATGTGTCGCAACGGCCTCGGCTTCATTGGCGACTCTACGATGCTGCGGTGCAGGCAAGCCTGCGCGGCGCATCCATTCGCAGGCAAGCTCTTTGTTCTGCGCTACTGTTACGCCAATCGCCGAGTCAGACCCCACCTTGCTGTGCTGCATGTGCAGGCGATGTACGCCCCACCCCAGCTGAAACAGACCGGCCCCAAGATGTCGCCACGGGATGCCGCGTTCCTGGGCACAGGTCAGCAGGGGCAAGGTCGACAGCCCCATTTGCATCACCGCACGCAGCGGCTGCAGCACCTTGGCCTCCAGCTGCTGATAAAGTGGCTCAGTGACTGAAAAGCTCCCGGGGTCCGCCGCTACGCCCAGCACCAATAGCGTGGCGGCTTCATATACCAGACGGGTCGATTGCGCAGGTACATAGTCGATATGGACTACACTGACATCCGCCAACCAGCCACCCGACCGCTCTTCATCGGCTTGCAAGGCACATATCTGGCCGGGCTCGAAAACCGGCATGCGGGCCGCGCGCTGCAGTTCTGCCGCCACTTGCAGAATCCGCCAGAACAAGGCACCAACTGCACTGACCGAATGCGGCTCTTTGCTAAACTCAAACCCCTGCGATGGGGATTGCAATGCCAGACCCAGCTTGTCCCGCAACCAAGTATCCAACGCTGGCCAGTCGATAGCCTGCGGACAGTGGCTCAACTGCAGACGTAGGGTTTGCTCAGGCTGGCGCAAACGGCCACGAAAGCCCGCGGATAGATTGGTCTGAGTCATCGGGGTATGGGCTCCGGTTAGTAAGAATAAAAAGGGCAGTTCAATCCGGCCAGTGTTCAGTCGCCCCACATGCGTATCAGCTCCTGAACGCATTGGCCGGACTGGGTTGCCAGCTCGACATATTTGGTATCCTGACTCAGCGTTCGTGGAACCTGACTGAGCTTGGCGATGATTTCGCGCTGGTGGGCATCGCGGATGCGACTTTGTACCCAACCAACCACGGCATGGCGCGTTCCATGGGTAACCGGCGCGACTCGGTGCAGTTCACCGGCGGAATAAAGCACCATACTCCCCGCCGGCAACTTGAAGGTTAAGGTCTGCGCCGTCGTCGCGACAACCAGCTCGCCGCCCTGATACGTACTCGGGTCATCGAGAAACAGGGTAAAGGACACGTCAGTGCGCACATCGTGAATATAAGCACCGTCGGAATGCATGCCATACTCCATGCCCACGTCATAACGATTGATAATAGGGCGGCCTGTAAAACGCGGTATGGCGAAAGCCTGCACAACGGGCTGCGCATGAATGGCCAGAGCAATGCTGTCGAGCAATTGAGCATGCACCGCAGGAGATAACTGCAGGTTGTTCTTGGCCGCCTTTGCCATTCCCTGAGCCGTTTGTTTGCCGCTCTCAAAAGGGCCAGCCTGAATAGCCGCAGCGATAGCAGAAAGCAGATCGGCCGGCAGCGCGTTTTCAATAATGACGTAGTTCAAAGCGAATCGCCTCTAGGTAGACTTGAGCTGTCAGAATTCTACCTGCCCGCGCCACAATTCCAACGGTTTAAATAAGATATGTCACGACAAGCCAGCTTGAAAGGGCTTTCCGCCATACCTGTTACTTGGTTGATGATGTGCGTTCCTCCCGCATCTGAAAGGCTTTACGGGCTTTTAAGCGCAGCATTAAACCTGTGGCGAAATGTCGGGAGTGTGACACCGCTGATTGCGATCATGAATATGAGTTTCGTCAGCATGGGCTGTTTATAGCCGCAACTGAATTAATCTCTGGCACGGCACAGGCTATCCCATTTATTATCCGGTTTCTGCCGAACTCACGCACTACAACAATTTAATCCAGGATGTTTGAATTATGGAAAATCGCCGCTCGCCCCGCGCTCA
>JAHLFI010000013.1 GCA_018883865.1 Candidatus Oceanisphaera merdipullorum
GTTAGGCTTATTCAGCACAAACAAAAAAGCGGTTAGAGATTTTATCTCTAACCGCTTGATTGGTATTACTTTAATTTGGTGCCCGGAGCCGGAATTGAACCGGCACGCCCTTGCGAGCGAGGGATTTTAAATCCCGCGCCGTTTGTAGGTTTTATGCAGGATACGGGATGCTCTGGGGAATATAAGTAGCTAACGATAACCTGATACGCTGCGGGATGGCGGTTTAGTATTCCCCAGTAAATGGAGATAAAAAACTCAATGTACATCCAATAATCATAGTCCAAAGACTCAAAACGCTAAGTACAGTTCCTATCAGGATCATCCACATCCCGATGCATTCGTAGAACTGGCTCAAGTTGTGGTTCTAGCGACCAAGCGGCAACAGAGATGCCACTCAGCTAGGCAAGATGGATAGCAAAGATCTCCATTACGCCGTAACCACGAAACCTAAACTGAATATAAAAACGTTGGGAATCACCTCTTAATACTTTGTTAGGATTATATTTTAATTACAATTGGTACATCATCCCAAGCAAGGGTACCTCTTTGAATTGTGTGGTTCAGATTAAAATAAATTCTCTCTTTAATCTTTGAGTCGATACCTTCCCAAAGTGTAGGGTTGACACATATATCTTCAGACTCACAAAAGATAACCTTATTTAAAAAGTGTTCTAGGTGACTTTTGATGTACTCGGTAACCTCTGTCATAAAACAACTATTTTTCTTTAACCAACAAAGAATAATATGAGACTCATTCTCAAACGGCAAAAGATTAAATGAAAATGCAGGAATAGAACTTGGATACTCATCCAGAAACTCGAAGTATCGATCTAGATGCATGTTAACCATAGAACAGCACGATACTCCGATGTTTTTATCTAAAACAATCTGAATAAATTCAAGTTCGTCATACTTCTTAAGTTTAATTATTTCATCAATTTCACCCAGTTGAGTTAAAACAGAGTTATTAAAATTATTTTCATGCCACCTAAAAAAACGATATAACCCAAAGGCTTGCTCTGGGAGTAAGGTTTCCTTAATTTCATCATATAGAAACCTAGTTCTTTCTAACTCTCTTTCTTTTCTATACGACTCATAACTCATTGCACGATAGTAAAAGGCTGATGCTTCACTACTAGAGATCTCACCTAATTTCTGCTTTTCAATCTCTTTGAAGAGCTTTGTATCATGGTGATTACATAGCCCCAGATACGTTGACGCTTTTGAAATGGGCGTTTCAATGAATTTAAATTTCATTTTTCCGCTATTGATATCAAAAGTCTTTACCATACTGTCACGCAGTGCATAAACTTTTTTATTTTCACAGCATATATGCTTTAACTGTCCATTTCTTTGCTGCGAGTGAGAAAGTATAGCTTTTTCTTTGCATTCGGAGATCATGCAAATATCTTTTTTTCTAGTTTTTTTTAAGCTCTTTTCAAACTTATCGTAAGCACGCTTAATTAGCACATTCTGTTTGTTCATTTTATACCTGATGATTTAAACCCTACCTTCAATGCTAGAAGCGGCATAAGGTTCGTTTAAGTGAAACATCGGAGCGATAACTATATCCCTAACGCTTCAGGCACCGGCGACTAAACCGCGCAGCGGTTTTGTCGTCCGATTGGCCTGACTTGTTATGTTTATTTTGACCTCGGTTTAAAGTTCATATCTAGCACTATGGGCAAAAGATTTGATTTCGTAAGATCGATATCGAACGCAGCACTAAGTAACACTAAAGCCTTTGAAAACTTACTGCGTACTTCTTGGATGCTTTTATACATTTTTATATTGTGCTTAGGATCATTGTAATCTAAATTGTGGAGAACCATCAATTCTTCGCTCATTTTCAGTACTAAATGAAGAAGAATTAGTGAAGCGTGATCATCGTTGATATTAACCCTCAACTTTTCAGTCTCTTGTTTTATTTCTTCTATACTTTTAATCACCGCAGGAAGTACTTCTTGCTCAAAAGGGGCGTTCAAGACCTGCTTTACTTCTAAAAATTTAATGTAGGCCTTGATATCAGCTTTGTTAGCTTTAGACTTAGAAATCAAGTCCTTTAGAGTAACTCCCGAGATAGTTACTGCAATAGCGATACTAGAAATTATTTCTGCGATCATGGTCTATTCCTTATTTTAAAAATAACATTTTTAATACTGCACATGCGCGTTTATGCTCATGAAGCAAAACAGAGTTGCAGTATCAAGCAATTGGTTTTGTTGGCTTTTTAAGCATGTTGTCTTTTTTGCTTTTTACAACAACACGCATGCTCATATTGACACTGATTTCAGTTTCAAACGATACCATTTTGGGTGACTCGACAATTCAATTCAACTACAAATATTTTGAAGGTGATAGAAGGTCGGATTAACCAACCTTCCAATACGAGAGAACCCTTACTTTTGCTTCAGTTCTCCATGACCGTTTATACCAGAGCTATTACGAGTCCCCCTTCGCTTTAATCCCGCCAGCCATTCATGCCTCACCTCCGTTTATCCCGTTATTGCCCGTTGTATCCCGTTGCTCTTAGTCGTGGCTTTTTCCTTAGTCACCCCAGTGCTAGCAAGGATCGGTCAACGATCTTAGATCTCGTTATTTTCATTGGATAAAGCCCGCAGGCGTGGCGGGGTCTCAACGGCGCGCGCTTGGTGTTGAGTGCTGTTGCCATGCTCCCAAAACAAATGCCAAAGCAAAGGCCAATGATTTTTATTATCTAGCTGTGGGTTAACAGAGAACGCCATCACGCAGCCGTTGGCAGCGTGACCCATTGGGCAAAAAAAGACCAGCACTGGGCTGGTCGGTGTGTGAGTTGGGTAAGCCGTTAGCTTGGCTTACTGGGAACAGCCAAGGCGTAAGGGTTGAAGCGAATGATTTCTTCGCCAGCCCAATCGTTAATGGTTCTGAAGGTGGCGCGCAGGCTTTCCATTTCGTTGCAGTCAAACACTTGGGCCGCTTTCTCTGCGTCACCAAAGCCGCCCACGTTGTCGGGCATCACACCCATTAGTTGCGGCGGCACTCGGTGCGCGGCCAGCTGGTCATCACGGGTCACGTTCTTCATGCTAAGGAATTCATCTTTGGCCGCGACCTCAGCTATCGGAATGATCTTGATGCCGTCTTTGCTGCCGCCTGGTGAATACATCAAGAGGTTGCGAAAGTTGCCGGGGCCTTTACTGTCTTTGAGTGCTTTGCGAAGGTTGTTGATGTCATCTTCTTTTTGCAGGGTGTCAGTCATGTACATGATGAATCCGGCATGACTGCCGTTCTCATAGTACCGGCGCCGAAACAACGTGGCCGACTCGTTCAAAAGCGAGCTGTTCATACTGGCCACGTAATCGGGGATGCCGTAAATCTCTTGGCTCACGTCCGACTCCATTACCTGAAACACACTCCCCTCGGCAAACGCTGCTGACTCAGAATAGTTCGGCACCCACCAGAACACCCCAGCCTCAATGCCACGACGGCAGAACTTAGCCGCCGCCCGCTGGTACTTCATTGGCTTACTCAAACGGTTTTTTACCTGCTCGATGTAGCAGTTGCCAAAAATAAGGTAATCCATGGCGATGCTGCTGAACTCGGCCAAGCTCAGCTTAGGGTGAGGAATAAAGCAACTCCGCAAGATATTACGCTTAACTTGAATGGCTGAGCCATGATGCACTGCTGCGCGGTAAACCTTGGCCAAGCCATCCAACGACAATGGCGGTTCGTACCACTTGCCATTGTGCATCGACTCTAAATAATCAAAAATCTCGCGCTGGCTTAGCACCGGCATCGGCTCGCCAAACGTGAACGCCTCGGCGCTCGGCTTATCGGTGGTGGTCAGTTCAGTGGTGGCGACTTCGGTAGACATTAGAAAAACTCCATTGCACCGGAATTAGCGACGCTGCCGCCATCCAGTGGTTCATGTTGTAAAGCGTGCATGGTGGCCCACGCGATATCGGCGTGGCTGATTTCTTCTGAGCGGCTGGCCTCATAAGTGGGCGCGCGCCCGCTGGCGGTGATGGTTTTGCGTATGGCCATAAAGGCAGCGGCCATATCGTTCCAGCCACTATCAAATTCAAGGCGGCCTTTACTGATCACGTCATAGGCCTTAAGCACTAGGCGGCCTTTGATCACTGGCGAATATTGGAAGGTGGTCACATGCGGGAAAAATTTCTTAACGATTTGGTAAACGCCCTCGCCGATGCCGGTGATATCCATGCCGATGTAGGTCACGTTATAGATCTCGGTCATCTTTTTGATGGCCTTGGCTTGGGCTTCAAAGTCCATGCCCTTCCACTGGTGCTTTTCAATAACTCTGTGTTTGCCACCAGGCACCATGCTCGGCACCACCACCACGCAGCCGGCGCTATCACCATTTTGAGCGCCCTTGGCCGGGTCATAGCCGATCCACACTTCGCGGTTGCCAACCGGTCGCGGTGCAAAGGGTCGGAAGTCTTCCCACACTTCCCAGCTATCAACCATGCATTTTTGCATCATGGCCATGGTGAACAGCGACATAGAATCGTCGATAAATTCACACATCAGCAGGTTCTGATATTCATCCGGGCTGTATTCACGGCGCAACTGCTCAAGGTTGAACAACGTACAACCGCCGCGTACTGCATCTTCAACGGTAACAATTTGTCGCCATTGACCATCCTCACCTGCAAAGCCGTTAGCCAAGTGCGAGTGAGATAAATCCAGCTCGACACGCTCAGCTTTACGCCGCCCTCGGTTATGCAGGCTGCCAGTCCAGAACGGGTACGCTTCATGGGTTAGGCTCGAAGGTGTAGATATGTAGGTTTGCCGCCAATTCGAGTGCATGGCCATACCAGACGCCACTTTTCGCAGCTCCTGAAAGCCATGCGTCCAAAAATATTCATCAAAATATAAGTTGCCGTGGTACGACTGTGCAGTGCGCATATTGGTACCCAAAAAATACATATGGGCGCCGTTTGGCAGAATGATCGGGTCACCGCGAAGCTCAAGGCCCGCCACATCTCTTGCGAACTGCAGAATGTAATGCTTAAAAACGTGTGCCTGGGCTTTTGATGCCGAGAGGAATATTTGATTGCGGCCAGTAACCACAGCATCCACAAACGCTTCACGCGCAAAGTAGTAAGTCGCGCCAATTTGGCGAGATTTTAAGATGTTGCGAATGCGGTGTGTCTGCCCCGCTTCATGCCAACCCTTCTGATAATCAAACAACTCATTGTTAAAACCATCCACCAGCAGCTGTTGTTGTTCTTCGGTAATGGCGTTTTTCTCAACCGGCTTTCGCGGGCCTTTATTGCGATTGGCCACGTTCGGGTTCAAGTCGCCCTCATGCCCGCCATTGCTGTATTTGTTGATGCGAGCAATGCGCTCCAACTGCCTGCCCAGCAGATCAATCTCTTTAAAATCTTTCCCGTCTTTAATGTCTTTGGTGATGAGTTGGATCATGCGCGATTCAAGCGTCGCATCCACTCGGTCAATGGGCTTAGCTGCGTCCCATTTCTCTGTTTTCTTCCAGGTGCCAACCGTGGATTCAGGGATCTCTAACACTTCGGCAATACGCCGCAGTCGCCAGCCCTGCCAGTAGAGGGCGCGGGCCTGAAATTTAGGGTCTATATCGGTATCTGTCATCATGCGGCCAGTTTACGGACGCGCGGGGGCACTCTCGCCCTACTTACCGTGTCCCGACCGCTCCCACACCCCGCGCGCGTTGACCACAACCGCCCAGCTCTTGACCATTGGCATCTATTTGCACACGCAAAGATAAACTAGGCAAAGGAGCCAGACCGATGGCCAATCAGGGCAAATACAAGAGCAAGTTTTTCCGCGTTGCCACCCAAGGTGATACCACGGACGGCCGCGTTATTGAACGCAGTTGGATAGAGCAAGCCGCCAAAAACTTCAACCAAAAAACCTACGGTGCTCGCGTCTGGCTGGAGCATATCCGCGGCCTCTACGCCAACAGCGAATTTAAGGCATACGGCGACGTAACCGCGCTAAAAGCGGAAGAAGTCGACGGTAAAATGGCACTGTTCGCACAAATCGACCCCACCAGTGATCTGGTGAAAATGAACAAAGACCGCCAAAAGATTTACACCTCTATCGAAATCGACCCTAACTTTGCCAAAACTGGCGAGGCCTACATGGTCGGCCTCGCGGTCACTGACTCGCCAGCCAGTCTCGGTACCGAGATGCTTACCTTCTCAGCGAATGCAGCAGTTAACCCCCTCGCTGCTCGCAAGCAGCGCCCAGAAAACCTGTTTACTGCCGCCATGGAAACCCAGCTCGAATGGGAAGAAGAAGACAACCAGCCAGAAGGCCCCACCCTGTTCAGCCGAGTAAAAGACTTACTGGGCAAAGCCAAAGAAAAAAACAAAGCCGACTTCTCAGATGTGAGCCAAGCAGTAGAAGCCATTGCCGAGCAGACCGCCGACAACGCCGAGCAAGTGGGCCAGTTCAATAGCCAACTGGGTGACATGGCGCAAACCATCAAAGACCTGACGGCCAGCCAACAAAAAGCAGAAGAAAAGTTTAACGAACTAGAAGTTCAGTTAAGCCAGCAGCCGCAAGGCCAAACCCGCAAGCCCGCCACTGGTGGCAACAACGAAACCCTCGACTGCCTGTAAGGAACCAACATGCGCAACGAAACACGTAAAAAATACAACGGCTTTACCCAACAGGTAGCTACCATGAACGGCGTAGATAACGCCGCCGAAAAATTCAGCGTAGAGCCCAGTAACCAGCAAAAGCTGGAAACTCGCATGCAAGAGAGCTCGACGTTCTTGAGCATGATCAACGTGGTGGGCGTGCCAGAGCAAACCGGAGAAAAGTTAGGGCTGGGCATCAACTCCACCATTGCCGGCCGTACCGACACCACCACCAAAGACCGCCAAGCCACCGACCCCAGCGCATTGCAGAAAATCACTTATGCGTGCAAGCAAACCAACTTCGATACCGCTTTGCGTTACACCAAGCTGGATATGTGGGCCAAGTTCCCCGACTTCGCTACTCGTATTCGTGACTCCCTGCTGCAGCGCCAAGCATTGGACCGCATCATGGTCGGCTTTAACGGTACCAGTGCGGCTGCCACTACCGATCGCGCCGCCAATCCATTGCTGCAAGACGTGAACATTGGCTGGATCCAAAAGGTTCGCACCGATGCTCCTGAGCAAATCATTAGCGAAGGCGTCGCGCTGTCGGGTGAGCTATTGATTTACAAGAAAGAAAACGACGCAGATACCAAGGTCGGCGACTTTGGCAACTTAGACGCAGTGGTTGCCAGCGCCGTGGCCGAAGGTTTGCCCGCTTGGTATCAAGACGACACCGACTTAGTGGTAATCATGGGCCGCGACCTGCTGAACGATAAGCTGCTACCCATGATTGAAGAACATGCCGAAAAACCAAGCGAAAGCGCAGCGCTGGACGTGATCCGCGCCCGCAAGCTGGTTGGCGGTCTGCCCGCTATTCGCGTGCCCTACTTCCCCGCCGGCACCTTGATGATCACCCGCTTAGATAACTTGTCTATTTACTGGCAAGAAGGCACCCGCCGCCGCGCCATTATCGACAACCCAAAACGCGACCAAATCGAAAACTACGAGTCCTCCAACGACGCATATGTGATCGAAGATTACGAAGGCATCGTCATTGTTGAGAACATCAAGTTTCAAGGCCGAGCGCCGGGTCCATAAAGGGGGCTAAGTGAGCAATCTAATCAGACAACACCGCCAGCGCGTGCTGGCGGCTAAACAAGGCGCAGAAGGTGGCGAACTCGACCAAAAAGCCGCCAACCAGTATGAGCTAATGCTCATGCTGCAGGCTGGCCACCGTCGCGCACTAAAGCAAATACAAAGCATTGAGCGTAAAGCGGAAGTGAAAGCTAAGTATTTGCCCGAGTATCAAGCCTATATCGACGGCGTGCTGCAGGGCGATGCTGGCCGACAGGATGACGTTCTAATGACGGTGCTGCTGTGGCAGATAGATGTCGGCAACTTTGCCGAAGCCTTACGTATCGCCGAATACGCCATTGGCCACGACCTGCAAACGCCAGACCGATATGAGCGCCAAACTGCCACTATGTTCGCCGAAGAAGTGGCCGAAGTGGCAATGAAGCGTGCGGGAACAGAAACGGCCATCCCCGCCGAGCTGCTGCTTAAAACGTATGCGCTCACCAAAGACCAAGACATGTTCGACCAAGTCCGCGCCAAGCTGCACAAAGCCATCGGCATAGCCATGGAAGGCGAAGACCAGTTACCAGAAGCGGCTGAGCACTACACCAGAGCGCTAGAACTAGACGAAAGAATCGGCGTGAAAAAACTGCTTGAGAAAGTAGAACGCGCCATAAAGAACAACCCAGAGCAGGCCCAGCCTGCTGGTTAAAAGAGCGTGACCCGCAACCCTGGGCGGCTCGGACTTGGCAGCATGATTGCCCAGCCAACACCCGACCACCGCCCATCCATTTAGGAGTCAGAACGTGGCAACGTTTTTCCCTGATAACCCAGAACAACAGCCGGGGCAGGACATTACCAGCCACCCGTTCTGGCCCGCCATTAATACCGCTGCCGTGCGTGACGTAATGCGCATAGATGGCGACATAACAGCACCTCGACTAGAGCATGCAGTGATCACCGCCATAGCCCAAGTTAACCAAGACTTGATTAGCTATCGGCAGTCAGCTGAGGCGATAACGTTGGCCGATATGCCCGCCGAGCAAATCGGCGGCGTTAGCCAGTTGGTGCACCACTATCAGCGCGCGGTGTATTGCCTTACCAGGGCAAACCTTATTGAGCGCCTGCGCGACTACGACACCACAAAAGACGGTGAAAGCCGCGCCGAAACATTAGAGCAAACCGTAACCGACTTGCGCCGCGATGCTCGCTTTGCCGTGCGCGCCATTATTGGCACCACACACACCACGGTTGAACTGATATGAAAGTCCGCGCAATGCAAGGCGACACGGTAGACGCCATTTGCCAACGCTATTACGGCCGCACCGCTGCAGTCACCGAAGCAGTATTAGAACGTAATCCGGGCATTGCCGACTTGGGACCAATACTGCCGCAAGGCACATTGATAGAGCTGCCAGACGTCGCTCCACCAAAACAAAACAACAACATGATCCAGCTATGGGACTAATTATGAGCGAACCAACCAGCACCACCGCCGTTACTTTAACCACTGCGGGCGCCGCCGTAGCCGCCCCAGTGTTTGGCGTGGATCCACTGCTCGTTATCGGTGCCATTACCGGTGCCGGCATCTTTGTACTGAGCCACGAAGACCAGAGCGCAATCAAAAAGCTAATTTTGTTCATCGGCTCAGTCGCCTGCGGCTTTATCGGTGCTCGATTCGCGGCGGATGTAACCAGCTTAATCATCCCTGGCGCAGTCGAAATCAGTGATGGCGTAGGTGCCATCGTTGCCAGTTCAGTATCCGTTCGCATACTGCAGCGCGCATTACGGATAATCGACAGCCCCAACCCGCTGCAAGAAATCATAAAGGGTAAGCGCCCATGATCATTCTCGCCATTCACATCATCTGCCTGCTGTTGCTGGCATTTCGCATCATGCTGTTTGGCTCGCGAGGCCAGCGTCGGCCCGTTATTGCCGTACTGGCTTATGTATTGATGAGCGCGGCCCTTGTTGAAGCCGTGCAAGCCGCGTTCGGTATGACCTACCCGCCATCAACGTTAAGCCTGCTGCTAGAAATAGCGCTAACACTGGCCATCTACTGCCACGGTGGCAACGTGGCCGAGCTGTTCAAGCCCAAGGGATATCAGTCTAGGTTAAGCCAACTGCTTTGCTGGAGCCCCAAAACTAAAGATAAGGTGACCTCATGAGGATCGGAGACACGGGCGAGCAAGTGCGCCTGTTGCAACAAAAGCTAAACACCGCCGGCGCCAAGCCAGCACTTGAGCCAGACGCAGA
This sequence comes from Candidatus Oceanisphaera merdipullorum, assembly GCA_018883865.1. GTDB lineage: Bacteria > Pseudomonadota > Gammaproteobacteria > Enterobacterales > Aeromonadaceae > Oceanimonas > Oceanimonas merdipullorum. The sequence goes on from JAHLFI010000013.1 coordinate 9,897, forward strand.
CTTTGGCCAAAAAACCAAAGATGCCGTTATCGCCTTTCAGCGTCGCCACGGCATTTCAGCCATTGGTGTGGCTGGCCCAAGAACCATGGCCGCCCTTAACGGACTAACCGATCCCAAGCGTATTGATCATGCCGACTTTGAGCGTGCCGCCCAGCAGCTGGGCGTGAGTGTTGCCGCCGTTGCGGCAGTGGCCGAAGTAGAAAGCGCTGGCCGCGGCTTCTTGCCCAATGGCCTCCCTATCATCCTGTACGAACGGCACATTTTTTACCGCCAAGCAGAAGCCTTAGATTCTGAACAAGCCAACAGCTGGGCCGCAAAGTATCCAAACGTCTGTAATCGCCGTAGAGGCGGATACACAGGAGGCGCCGGCGAGCATCATCGGTTAAGCACCGCCAAGAGTCTTGATCCATTCTGGGCACAAGAGGCCTGCAGTTGGGGCATGTTTCAGATTATGGGCTTTCATTGGCAGGCTTTGGGCTACAACAGCGTAACGGCCATGGTCAACGCCATGAGCCAAAGTGAAGGAGCGCAACTAGATGCCTTGGTTAAATTCATCAAGGCCGATAAAAAGTTACATCAAGCCATGATAGGCAAGCGGTGGGCCACGTTCGCCCGCATCTACAACGGCCCTGCTTACAAAGATAACTTGTACGACGTAAAGCTGGCTCGCACCTTTGACCACTTTAAGTCCGTATACGGCACTGATGAAAAGGCAGCAGCATGAAGCTGCTCGCGGCAGTTGGTGCACTGGCTTTAGTGCTGGCCGTCACGGCACTAAACCAGCATCAAACAATCAAGGCGGAACGGCACCTAATGGCCGTACAGAAAGGCGATATTGACCTACAAAATAAGCTAATCGTCATTTTGGAAAACAACGCCCAGCGCAACGCACAAGACAGCGCTGCGCTCACCACCACCCTGCAGCAAGTGCAGCAGCTAGCGGGCGAAAGCCGCCAAATTTGGGAGACACTAAAGCGTGAAAACGAAGAATTTAAAGCGTGGGCTAATAGCGCTCTGCCTGCTGATGTTATCCGCCTGCGCAGCCGCCCCGCCATCACAGGTGCCGCCGGTTATCAATCTTGGCTGCAACAAAGTAACAGCCTGCACTCTGCCAGCCAACCAGCTGAAAACCAATGAAGACCAAGACCGAGATAACACAAACATGTTGGCGGCGTGGGCCAGCTGCGCCGCGCAAATAGATATGATCATTAAGTGTCAGGAGCGCGAACATGAATAAGCCCGAACAGCTGCGTGATCTGCTACTGACTGCCGTTCCCCACTTAAAGCGCAACCCTAATGAGCTTCATGTCTTTATTAAAAACGGGCATGTAGTAGCAACGGCGGCTAAGAAAAATCTTAGTTTTGAGTATCAATTCGATTTGGTCATTATCGTTACTGATTACGCCGAGCACCCGGATAGATTAATGGTGCCCTTGCTGGCTTGGGTTGCCGAGCATCAACCTGAGCTGCTAACCAACCCAGACAAAAGGCAAAACGGAATACGATTTGCTGTAGAAATGATAAATAAAAAGCTGGTAGACATAGAAATATCATTACCTCTTACAGAGCGAGTAAAAGTGACGGCTGTAGAAGGCGGGAGAGAAGTAGAACACTTGGCAGAGCCAAAATTTGATCTTGATGAGGGGTTTGATTGGACTCTGTTCACTAGTGGTGAGCAATTCAGCCAGCAAGCGGGTGATTAATGGAAGACAACTTCGCGCAACTATCCGGCCATATTGACGCCCTTATCACTCAGATGGAGCCAGCTCAACGTAAAGAGTTGACACGTAGAGTAGCTAAAGCGCTAAGAGCAAGTCAGGCAAAAAGGATTCGTCAGCAGAAATCACCTGACGGTATGGCGTTCCAGAAAAGAAAACCTCAAAAAGCCAAGCGTGAAATAAAGTTCATATACCAGACTGGTGATGAAGTACGCCATTTGCGCAGTTGGCGTGAAACAAAAAATTACATCGTCGGGTTTGACCGATATCGCAGCGGAATTAGAACCTTTAAAAAAAGCAAAATTATAAAAACGCTTTCTGTGGATAGAGGTGAGACAAGCACCTTGCTCGATAGAAGCCAAGGAGATATACGGCGTCGTATGTTTACCGGACTCATAAAAAGTAAATGGCTTAAAGCCAAAGGTGACGCCAGTGAAGCAAGCGTTAGTTTTCAGGCAATAGCTGGGCGAGTAGCCAGAGTTCACCACTACGGCCTAAGAGACAAAGTTAACGAACGTGGCGGCGAAGTTGATTACCCAGAGCGTAAACTACTGGGAATAACCAAGGAAGAACTTGAACTGATAGAAGAAATGACCATAGCCCACTTAGGTAAAAACCTATAAAGCTCTTTGGTAGAGTCATCATTCAGCGCAAATAGCGCCGCCAGCTCTTTAGCGTGTCCCGCGTACTCCCACACCCCAGCCCAATAGCGGCGACTTAGTCAACTCGGCAAACTGGCCGCATGAGCCAACTCGAACAAATAGCCGACCTGCGCCGTCGCATCGACAATCTTTTACGACTCGGAACTGTTACCGAGGTGCGTAAGGGTCAGTGCCGAGTTAAAAGCGGCGACATACAAACCAACTGGCGCCCCTTTTTTACCCGCCGCGCAGGTAAAGCCCGCACATCTTGGCGGCCATCGGTCGGCGAGCAGGTCATGCTGTTGTCGCTATCCGGAGATGTAGCCAACGCTCATGTGTTGCCGTCGCTCTATCAAGACCTATTCGATGAACCTGACGATCACCCTACTCGTGACCGCACCGTCTACGAAGACGGCGCAGTAATTGAGTACGACCCAGAAGTCGGGGCCCTTAACGCCACAGGCATAAAAACCGCCACTGTTGCCGCAAGTGATTTGGTCACTATCAACTGCCCAGAAGTAATTTTTACTGGTAACACCACCACCAAAGGAAACGCATTGGTGGAGGGCGTGCTCAGTTACAAAGGCGGCCTGAACAACAACGGCTCGACCAGTGGCGCAAGTATCAAAGGCCCAATGAGTATTGACGGCACCCTCACAAATAACGGCATCAACGTAACTGCACACACACACGACGAAACCGGCAGTGTTACCAAGGAGATGAAATGAGCTTGGCAGGCATGAACAAAGATACCGGCCGGCAAATCACTGAGCTGGAGCACATCCGCCAATCGGTAGCCGATATTTTAACCACGCCTATGGGTACCAGAATCATGCGCCGCGATTACGGATCTCATGTGCCTGAGTTAATCGACCAACCGCAAAATGGTGCCTTACGCCTTAAGCTAATGGCCGCCACTGTCATGGCCCTATTAATTTGGGAGCCCCGTATTGTCATTGAGCAAATAGAGATTGAGGGCGGGGATGTTAACGGAGCGGCCAGCATTAACGTGCATGGCAGCCTAGTGGCTAGCGGCAGTGCAGTTAGCTTAGCTGTTGAGGTGCCAAGATGAACCCGTTTGATTTTGCTCGGCTACCCCCGCCTCAGATTATTGAGCCGCTAGACTTCGAAACTATTTTCACCAGCAGAAAAACGCGCCTGATCGAGCTGCACCCGCCAGAGAAACAGGCCGATATCGCAGCGCTGCTTGAGCTTGAATCAGAGCCCATCACCAAAATACTGCAAGAAAATGCCTACCGCGAATTGCTACTACGTGATCGTATTAACTCAGCGGCCAAAGCCGTGATGTTGGGCTATAGCAAAAATGAAGACCTCGATAATTTGCTCGGTAATTTTTATGTGCCGCGATTAGTAGTAAAGCCGCAAGACCTGACCACAATACCGCCTACGCCGGCAGTGATGGAAAGCGACGACGACTTTCGCGACCGTGGCCAAACGGCATTTGAAGGGCTAAGCGTGGCAGGCCCACGCGCTGCTTATGAGTTTCATGCTCGCTCGGCAGACGGTCGAGTGGCTGACGTATCAGCCATAAGCCCAACTCCAGCGGCGGTGTTGCTGAGTGTGCTCTCCAGAGAAGGCAACGGAACAGCCCCGCCCGATTTACTTAGCGCCGTTGAAGCCGCCGTCACCCAAGAAACCATTCGCCCCGTTGGCGACAGGGTCACAGTGCAGTCCGCCATCATTAAGCCGGTAACGATTAGCGCGGAGCTTTATCTAGAAAGCGGCCCCGAGTCTGAGCTTGTGCTGGCTGCGGCCAATCAAGCACTGCTCAGCTATCAAGCCAGCCGCCGCCGATTAGGCGGCTCTGTATATCGCTCAGCTATTGATGCCGCCTTGCACGTTGAGGGCGTTAGACATGTGGTGGTGTTAAGCCCAGCTGCAGACATAGAGCTAGACCGCACCGGTGCACCCGATTTTGCCCCGCACACCCTTGTCGTGGGTGAATAACATGAACTGCTTATTGCCACCCAATGCCACCGTGCTTGAAAAAAGACTAGCCCAAGCCAATGCCGATTTAGCCAATTTGCCCGTGCCTATTCGTTCACTGTGGCTGCCCAAACATTGCCCTGAACCATTATTGCCCCATTTAGCCTGGTCATTTTCGGTAGACCGCTGGGATCGTAACTGGTCAGAAGAAACCAAACGCCAAGTTATCGCCAGCAGTTACTTCGTTCACCGCCACAAAGGCACCATTAGCGCCTTGCGCCGAGCAGTAGAACCCCTTGGGTTTTTAATTCGCGTGAGCGAGTGGTGGCAAGAAACGCCAGAGGCCACGCCCGGCACCTTTAAGTTAGATGTCGGCGTACTGGATCAGGGCATTACCGAGCAAATGTATCTGGAATTAGAGCGGCTCATCGACGATGCCAAGCCAGTGAGCCGCCATTTACTTGGGCTCGCCATCAGCATGGAAACACGCGGCACAGTGCAGATAGCTGCAGCAACCACGCACGGCGACGAGCTAACCGTTTACCCATACAACCCAGGTCCTATTGAAGTTGCCGGCCAGTATTACACCGCCGGCCGAGACCACACCACCGACATTGTGAGCATTTACCCATGACCACGTTTTATACATTACTAACCACCGTAGGGTCGGCAAAACTCGCCAACGCTACAGCTCTCGGGCAGCCGTTTGTCATTAGCCAAATGGCCGTAGGTGATGGCAACGGCAATACCCCCACGCCAAACCCATCACAAACGACGCTCATCAACGAGCTGCGCCGCGCGCCACTCAACACATTGGACATTGACCCAAACAACCCGTCAGCCATTCTCGCCGAACAGGTGATACCCGAGACCGTCGGCGGCTGGTGGATCAGAGAGTTAGGCCTTTACGATGCTGACGGCGACTTGGTGGCGGTAGGCAACTGCCCTCCCACTTACAAGCCACTACTTACTGAGGGCTCCGGCCGCACCCAAGTGATCCGCATGCTGATAGTGGTTAGCAATACCGCCGCCGTCACCTTGAAAGTAGATCCAGCCATCGTGCTGGCCACACGCGGTTATGTTGGCAGCGAACTTAAAAAACATACCAGCGCTGAATCAGCACATACCCCCGCGCAAGTGGGCTTAGGCAAAGTAAACAATTGGGAATCGACCCATAGCTATGACGATAGCGAAGGTGGGGCGACTAAGTACGCCACCGGCAAAGCAGTGGCTGATGCTTATAACGCATTAAGAAAGAGCCTGATTGGTTCGGTAGTGCAATTTTCGATGCTAACCCCGCCAAACGGTTGGCTAAAAGCGAACGGCGCCGCCATTAGCCGGACGGCATACGCCGACTTATTTGCTGTTATCGGTACGACGTATGGCGTAGGTGATGGCACGACCACGTTCAATGTGCCCGATGCGCGCGGCTTGTTTCCTCGTAACTTGGATGATGGTCGCGGTGTTGATATCGGTCGAAAAATGGGCAGCGAGCAGGGTGACACAGTTCAAAGCCATAACCACTATCTGCCCACCAGCGCGGGACTGTCATGGCCTGATCCAAACAAAAGATTCGCTTTCAATGACAACATTTTCTTAGCATCCAACGTCAATTATTCATCGTCAGACGATATTCGTAACACGACCTATCCCAACCGAGAGTTTGATAACAATCAACATCCAGCTTTTGCTACTGGCACTCATGATGGCGTAGGCAGTATGGGTAACTTCAGCCACGAAAACAGGCCAAAAAACATCGCGTTTTTAGCGTGCGTTAAATATTAAAGGATAACATCTGATGAAGATTTATTGCTATCACCCACACACGGGTGAATATACATCACAATCGGTGGCGGATATGGACCCACTGGTGCCAGATGGGTGGTTAATACCGGCGTATGCCACTGCAACCAAACCGCCGGCCGTAGGGCAAGGCAAAGCGGCAGTGTGGAAAAATAAGCAATGGCATGTGCTTGATGACTATCGCGATACGGTCGTTTACGACAAGCAGAGTCGAGAGCAGCGGTTGATAACCGAGTTTGGACCTATTCCAGATAGCCATACCTCCCTAACCCCTCACTTTGACTCCGTTTGGGTCGGCACCCACTGGCAGCTAGATCCAGAAGCCATAACGCGCCATAAAGTTGCTAAAACAGTATTGATAAACCAATGGCGCGACCAGCAAGAACGCGAGAACCTGCAATTCGACCACGCCGGTCATAACTGGGATGGCGGTATCGACTCCAAAAGCCGCATGGATGAAACCCTAGCACTGGCTACTGCTACTGGCGGTTTACCTGATGGCTTCTTCTGGACCACAGCCAACAATATGGATGTGCCAATGGACTTAGCCGCACTGCAAGCGCTGGCCAGTGCACTGGCTGCAGCCCGCGGCCTGCGCGGTTTTGAAATTCACGCCCGCCAAAGACAGATGAAAGCCGAAGTGGAGGCACTGCCAAGCATCGCAGCAGTGCAAGAATATGTAATAGCTTGGCCAGAGGCAGTGAATGTTTAATAAAGACCCTTGGCTATTACGTATCGCCATCGGGTTAGACCAATTACTCAATGCCCTGCTAGGCGGTGATATTGATGAAACCTTATCTAGCCGCACCTATCGCCGCGCCCGTGGTGGTTCCAAAGCGTGGCAACGACTAGAGCTGATCATCAATCGCTTGTTCTTCTGGCAGACGCAACATTGCCGCGCATCTTACTTAGATGAACGCCAGCGCCGTCAACGCTGGTTAGCGTTATACGACGATAAAACCTGACTAAAAGCAGGCGCGCCCGTGCCTGCTACTTCTTTACCGTGTCCCGTGCACTCCCACACCCCAGCCCGATAGCAGGCCGCTCACCAGCTCGGCAAACTGACGCTGATATCAATCCGTCCGGACTGGAGAATACGAATGGAATACCACCACGGCGTCAGAGTCGTAGAAATTAACGAAGGCACACGCACCATCAGAACCGTGGCCACTTCAATCATCGGCATAGTGTGCACCGCCCCCGATGCCATGCCAGGCATTGCGGCCGAACAGACCATCGCCTTTACTACCGGTAGCAGCATCACCTATACCGCAGCCGAAGCCGGTACCAACGGCAATCGAATTCGTGTGCGCCATCTCGATCCCGTATCAGCATCCGCGGCCTTAGCCGTGAGCGTGGTCGGCAATGACATTACCGTCACTCTCGCCACAGATAGCTCAAGCGCCATAACTTCCACCGCCACCCAAGTGGTCACCGCCGTTAATAGCTCACCAGCCGCATCCGCCCTACTCACTGGCGTGGCCAGCGGTACCGGCTTGGTGTCTGCCACTGAGTTTAAGAATTTAACCGACGGCAAAGACGAACCCTTTCCGCTAAACAAAGCGGTGTTACTCATCAACCCTCAAGCCGCCATTGGCAAAGCGGGTGTACTGGGCACGCTGTCCAAATCACTGGACGCCATCGCCGACCAAGTGAATACCTTGGTGGTAGTGGTGCGCGTAGCTGAGGGACAAGACGAACCAACTACCACGGCCAACATCATTGGCACCGTGACCGCAGAAGGTAAATACACCGGCCTGCAAGCGCTGTTAGCCGCCCAATCGCAACTCGGCGTTAAGCCGCGCATTATCGGCGTGCCTGGGCTCGACCCTTTGCCTGTGGCTACCGAATTAGTGGTGATAGCTAAAAAGCTGCGCGCCTTCACCTACGTATCAGCATTTGGTGCGCAAACCAAAGAAGAAGCGAACACCTATCGCCAAAACTTCGGCGCCCGAGAAGTCATGGTGATCTTCCCCGACTTCACCAGCTTTAACGTCAATACCGCCACCAACGAAAACACATGGGCCACCGCTCGCGCTCTTGGTTTGCGCGCAAAAATAGACAAAGAAGTAGGCTGGCATAAAACCCTGTCCAACATCGAAGTCAGTGGCGTAGAAGGCATCAGCAAAGATGTGTCTTGGGACTTGCAAGACCCAAGTACCGATGCCGGTTATCTCAACAGCAACGACATCACCACCCTGATCCGCGCCCAAGGCTTTCGATTTTGGGGCTCGCGCACTTGCTCATCAGACCCGCTTTTTCAGTTTGAAAACTACACTCGCACCGCCCAAGTACTGGCCGACACCATTGCCGATGCGCACATGTGGGCCAATGACAAGCCGGTTACGCCCACTCTCATCAAAGACATCTTAGAGGGTATCAAAGCCAAGTTTCGCGAGCTCGTCACGCTCGGCTACTTGGTCGGTGCCGATGCTTGGATAGAGTCTGACATCAACGACAAAGATGTGATCAAAAGTGGCCGGTTCTATATCGATTACGACTACACGCCAGTGCCGCCACTGGAAGATCTCATATTCCGCCAGCGCATTACCGACCGTTACTTGGTCGACTTTGCGGGCGCAGTAGCAGCCGCTTAAAGGGGATAACACATGGCATTGCCAAGAAAACTAAAGCACTTAAATATCTTTTTGGACGGTGGAAACTGGGTCGGTTTAGCCGAGTCATTCACGCCAGCCAAACTCACTCGTAAGTTTGAAAAATATCGCGGCGGCGGCATGCCCGGTAGCGTCGATATCGACATGGGGTTAGACGATGACGCACTGTCTACCTCGTTTGTAGTCGGCGGATACGAAGCCAATCTGTTGCGCAAAATGGGCGCAGCCAAAGCAGACGCTGTATCACTGCGCTTTTCTGGTGCATACCAGCGCGACGATACCGGCGAAGTAAGCTCTGTTGAAATTGTCTGTCGTGGTCGATTCACCGAACGCGATGGCGGCGAGCAAAAAACCGGTGAAAACACCCAAACCACCATGAATATGACCAACGTTTACTACAAAGAGATCGTAGACGGCGAAGTGTTATACGAAGTAGACGTGCTCAACATGGTCGAAATCGTCAACGGCGTAGACATGATGGCCGAACATCGTCGCGCTATCGGCCTGTAATCCAACCCAACTCCCAAACATAAATCGCCCCACTTAGCGGTGGGGCTCATCTAAACATTCAAAGCGAGAACAACATGACTCAGCCAGCAACCCAACTCACCAACCCAGTACTCACCGCAAAAATTGAACTGGATACCCCCGTCACCCGCAAAAGCGGCGACGTAACCGAAGTCACCCTGCGCAAGCCCAAAGCCGGTGAACTGCGCGGCCTCAACTTAACCGACATTTTACAGATGGACGTAAATGCCCTGGGCAAATTATTGCCGCGCATTAGCCAGCCAGTACTCACCGAAGCCGAAGTACAAAACATGGACCCAGCAGACTTGGTGCAGCTGGGCGGTGAGGTGGCCGGTTTTTTAGTACCCAAGAAAATGAAGGACACGCAGCCACAGCCGAGCGAAACCTCCCTGAGCGCGTAGACGACCAAATGGCGGAAATTGCCGCCATCTTTCATTGGCCGCTGAGCGAGTTGGCTAACATGGATCTAGACGAACTCGGCGCATGGCACACCCGCGCAATCAGCTGCTTTAAACGAATGCAACCCAGAGAATAAATATGGCCCAGCTCAAACTACAGGTGTTACTGGCTGCCGTGGATAAACTCACGCGACCCCTTAAGTCGATCCAAAATGCCGCCACCGGCGCGGCGAAAGACGTAAGTAACACCCAAAGGCACATTAAAGAGCTGAATAAATCCGCCGGCCAAATAGATGGGTACCGCAAGGTTAGCCGTCAAGTCGGCATTACCGGTAACGAACTCAAAAAACTACAGCAAACCTATCAGGGGCTTGGTAATCAGATAAAACAGAC